>JAJDTI010000175.1 GCA_022827245.1 Pseudomonadales bacterium | reverse complement strand
GGGGCGAGTTCCGGGTTGTGGTTCGACGGGTGGAAGGGGCGTGCGCCGCCGCCCGGGAGGTACGCGGACGCTGGTCGCTCCCGCGAAGTTGCGACGCCGCGGAGCTGGCTGCTGTCCAAGGGTTGGCGGCGCGTCGGCCTGGTCGATCCGGCGGAGGTTCCGGGCGTCTCGCGGTAGCGCGAAACGCCGCGCCGCCAACCAGCCCGCGTCCCGCGCCCGTGCACGGCCCGAAGCCTCAGGCGACTTCGTCGAGGCTGGCAAGGACAGCCCGGTGGAAGTGCTGGATCTGCGCGGTTTCGCCGAGTGGCGAGAGGGGGCCGATCTGGACGTGGGGTGCGTGCATCGAGCGCTGCAGGCGTTCCATCATCCACATGTCCTCCAGCGTGATCTCGCCCGCCTCCATCGCCGGCTTGTTCACCCGGTCAAGCGAGTCGACCCGGATCGTCCAGGGGCGGGTGTGGTCCGGGGGGCTGAGTTCCGTGCCGGGCAGCAGCTTCTGCATGGTCCCGCGAAACCGTCCCCGCACCTGTTCCTCGCAGTACGGCGCGACGAAGAATTGGAAGACCACCTCGCAGCGTTCGGCGGACTCGGGAACGACGTGCATCAGTATGAGCCCGCTCGGCTGGGCGCCGGTGAACAGATTGGGGAAGAGCAGGTACTGGTCGCTCTTGAACTCGGCGTGGTGGGCGAGCGGCGGATCGATGGGCATGTAGGAGTCCATGTCGCGCCCATCGGCGAACAGTTCGGTGTCGCGTACCTGGTAGGCATGACGTTGAAACAGCCGCCAGGGCCGCAGGAAGAACCTCGGGTCCCCGGTTGGGCCGGAACCGATCCCCGCCTTGTGCAGGAACGCCAGGTGATAGGTATCCAGCGCGTTTTCCATGGCGAGTTTCCAGTTGCACCGGAAGCCATACTCGATGGCCAGCGCGCACTCCAGGTCGTCCCGGTCGAAGGGCCAGGCATCGGCGGTGAACTCGCCGATCCACGCCGAGAAGTCCGCCGCCGGGTCGGGATGGACGAACACCAGCCCCCGGAAGCAGGCGAGCGCCGCCGGATGGAGCCCATAATCGGCCATCTGCATGTCCGGGTAGTTCACGTCCCTGCAAGGCACGCCTTCAAGGCTGCCGCGCAGGTCGTAAACCCAACGGTGATAGGGACAGGCGATCTTCCGGCCCACGTTGCCCCGACCTTCGAACAGCGGCGCGCCCCGGTGCCGGCAGAGGTTGTGGAAGGCGCGCAGTCGCCCGTCCTGCCCCTTGAGCACCACCAGGGGGTGCAGGCCGACCTGTGTGCAGATGTAGTCGCCGGGCGCCTGGTACTCGCCGACCACGCCGACGTAGTTCCAGCTCCGGCTGAAGAGCCGCTCCTGCTCCCGTTGAAACCAGGCCTCGGACACGTAGGCTTCCCTCGGCATCAGCCAATCGGGATTGTTGAAGTGCGATGCCTCGCTGACCCGCTGCCGGCTGTGCCCGTCGTTCATCGTTTGCTCGAAGTCAGGAATCTGCGATTCCTTGTAGTGGTGACAGTCATCGACGTCAATGGAAGACGACTCCGTCGTGTGCCCGGCGACCGGCTTATAATCGCCGGCCAGCATGTCTGACACCGGTCTGACCGTCCGTACGCGTGTCGCACCGTCGCCCACGGGCGACCCCCACGTCGGCACGGCGTACGTCGCGCTCTTCAATCTCGCTTTCGCCCGTCGCCACGGCGGGCGCTTCGTGCTGCGCATCGAGGACACCGACCAGGCGCGTTCCACGGCGGCGTCGGAGGCGGCCATCGTCGCGTCCCTGCGCTGGGCCGGCATCGACTGGGACGAGGGTCCGGACATCGGCGGCGCGTACGGCCCGTACCGCCAGAGCGAACGGGTGGCGCTTTACCGCGAGCACGCCGAGCGCCTCGTCGCCCAGGGCGACGCGTTCCATTGTTTCTGCTCCCCCGAGCGCCTGGACGCCCTGCGCCGCGCCCAGCGCGAACGGGGGGAGAACCCCGGCTACGACGGGCACTGTCTGGGCGTGTCCGAAGAAGAGCGCAACCGGCGCCTGGCCGCCGGCGAACCGTCGGTGATCCGCCTGCGCGTGCCCCGGGACGGCGCCTGCCGGGTGGAAGACCGCCTGCGCGGCATGATCGAGATCCCCTGGGCGCAGGTGGACATGCAGGTGCTCGTGAAGAGCGACGGCTTTCCGACGTATCACCTCGCGGTCGTGGTCGACGATCACCTGATGGGCATCACCCATGTGCTGCGCGGCGAGGAGTGGATCGGTTCGCTGCCGAAGCACGCGCTCCTGTACCGTTGCCTCGGTTGGGACATGCCGGAGCACGCGCACCTGCCGCTGCTGCGCAATCCGGACCGCAGCAAGCTGTCCAAGCGACGCAATCCCACCAGCCTCGGGTACTTCCGCGACGTCGGCTACCTGCCCGAGGCGCTGCTCAACTACCTGGGGCTGATGGGGTGGTCCATGCCGGACGAACGCGAGATCTTCTCGCTCGACGAGATGGTCGAGGCGTTCGACCTCGACCGGGTCGCCACGGGCGGGCCCGTGTTCGACCTCGAGAAGCTCGACTGGCTGAACGGGCAGTATCTCCGTGGACTCTCGGCGGAGGCGTTCGCCGACCGCGTTGCCGCGTGGGGTCTCCGGCGCGACCGCCTCCTGCAGTTGGTGCCGCTGGTGCAGTCCCGCACCGAACGCCTCATCGACCTCGCCCCGCAGGTCGACTACCTGCTCGGCGAACGCCCGTCGCTGACCGCCGAACACTTCGCGCACCGGACCCTCGAGGAGGCGGACTGCCGGCGCGTGCTGCACCACGTGCTGCGCGTGCTCGACGAGATGCCCGAGGTCACCGGCGAGGCGTTGCTCGCGCGCTGCCGTGCCCTGGCCGAAAGCATGGATCTCAAGATTCGCGACTTCGTGTTCCCCCAGTTCGTGGCGGTGTCCGGGCGCTCCGTCGCGCTGCCGCTGTTCGACTCCGTGGCGTTCCTCGGACGCGACCTCGCGCGGGCGCGCATCCGCTCGGCCCTGGAGGCGCTCGGCGGCGTCTCGAAGAAGGAAGGCAAGCGCCTGGACCGGGCCTTCGAGGCGTTGCCGGCAGGCCCCGCGGACCGGGGTCCGGACTAGAAACTTGCGGGACACCACAGTACTATCCTGCGGCCTCGTGGGGCCATAGCTCAGCTGGGAGAGCGCGACAATGGCATTGTTGAGGTCGGCGGTTCGATCCCGCCTGGCTCCACCAGATTCGCCCGGCCCCCCGCGGTCGTCGCCAAGGCGCCGGCGGTACGCGTAGGCAAGAGGACCCTCCCCCGAACCGAGCCGTGTGGCGGACATCGTCCAGCGTCTCGCACCGCCGACCGGGTGTCTGACGCTCGTGGATCACCGCATGCCAGACGGACCGGTGCGGGGAATCGCCTGCCTGTCGTGGGTGTACAAGGAAGTACTGGAGTGGAGCCTGATCCGCATCGCGTTCCTGCTGCTCGTCGCCTTCGCGGCGGCGTTTGGCCTGGTCCAGACGACCACCCTGAACCTCGACGCCCCGGTGACCCACGTCCTGCTCTGGGTGGGCTGTGCGCTCCTGTGCTGGCCGCTCTGGCACTCGGTGCTCGCGGGCGTCCTGTACCTCATGCGCCTGCGGCCGCCGCTCGAGATCGCGCTGGCGGCGGGGCTCGCCACGGTGTTCGCCACCCTCCCGTGCACGGCCATCGTCTACAGCGTCTCGGGCTGGGTACGGGGACAATATCCGGGCGCGCTCGCGGTCTTTGCGGAAGTCGCGACCCTGGCCTTCCTCCTGAGCGGACTGCTGCACTACATCGCGTGTCAGCGCGTGAAGGAGCGCTACGCGCACCTGGCGATGGCGCCGGCCGCGACCGCGGGGCAGGCGGCGGGGCCGGCGCGCGCGGCGGCGGCCGACGGCTTCTTCGACCGCCTTCCGCCCATGCTGGGTGAGGACATCGTCTATCTCGGCGTCTCCGGCCACTACCTGAACGTGGTGACGACGGCCGGCTCCCATCCGGTGCTGATGCGCCTGTCCGATGCGGTCGCGGCGCTCGGTGGCCTCGGCATGCAGGTACACCGGTCCTACTGGGTGGCGTTCCGTCACCTCTCGGGCACGGTGCGCCGGGACGGGCGCACGATGGTGTGCCTGACCGGCGGCGACGAAGTTCCGGTGAGCAGACGGTACGCGGCCGCGGTGCATGCGGCGGTGGAGGCCCGCTGACCCGCCCGGGCGGCGCGGCGCAAGGACCGCCGGGGATGCTATCGTAGGGAAGCTGGCTGGACGTTGTTTTGCGGTCTCTGGTCTGGAACGGTGATGGACGGTAGTAGCGCGGCCCCCGCGGCCGAAACGGAGTCCCCGTATCCGCTGCGCGGGCTGGCCCTCCTGCGCCTGGCGCACCGGGAGATGCTCGACTGGAGCCTGATCCAGGCCTCGTTCTGCACGACCGCGGGCCTGGCCGTCGTGGCCGCCGTGGTCTTTCCCATCGGCATCGTCGCGCAACTCGGGTTGCCCGAACGGCTCGCGTACTGGGCCATCTGCGGTCTGCTCTGCTGGCCGCCGGGACACGCGGTGACGGCCGTCATCCTCTACCTGATGCGGTCGCGTCCCCCGATCCTGATCGTCGTGGCGGCCGTCGCGGGCGTCCTCTTTCTCAGCGTGCCCTTCACGGCGGTCGGGTACGGGGTGTACGGCTGGCTGCATCCGGAGGGCGCGCAGTCGATGCCGGTCGGGAGGTTCTTCGCGAACCTTGCGGTGATGGCCCTCGGCGTGTCGGCGCTCGTACATTACGTGGCCTGCCAGCGCGCGCGGACCCGGATGGCCATCGCCGCCGGCGCCGGGGCCGGCGGGGCGGAAGCGGTGCCCGCGCCCGTTGCACAAGAGCCCGTCCCGCTGGTTGCCGGGTCCGCCCAGGCGTTCTTCGACCGTCTGCCGCGACACGTGGGGCGCGACGTGATCTATGCCAACGTCTCGGGCCACTACCTGCACGTCGTCACCACGGCGGGGACGTGCCTGGTCCTGATGCGGCTGTCCGACGCGGTGTTGGCGCTGGGGGACCTTGGCATGCAGGTGCACCGCTCCTACTGGGTCGCGCATCGTCACGTCGACGGCGTGATACAGCGCGGTCAGCGGACGCTGCTGCGCCTGACGGGGTCCCACGAGATCCCGGTCAGCCGCACGCATCTCGCCAGCGTTCGGGCCGCGCTGGCCGTCGAGGCGCCGTAAGCGCCCCGTGAGCCTCGAGGCAGTGTCCCCCGATGGATGACTGGAAGCCGCCCGGGGGTGTGCACGGGTTCGCCAGCCTGCAGTGGGCCCACAAGGCCGCGCTGGAAGGCGGGGTCGTTGCGGGATCGCTGGTCGTGGTACTCGTGCTGGCCGTCGCGTTCTCCCTGGTCGGCCGCGTGGAGTACGGCGGCCTGTCCCAGCGCGTGCTGCTCTGGATCTCCTGCGCGGTGGTGTGCTGGCCCATCTGCCATGCCCTTGGCGCCGTCATCCTGTACCTCTTGCGTTCACGACCGCCCGCCGTGATCGCGTGGGCGGCGGCTTGCGGGACGTTTTTCTTCACCCTGTTCTGTACTGCCGTCGCATACACGGCCTATGGGCTGTTCTACCCGGCCAGGCCCGTCCCGATCCTCGCCATGTACGTCAACGTGACGCTCCTGACGGTGGTCGCCAGCGCCGTCCTGCACTTCGTCGTGTGTCAGATCGCGGCGATGCGCCACGGTCTGGTGAAGGAGGGCGCGCCTCCCGAGGCGGATGCTGCCGAGCCGGTTGTCTCCACCGCCGCAGGGCCCGTGGGGGACCAGGCGTCGTGGTTCTTCGAGCGGGTGCCGTCGGGCCTCGGCCGGGACATCGTGTGCCTGCGCGTGTCCGGCCACTACCTGGAGGTCGTCACCGCGGAGGGATCGTGCCTCGTGCTGTTGCCGTTGTCCGACGCCGTGAAGGCGCTGCGCGACCTGGGCATGCAGGTGCACCGCTCGCATTGGGTCGCGCATCGCCACGTCCTGGGGATGGTGCGCCGCGGCCACCGGACGCTGTTGCAGGTCACGGGCGAGCGCGAGGTCCCGGTGAGCCGCAGCCGTGTCGCGGAAGTCCGGCAGGCGATGCGGCGCTACGGCACCTGACGACTCGTGCCGTTCAGGCATCCCGGACGCCGTGGCCGGTACGCGAGAGGGTCTCGAAAGCCTGTCAGGGGACGAAGGGAGACGGGCGCCGAGTGCACGACACGAGTCGATTCGTGCAATGGCGCATCCTGGAACGACGCCAGAGGCGGT
This sequence comes from Pseudomonadales bacterium, assembly GCA_022827245.1. GTDB lineage: Bacteria > Pseudomonadota > Gammaproteobacteria > Pseudomonadales > Azotimanducaceae > VXNE01. The sequence continues at coordinate 65,227 of JAJDTI010000175.1, read as the reverse complement.
TCGGCCCCTCGACGGCCTGGATCTGTCGCGTCGGGGCATGTTTCGCGCTGCGCCAGTGCCGTTTGAGAATCGACTGACGGATCAGGCAAGCGTCCGGGAAAAAACGCTTCCCGGCGGATGGTGGCGCCCCTATCGTCCAGAGACCGGCGTGGTGCGGCCATGTGGCAGTACCTGTCGGCGCCGCATGGGGTTCCGCGGCGCCGGCTACGGGGTTCGATGGCGGTGGCCGCCTGACGAAGCAGTACGGTCGCGAACAGCGACCGGTAGGTCGGACGGCCCATACCGCCAGCAGTACGGAAACCGGACGCGTGGACGCGCCCGCCGGCTCCCAGCCCGGAACCCCCGTTCCTCGTTCCCTGAATCGGCCTGCTACTCCTGCGCCGCGGCCCGATAGCGCCCGGGCACGAAGGGGGCGTCCCAGTCCTTCGGCCGGCCGTTCGACGGATCGTCACAGAACTCCACCCAGCCGGGCAGTATCTCCGCGAGTTCGGCACGCGCCGCCGTCAGCTCGGCGGCCGTCAGGAAACGCTCGACGATCGCGTAACCGTGACGCCTGTAGTGCTCGACGTGGTGCTGCTCGAAAATCATGGGGGAGGCGGTCCGTGTGGCCCGTGTGGGAAGTGGGGGAGTTTCGCCGCATAATGCGCGGCGTCCCTTACGCCTGCGGTCTCTCCGTCCTTGAAACGCGCCTTCGCGATTGTATCCCTTGGCCTTTTCGCCTGCGGCGACGCGCCGCCGCCGGCGACCTTCGAGGCCGTGCACGACATGCAGGAGACGATGCGCCTGGTCCTCGACCCCGCGGCGGACGTGATCTGGAGCTCGGCGGGCGCGATCGTCACCGAAGACGGCGTCGAGGACCTGGCGCCGACGACGGAAGAGGGCTGGCTGCGGGTCGCCCATGCGGCCGCGGTCGTCGCCGAGTCCGGCAATCTCCTGATGATGCCGACCCAGGCGGTCGACCGGGAAGACTGGACCGAGATCTCGCGGGGACTCGTCCGCGCCGGCGTGCAGGCGCGAGACGCCGCGGAGGCGCAGGACGCGGACGCCCTGTTCGTGGCCGGCGGCCGGCTCTACAACGTCTGCGTGTCCTGTCACCAGCAATATTGGGTGGACCGCCCGGTGCGCCCGGGCGAGGCGTGAACGCGGCCGGCCGGGCTGGCCTCGCCGCGCTGGCGCTGCTTGCGGCCCCGGCCGTCTTCGGACACGCGGTGTCGGATTCCGACGCGCTGTTCGTCGAGAGCATCGACGGTCCCGCGGTGGCGCCGTTCCTCTATCTCGGGGCGAAGCACATGGTCACGGGCTACGACCACCTGCTGTTCCTGGTCGGCGTGATCTTCTTCCTGTACCGGCTGCGGGACGTCGCGCTCTACGTGACGCTCTTCACGGCGGGCCACACCATCACGCTGCTGGCCGGCGTGCTCGGCGGATGGCAGGTCAACCCGTGGGTGATCGACGCGATCATCGGTCTCTCCATAGTCTACAAGGCGTTCGAGAACCTGGACGGGTTCCGGCGGGTGTTCGGCATCGCCCCGGACACCCGGGCGGCCGTACTGGTCTTTGGCCTGTTCCACGGGCTGGGTCTCGCGACCAAGCTGCAGGAACTCGTGCACTCCGAGAACGGGTTGCTGGTCAACATCGTGAGCTTCAACGTGGGTGTCGAACTCGGCCAGTTCACGGCGCTTGCGGCGGTGCTGGCGCTGCTCCTCTTCTGGCGCACCCGGGCCAGCTTCGCGCGGCACGCCTTCGCCACGAACGTCGCGCTCATGGCGGGCGGCTTCGGGCTCGCGGGCTATCAGCTCGGCGGCCTGTTCCTGGCGCCGGCATGACGGCGTCTGCCCCGGAGGGGCCGTCGCCGGCCCGCATCGTCGCGACCTCGACCGGGGCGGCGGCGGTCGCGGCGGGCGTCCTGTTCGCGGTGGTGCTGCCCGCGGAGTTCGGGTTCGACCCGCTCGGTACCGGGAAGGCGCTCGGCGTCCTCGGGCTGTCCCGGGACGTGACGAGTACACTGGCGCGCCAGGAAGACCGATTCCTCACGGACGAGATCCGCTTCACGCTGTCGCCGTTCGAGTCGGTCGAGTACAAGTACCGGCTGGAGGAAGGCGACAGCATGGTCTACGACTGGACGGCGACCGGCGAGGTGCTCTACGAGCTGCACAGCGAACCGGACGGCGCCGAGCCCGGGTACGCCGAGTCCTTCGACCGCGCACGCGCCGACCGCGGGGCGGGCACGTACGTGGCGCCGTTTCCGGGCATCCACGGCTGGTTCTGGGAGAATCGCGGGGAGGCGGACGCCACGCTGACGCTGCGCACCGCGGGCTTCTATTCCACGGCGTTCGAGTTCCGCGACGGCGGTCGCTTCGAACGGCCCATCCCCGGCTCGTAGGTCGCCGGGGCCGACACCGCCGGGGCCGAAGAACCGCCGGGGCCGAAGAGGAGTCGTCAGATGTCGCTGCTGCCTTTCTGCGAGTGGCTCGCGAGCACGCGCTGGAGCATCGCGCTGCACGAGTCGCTCTATGCGTATCCGCTCATCGAGTCCACTCACGTGGTGACGCTGCTCCTGTTCGCCGGGACGGTGATGATGGTCGACCTGCGGCTGCTCGGGGTCGCGTTCCGGGACGTGCCGGTCTCGGAGATGAACGCGCGGCTCCTGCCCTGGACGGTGGTCGGGGCGGTCATCATGGTGACCACGGGCCTGCTCCTCTTCTACGCGATCCCGGTGCGCACCTACCAGAGCGTCTGGTTCCGCATCAAGGTGGTCTTCCTGGTGGCCGCGGCGATCAACGTCTGGATCTTCCACCGGCGCGTGCAGCGTGACCGGGAGCGCTGGGACACCGATCCGAAGCCACCCCTCGGCGCCCGGGTCTCGGCGGCGGTGTCGCTGGTGCTGTGGTCGGGGATCATCGTGTTCGGCCGCATGATCGCCTACAACTGGTTCGACTGTTACCGGCCCCAGTCGGACTTCGTGTACTGGCTCGCGGGGTGCGTCGTGGAGGCGCAGGCATGAACTGGCTCGAAGTGTTCGACGCGCTTGAGCGCACCCCCGTCGGCCAGGCGATCCGCGAGTCGCTGTGGCTGTTCCCGGCGATCGAGGCCGTGCACCTGCTGGGGCTCGGCCTGCTCGGCGGGTCGCTGCTGATGGTCGACCTGCGCCTCCTCGGTCTCGGCCTGCGGGGACGGGCGCCCCACCTGGTGCTCGCGGACGCCCGGCCCTGGTTCCTCGCGGCGCTCGCGACCATGTTCGCGACGGGCATCCCGCTGTTCCTCTCCGAAGCCATCAAGTGTTTCTACAACTACTCCTTCTGGGTCAAGATGATCGCGCTCGCGACGGGGCTGGTCTTCACGTTCGCGATCAAGCATCCGCTGGTGCGGCGGGATCCCGGACGGCTCCTGGGCGCCCTGCTCGGGCTCGCATCCATCGGGGTGTGGTTCACCGTCGCGGCGGCGGGGCGGTGGATCGGGTTCTCCGGGTAGGAGGACATCCTCCGCGGAGCAACGCCTGGAAGGGGCCTCAGGCGGAGGAGGTCCCGCCGGTGGGATCCGCGTCGCGTCCGCCGACGGCGCGGACGAGGGCCTGTTCCCAGCCGCCGCGCTGCGAGCGCAGCGCCTCGGCGGCGGACATGCAGCGCCAGCGGTCCCAGTCGAGTCCGCTTGCCTGGGAGGCGGCCCAGAGGAAGCCCTCGAGCCAGGACTGGTCCGCCTCTTTCGCTTCTTCGGCGGACATGAGCGCGGCGATGCGGCGCCCGAGCCGGACGCCGGCGGCGGGCGCGGTCTGACTGGCGAGCAACGCTTCGACCTGTTCGGCGAGTTCGGCCATGTCGCGCGGGGACTGGTCGTGCGGGCGCACGCTGACGGACCAGCCGCCGTCCTTGTCGCGTTCGATGCGGGCGGTGACGGGACCGCGGCCGGTGTTGGCGCCGCGACGCTCGTACAGCGTCTCGCGCAGCGGCTTGCGCGCGTCGAACAACGCGGTGTGGAGCTGTGCCGCCGAGAGCGTGCCCGGAACGATGCTGCGCGCGCGTTCGCGGGCGAGGGCGTGGGCGCGCCGGTCGGAGAGCGCGTTCGTGAAACGCTCGGCGGCGCGCACGCTGAACTCGTGCATCACCGGCCGGACCAGGTCGGCGAGCCAATCCTCGCCGAACATCGCCTTGGCGCTGCGCACGGCGCGCGAGACCGTGCCGCGGTGGCAGCCGAGCGCGTCCGACAGCGCGCTCTGGCTCTCGAACACCCCGGCGTCGATCATGGCGGTCCACTGCACCGCGTTCTCGAGCGGCGACACGTTTTCCGTCCACTCGTTCTCGCTGTGCATCATCGCCGCGCACTCGGCGTCGGGCGTGTCGGCGTCGCGGACCTCGGCGCGCCACGGCACGCCGGCGCGGCGGCAGGCCGCGAGCCGGCGCACGCCGAAGATGACCTCGGCGGCATGCGCATCGCCCGGCGGCAGGCGCCGCGCGAGCCCGAGCTGCTGCTGGCCGTCACGTCGAATGGAGTTGGCGAGTTCTTCGATGGACGTGTCGTCCATGCCGGACCCGGCGCGGTTGTGATAGCGCCAGGGACGTACCTGGTCGGGGTCGAATGCCTCCACGGACAGCCTGACGGTACCCGTGCCTTGTTTCGCCATGCCTACACCTGGTTCCTGGCGTCCACACGTCCTTCCGGCTGCGTGCGCGCGCAACGAACGACCGTAGCCCGAGCCAACCTATCACAAAAATAACAGTCCTATTCGTTCCCCAAACCGGTATTTTTGCAGGCACCAGTTGCGGGTCATCGGCTGCCGGGTTCGGGCACGGACGGGCATCCCATGGACACCACGCCAGGGTCCTGTCGGAGATGGGTTGTCCTGGCCCCGGGGAGGGGCCGACACGAGGTTAACGGTTCGGCAGCAGTCCGAGGGCGCGCGCCCTGTGCATGACCGCCCGGCGGCTCTTGACGCCGAACTTGTCGAACAGTCCTTCGACGTGGTAACGCACGCCGCCCTTGGACAGTCCGAGCGCCGCGGCGATGTCCTGGTCGCGGTCGGTGAGCCGCGCGAGGACCTCGGCCTGCCGGGCCGACAGGCGCGGCTTGTCGGCCGCCGCGGGCACGACGGTCCTGAGCAGGCCTTGCGCGGCGCGGCGGGCCGTACCGACCGGTCCGTCGTCGATGAAGTCCTCGAGCAGCGCGGCGGCGGCGGCTTCCCGCGCGAGGGGCAGTGCGTAGTCGGTGTCGGCGTACAGGTCCAGGAAACGCGCCAGCGCGGAGCGCGCGGCCCCGCGATCGCCGCCGGCGTGCTCGACGACGGCCAGCAAGGCCCACCCGCGCATCTCGGTCCGGCGCGCGCCGCGTTCGGCGGACGCGGTGACCAGGGCGTTGGCGAGTCGGCGAGCGCCACGGCGGTCGTCCTGGGCGGCCAGGAGACGGATGCGGGCGCACGAGGCCGCCTCGGCTTCGCGCCAGCCCTGGGACAACAGCGTCGTGCACTGCTCGTCCGTGGTCGGGAGCGCGGCCGACTCGTAGTCGCGCTGCGCTTCGAGCACCCTGCCGGTGTCGGCGAGCAACCCGACGCGGGTCGCCGCCAAGTGTCGGACGAGGGCGGGACGGTCGGTGTCGCGAGCCCTTTCCGCGATCGTGTCGAGGGTCTTGATGGCCGCGTGAACGCCCTGCGTCGCCCGCGCGTGTTCCACGGTCACGTCAACGGTCGCGAAGTACGCGTGCAATGGGAGACCGCGGAACATGTGCTCCAGCGACCCTGACGGGGCGGAGCCGGTGAAACGGCAGCGTTCGAGTTCGAGTTCGCGGATGAACACCTCCGCGGCGACGGCCAGCCGGGGGTCGTGGAGATAGCGGGCCCGCGCCAGTTCGCGACCGCGGCCGAGCCAGGCGACGGCGTCGGCGACGTTGCCCTGCGCCATGGCGGTCTGGCCCGCGTACAGGTAGGTGGAGACGGTCAGGAACGGGCTGTCGTCGATGACTCGGGCGCTTCGGCAGCGCGCCAGGCAGGCGTCGAACGCGGCGTGGAGGTGCCAGGCCACGCCGACCGAGTAGCTCATGACGCCGCGCATCAGGGGCTCCAGGGCCGGGGCCTGCGCGAAGAAGAGCAGGTCCCGCAGGACGTGGGGATCGCCGGAGGCGGCGGATTCGCCGCCGTAGTTGGCCACGATCGCGCGCGCCAGGCAGCGATCGGCGCAGATGTCCAGTGCGTCGCCGGCGGCCTGCGTCGGATCCACCCGCGGGATGCGCCGAAGTATGCGGCGGGCGTCGGCAACGCGGCCGGAGGTGGCCGCTGCGGCACAGTGGGCGAGAGCCAGGCGCGGATGCCGGGTGCTGGCCTCGGGGGGCAGCAGTCGCACCGCCGCCTCCAGGCGGCTGTAGCCCTCGCGCAGCCCCAGCCGAAGCCCGCCCGCGTCGAGAAGGATGTCGGCGGCGAGGTCCGCGTCGCCCGCCTCGCGGGCGTGGCGCATGGCGGCCACGGTATCGCCCCGCGCGGCCAGCGCCAGGGCGATCCGCCGATGCACGTCGACCTGCCGGTCCGGCGTGTGGCTGCGCAACATGTGGACACAGTGCTCGCGCAACAGCGGATGCAGGGTCATGATCGCGGTGCCGTCGGTGCTGCCGGGTTCGAGCAGGCCGTCCAACTGTTGCATGCGTGCCATGCGCGTGTAGGCAGCCGGGTCGTCCAGCACGTCCGTGAGCAGTGCCTCGTCCCACCAGTCGAACTGGCCGACGGCCAACACCAGTTCCCGATCCTCCTCGGGAATGGTGGGCCAGAGCCGGGACTGCAGCCAGCTGTCGAGGAGATGGCGGGCGACGCGCTCGTTCCCGGTCGGCGTCACTTCGCCCTGGTTGCGCTGGAAGCGCAGTGCGACGGGCCAGCCGGCGGACGTGTCGACGACCTCGCGCAGTTGCGCCGCGGAGAGCCCGTCGCCGAGGAAGGCTTTGGTGTCTTCCGGGCTGAAGCGCAGGTCGTGAGACGTGACGATGGCCGCATCCGCACGCAGCACCGGATCGGCGACGTCGAGACCCGGGGGCAGTTCCCGGCAGGCGATCGCCAGGTGCAGGGCCGGCGGCGCCGCATGCACGAGAAAGTTGAGCAGGGCCAGGGCATCGGGGTCGGTGACCCGCTCGGCCTCGTCGAGGGCGAGCACGCACGGGGTCCCGAGTTCCGCCACCGCGCGCAGGGCGACGGCCGTGCGCGGAAAGCGCGGGCCGCCGCCGGCGTCGGCGGACCGTAGGGCGGGGGTGAGATCGATGCCGGCGTGCTCGAAGGCGACGGCCACGTAGGTGTCGAGCGCGTCCGGACCGTCGTCACCGTCGAGGGACAGCCAGGCGGCGGGACTGCCGTCGCGCGCCGCATGGCGGCAGCCCTGGGCCAGCAGCGTCGTCTTGCCGAAACCGCTCGGGGCGATCAGCAGCGTCAGGCGCCGCGCGGTCGGCGCGACCCGCGCGGCGAGGTCCGGGCGCTCCAGGAACCCGGGACCTGGTTCGGGGACGCTGACCCGGTGGGGCAGTAGCCAGCGGGCGCGCGGGGCCGGGGCGTGCGGGACGGGTCCTCGCGGGTCGTCCGGTCGCGCGGTCGTCGACCCGTCGCCGGGTTCCTTTATCACGGATGGCCCCTGCGCCATCACGCCCTCCCACTCCACTGCTGGGTACGGCGACGCTCGGTGGCACCAGCCCGGCGCCGGCCAACCCGCTCACGGATACTCCGGGGGAGCCGCGAGCATACCGAGTCGCGGCGGTCGTTTCGACTCGGCGCAATGACGCGGCGGTCCGGGGCTGCGCCGACACTGCTGGCGGCCCACCTTCGGAACCGGTGCGCGGGCGGCCGGCTCCGATCGGGAGGGCTATCTAACTAGTTGTTTTGAAATATTTTTGAGGTGTACTACACTCGTGCCCTGCCCACGGCCCCTGTCGCACGTGTGCTACATGGCGAGGCGCCATGCCACGGGGCCACCCGATTGAGTAAGCTACGGCCCGCATGGACACGACGGTCGACTCCAAGGGCGTTGCGCGCGACGGGGAAAAGTCCGGCGCGCCAGCGGCAGTACCTCCCGCACCCGACCTGCCCGACGTGCCGGTATGGTTGCTGCGCCACCGTGTGACCGTCCCGGAGCCGGGACCCGGACTGCTGGAGCGCCCGGCGCTGGCGGGCCGCGCGGCGTTCACGGCCCGGCGGCTGACGCTGCTGCTTGCGCCGGGCGGTTTCGGCAAAACCACGCTCCTCGCGGAGTGCTGTCGCCGAGCGGCGGCGGACGGCGTCCGGACCGCGTGGCTCTCCCTGGAGGACGACGAGCCAGGCGCGCTCGACACGTACCTGGCCCTGGCCTTCCAGCAGGCCGGGGTGGACATCGGCGCGAGCCTGCGCGCGGGCGCCCCGGACGCCGACCCGCCGTACCGGCGCACGACGCTGCTGCTGCAAGCGCTCGAGGCCGCTCAGACCCCCTGCGTACTGGCCCTCGACGAGGCGGAACGGGTGACGGACCCGGGGGCCGTCGCCATGCTCGACTTCCTCGTGCGCGCAGCCCCGCCGTGCCTGCACCTGGCGGTCGCGTGCCGCGAGTTGCCCGCCGGCCTCGACGTCGGGAGGCTCGTGACCGACGACGGCGCCGTGATCACGGCCACGGACCTGCGCTTCACCGATGGGGAGATCGCCGCGTTGTGCGGGGATGCGCCCTCGCGCGCCCGGATCGCCGCCCTCGCCGCCGCGTCGGACCGATGGCCGGTCGCGGTCCGCCTCCAATGCAACGAGCGGCAAGGCGTCCCGTCGATCGGGGCGTCCGTCTTGCGTCACGTGACGCGCGAGTGGGTCGGGGCGCGCCTGTGGCCCACCCTGGATGAGGCCGACGGGCGCCTGCTGCTCGCGGTCGGGCAGTTCGACTGGTTCGACGAGGCCCTGCTCGCGGACGCGCTCGGCGAGCCGGAGGCCATGGCGCGCGTGACCGGCATGCAGCAGCTCGACGGGCTGTTGTGTCCTACCCGCGTTGGCGACGCCCGGGTCGTCAGCCTGCATCCGTTGCTGCGCGAGTACTGCGTCCGCGCGCTGCGCCGTGACGACCCGGCCCGCTACGCGGCGGTACACCGCCGCATCGCGGGCGCGCTCGCGCACCGGAACGCCACCGTTGACGCGATGCGTCACGCGGCCGAGGCCGGCGATGCCGCGCTCGCTGCACGGATGCTGCTCGACGCGGGCGGGCTCCGCCTGGGGCTGCGCCAGGGCTTCGAGCGGCTCGGCGCCGCCACTCGGGTGGTGCCGGCCGACGTCGCCGCCAGTGAACCGCGGCTGGCATTGGCGGCGTGCGTTGCCGACGCCGCTTCGGGCCGTCTCGCACAGGCGCGTCGCGCGTTGGCGCGGATTCCGCGGACGAGCCCCGAAGGCCTGTCTGGCGCGGCGCTCGAACTGAGCGCCGACCGGTGCCTGGCGCGCGTCATCGTCGCCAACTACGGTTGCGAGTCCGCGCTGACCGCCGAGACGCTGCACCTGCACAAGGACCTGCGCTACCTTGCGGACCACCCCGCGGTCGAATCGCTGGTGGGCGCCGCCATGGACTACACGCGGTGCGTGGCCTTCAACATGCATGCCGTGTTCGAACGCGGACGCGAGTTTGGCGACCGCGTCCTGCGGCGCGTGCACGGCGAGCCGTTCCTGACGGCCTGGGTGCACCTGCACGCAGGCCAGGCCGCAATGGCGCAGGGCCGCGTGGGGGATGCCGTCTCCCGGTATCGCCGCGGCACCGACATGGCGCCGCGGAGCTTCCTGCAGGAGCCGTTTGTGGCGCTGGCCGCAAGCGTTCTCTGCCGGGAGCTGGATCTCGAACGCAGCCGGCTCGCGGCACCGGGTACGGGGCGCCTGCCGCCCGACCTCTACGACGGGTTGGGACTCGACGCGTGCATCGCGGCGACCGACGTCGCAGTGGAGCAGGCCCGCAGCGCGGGCGGGGCCCTGGCCGGCATCGACACCCTCGACGAGGCTGCCCGCGGTGTCCCCGAAGGGGACCTGCCGGGCCTGCGCCGGCACCTCGTCGCGAGCCGGGTCGCGCTGCTCGCAGAGGCCGGACAGGTGGCGGAAGCGCGCGACACCTGGGACGCCCACGCCATGCCGTGCGACGGCGCCGATTGCACGGAGCTTGTCACGCAGGGCTGGCGCGAGGCGGAGTCCGTGTCGTGCGCGCGCTTGCGGCTGCTCGCGGCGCTGGGAGACCACGACGGCGTTCGGCGGCTGGCGCGCACGCTGATCGCGGCGTCCACGGAACGCGGGCTGCGCCGGACGGTCATGCGGGCGCGGGCGCTGTGCGTGTCGCTGGCCCACGCGGCCGGCAGGCCGAAGGCTGCGCGTGCACACCTGGCGGAATACCTCGCCCTCTACGCCGAGACCGACTACGCGCACTGCCTGCTGCGCGAGCGTGGCGCGCGGGAAGTGCTGGCGGACTTCGTCGATACCGCGACGCCGGGTTCGGAGCGCGATGCCGCGGCCCATCTCCTCGCCCTGATCCGTCCCGACGGCAACGCGCCACGCCTGACGGCTCGCGAGATGGATGTCCTGGCGCGACTCGAACACGAGCGCGACGGGGACATCGCCGCGGCCCTCGCGTTATCCCACCGTGGCGTGCGCTACCACGTCCAGAATCTGTTCGGCAAGCTCGGTGTGCGCCGCCGCCGCGACGCCGCCCGCCGCGCCCGCGAGTTGGGTCTGCTGCCGCCGCGGGAATCGGGAGCAACGCCGCCCTGACGCCACGATGATGTCGCACATGTGCGACAGCGAGTTGTCGATGTCTCCCGGGCGCCGGAGCAACCACCGGGGGCAACCACGCGTTGACCCGTCCTGGTCCCGGCATTACGATACTCGCGAACGTCTTGTGGCATGGCGAGCGCCGGCTATTGGCCGCCGGCACCTCCGAAGCCAGAAGGAAAGCCATGGACATTTCCGAGTTCCGGAACGTTGCCGAGATACGCAACGCTCGAGTCGTCCTCGACTCGAATACGGACGAACTCAAGGTACGCCGCCAGAGTTTCTTCCACCGCGCCGTCGACTGGATTCGGGAGAAGATCTCTCCGAACGCGATGGCCGGGACGGAAAGGGACGTGGCGCACAACCGTTTCCTGCGTGCGATCGCGGCCCACTCCGGCTATGACAGCGGCGATGTGAGTCGGGCCGAGGCCATGCTGTCGGTCGACGTCATCGAGCGCCGGCCGCTCTCGTCGCGGCGTATCCGGGAGGTCATCGACGATCTTGACGCACGTTCCACGCAGGCCATGCGGGACAACCGCACGACGGTCTCCTGGATGTCGACCCGCGGGGTCGACCGGCGCCTGGCCGAGGTTGCCGCCGACACGGTCCTCGGCGAGCGGGACAGGGAAGTCCTGTCCGGCCGCATTGGCGAGGCGATTCACGAGGCGGGCGGCGACGGACGGCGCAGGGTGGACTTCAACCGTGCCGCCGAGATCACCCATGGCATCGTCGACGGCTTCCTCGCGGAGAGGGCCGCGCAGGCCGAGGCGGAGGAACGGGCCAGCGAGGACGCGCGGCTGGAAGGGGAGGCTGTGCAGGCGCGTGCCGAGACGCATGCGGCGACCGCGCAGTCAGCGCCGCCACATCCCGAAGGAGTGGACCGGCCGCCGGCGCAGGCGACGCCGCAACGGCCTGGCGGCGCGGACAGGCCGGCCGCGGTCGCCGCGGCTCAGCCACGCGGGTCGGAACCCGCTTCCCGGAAGGAACTGCTCAAGGACGTGCGCAAGGCGAAGCTCCCCGGAAACCTGAAGTCGGAGATGACCAGGCTCGTGAAGTCCGGCGAGATCGCTGACCGGGCGACGCTCGCACGGCGCGCCAACCGCGCGACCGCCGACTGGGTGCACGAGAACCGCGTCGGCAGGTGGTACGGTGAGGCCCTCAAGCGCCAGGGCGCCCGGCGTCGGATCCGCCAGGGCGAGGAACTGATGGCGCCGACGCGCATGCTCGACCAGGTGCGGCGCTCCATCACCGGCGCGCAGGACCTCCTGGCATACCCGGCCGTCAAGGACCAGGCGCGAGCGCTGATCGACGCCCAGGTCCGCACGGAGATCGACCGCAACGTTTGACGACACAGAGAGGTAAACGCAATGGCAGGTTCGGATTTTTCCATCGGCGATGTCGCCAACAAGATGGGCGCCCAGGTCGCGGATGAGAAGGACACCATCGGCGACATGGTCGATAACTACGACTCCGACGATCCCCTGGCCTCCTTCAAGCTGGAGATGGAGGTGTCGAGGTACAAGGCCGAGATGGCCATGATGTCGGCGCTCGTCAAGGACCTGAGCGACGTGCAGCAGCAGATCCTGCAGAAGGTCTGAGGCGACGCCAACCGTTAGTCGGAGAAAGGAAAACATGGAAATCCCGAAAGAAGTGCTTCGAAACTGCGTGGGCCTTGGCCTGCTGGCGTGCCGCCTGCCATCGATGCGGGACGCTTCGCTGGCTATCTTCGAGGCCGTCCGGGCCGCGGAGCCCGACAGTCCCGCGTGGGTCATCGGCACGGCCATGGTGTACGCCAATGCCGACGACAACTCGGAGGAAGCCTGCAGCTTCATGACGCGGCAGGGGGTCTCCGCCGCATCCGGGGACCTGCTTGCGCGGGCCTTCCTCGGTCTGTTCCTCGTCATGGCGAACCGCGCCAGCGAGGCCGAGCGGGTGGCAAACGCCGTGGTCGCCGACGGCGGCGACGCGGACGCGGCCAAGCTCGCCCGTTCGCTGCTCGACCACGAGATCCATCGACGCTGAACGCGGCGGGCGGCCCGACACGGGCAGCCCCGACCGCGCAGGGAGGCCCCATGGCCATCGACCCGACCCAACTGCAGCGGCAGGTGCTCGAGCGCCTGCAGTCGCAGCTCGCCGAAGCGCCGCCCGAACTCGACGCCCCGGAACCGAACCAGGGCGCTGCGCAGTTCGAACGGCTGATGCAGGAGCCGACCGGGGACGCTGCGACGGCGCCGGACCCGGGCGCGGCCGCCGCGGCGCCCGAAGGGCCGGGGCGGGTTGGGGAGACCGGGACGCCCTCGGTCGGCGATCGCATTCTCGCCAACATGGGCGGGCGTCCGGTCGCCGGGCCCGGCGACGCCGGCGCCGTGGACCCGCTCGGGAGCAAGTCGGCCATCGACGTCGGCGACCCGATGGACGCCGTCCAGGTCCAGCTCGACGTGGCGGAGGTCAAGGCGGAGACAGGCTTCGCCGCGGCGGCTGTCCAGAAGACCTCGCAGGGCATGGACACGTTGCTCAAGTCCCAGTAGCGATGCGCGTGCCGACCGTCAGCCCGTCCGGTTCCGCGGGTCGCGCCGCTGCCCGCGCGCGCCTGCCGGCTCTCGTGGTCGCCGGCCTGCTCCTCGCCGGCTGCAACATGACCGAACTCTACTCGCAGCTCGACGAACAGGAAGGCAACGAGATGCTCGCCCTCCTGCTGCAGCACGACATCGCGAGCGAGAAGCGCCCCGCCAAGGACAACCTGGTCAGCCTGTTCGTCGACACGGACAAGATCCCCGTCGCCATGGAACTCCTGCGGCAGAACGGCTACCCGAAGGACAAGTTCTCGACGATCCGCGACCTCTTCAACGCGGACAAGCTGATCGCCACCCCGTACGAGGACCGCACGCGCTACATCTACGGCCTGTCGCAGGAACTGGCCGACACCCTGTCCCGGGTGGACGGCGTCATGACGGCGCGCGTGCACCTGGTGATCCCGGGGGAGGACGACGAGGCCACGGTCGCCTCGGCGGCGGTGTTCATCAAGCACAACCCGAACTACGACATGGCCGAGCACATTCCCCAGATCAAGTCGATCGTCGCCAGCGGGATCGACAGCCTCGCCTACGAGGCGGTCAACGTGGCGCTCTTCCCCGCGCAGCCGGGCGACGTCATCCGGCTCGGCGACGAGCCGCTGCGGTCGATCCTCTCCGTCGAGCTGAGCGCCCGCTCCGTGCCGGACTTCTACGTGCTGTTCGGCGCCCTGGCGGGGATCCTGGTCCTGTCGCTGGCCGTGAACGTGTACGCCCTCGCGCGACGCCGCGCCGGCGGCGAGGCGTCGTGACCGCTGCCGAGGCGGTCGCGACCCCGGAAGGGCTGTCCGACCTGCCGAACGTCCTCGCGCTCGCCTTTCGGCCCGTGGACACGCTGCACCCGACCTGGTGGCGGGAGGACTGGCTGCCCGGCGCCCTTTTCGAGCGCGTCAGGCAGGACCGAAGCGCTCGCCGCCACCTGTCCCGCTTCTTCCTGCGCCGGGCCGGAGCAGACGCAGCCTGGGACCTCGCGGCCGAACCGCCGCACGTCGCGCTCGCGCTCCTCGACGGCCGGCGGCTCGCGAATCTGGCGCTCTTCGCCGGCGTGACCCTCCACTCCGGGAGCATCGCGCGCGTGCTCCGGGGTGGCGATCGGCTGCGCATCCGGGAGGGGATCGGGGACGACGCCCACGAGTTCGCGCTCAGGCGCGGTCGCTTTCTCCTGCAGCAGGCGCGCCTCGGCGAGAACGCCGCGGGCACGGGCCTGACCGACTTCGACCGGGCCGGCGAAACGTGCCGCGGCACCGGCGTCGCTGCGCTCGCCACCGCGCTGCGGGACGCCGCGCCGCCCCTCGCGCGCCGCGTGCAGTGGAAGCTGCCGAGAGACCTGGTCGAGCGGGACTGGCAGCCGCTGGCGGGGGCGCCGGACGCGTTCCTGCGACTCTTCCGGCTCCTCGACCGGCAGGCCCCGGGGACATGACCCGCTTCGCCGTGCGCAAGCTCGCCGACACGGGCGTCACACCCCTCGGTAACCTGGTCAAGGGGAACGCCCACCAGGTCATCGTCCCGGCGGACCGGGTGCTGGCCGCCGCGGAGGAGCAGGCCCGGGACGCCTACGAGCAGGCCCTGCGGGAAGGCCGGGAGGCGGGGGAGGCGGAAGGCGGCAGGGCGAGCGCCGCGCTGATGGCGGAGACCGTCGCGGCGACCCGTAGCCACCAGCGGGACGCGGAACGGCGGCTGATCGGCATCGTGGTCGAGGCCGTGCGCCGGATCCTCGGCGAGTTCGACGACACGGAGCTGACCGCGCGCATGGTGCGCAAGCTCCTGCGCGACGCGGAGGGGGAGGGCCGCATCGTGCTGCGCGTGTCGCCCCGGGACCTCGCCGCCGTGCAGGCCCGCGTCGGGGAGGTGCAGACCGCGTCCGACGCCGTCGAGGTGGTCGCGGACGCGGCGGTGGAGGAGGGCGGCTGCCGCATGGAGACCGAACTCGGGTTCGTGAACACGAGCGTCGCGGCGCAACTCGACGCGCTACGCACGGCGCTCGAACGGTACCCGTCGGAGTAGCCGGCCGTGGCCCGCCTGCAGGAACTCCTCGACGAGTTCGCGCGCCGCAACGGCATCGACGCGCTCGAGCCGGGCGACGACGGCCGCTTCCACGTTCTCGTGGACGACGACGTGCGGGTGGCGTGCTTCGAGCGCTTCGGGCAGCTCTGCCTCGTCTCCGAACTGGGCCGGGTCCCGGAACCGGGGCCGGCGGGCCGTGTGTGGCTGGAACGGCTCCTGCGCTACGCGCTGCAGCGCATGAAGCACGACCGCGGCACCCCGGCGGTCGGGGCGGACGGCGCCGCCGTCCTCTTCGCGCGCTGCGCCCTCGCGGACATCTCCGTGGGGGACTTCGAGGGGCGGCTCGAAGACCACGTCAACGCGCTCGAGGGCTACCGGCGTGCGCTCGCGGGCGCTGCGGGGCCGGCGCCGGCGCGCCTCGGCCCGGCGGTGCTGCGGCCCTGAGGCGGGGGCGGCCGGGCAGGTAGCGGGACCGCTGCGTTGGAAGAGCTCGTCGGTCCCGTCAAGGAGATCCTCTACACGATGGCGCTCGCCATGCCGCGCATCGTCGGGGCGATGACGGCGCTCTCGTTCCTCGGCGCGAACGTGATGGGCGGCGCCCTGGCCCGCAACGGCGTCGCCGCTGCGCTCGCGATCCTGGTCTACCCGATCGTCGCGGACCAGCTCGCGGCGGCCGGGCTCTCGGGGCTCGCGTTCGCCGGGGCGGCGGCCAAGGAGTTCCTGATCGGGATGGTCATCGGCTCGGTGGTCATGGTCGTCTTCTGGTGCGTCCAGGCGGTCGGCAACTTCATCGACAACCAGCGCGGCGCGACCATGGCGAGCTCCATGGATCCCTTCGTGGGCGAGCAGTCCTCCCCGTTCGGGCTGTTCATGACCCAGAGCATGGTGGCGGTGTTCTTCTGCACGGGGCTCTTCAACGCGTTCCTCGGCGGCCTCTACCGGAGCTACGCGATGTGGCCGGTGACCTCCTTCTGGCCGACCATGGACTTCGGCGTCGTGACCTTCTTCATCGCCCAGTTCGCGCTCATCGCCCAGATGGCCGTCCTGGTCGGCGGCCCGGTCGTGATCGCCATGTTCCTCTCGGAACTGGGCCTCGGCTTCGTCAGCCGCTTCGCACCGCAACTCAACGTGTTCTTCCTCTCGATGCCCGTGAAGAGTGGCGTCGCGTGCCTGATGCTCGTGCTCTTCTGGAGCGTCCTCGTGGTGTTCTTCGCCGACATGCTCCGCGAGGTGAACACGCCCGCGTTGCTCGAGGAACTCTTCCGGTGAGCGGATCGTCCGGCGACAAGACCGAACCGCCCACCCAGAAGCGCCTGCGGGACGCCCGCAAGAAGGGACAGGTCGCGAAGAGCAAGGAAGTGGTGAGCGCGGCCGTCATCGTGTCGCTGCTCTTCTTCTTCACGGTCGGGTCCGACTACTACCTCGAGCGCTTCCGGGACCTCTTCGACGCGCCGGTGTGGCTCGAGCAGGTGACCTTCCAGGAAGCGTTCGACGACATGGTGCGCAAGGCGTTCACCCTCGGCATCGCCCTGATCGCCCCACCGGTCGGCATCGCGCTCGCGATGGGCGTGCTCGCGAACTTCGCCCAGGTCGGGGCGCTGTTCGTGGTGGAGCCGGTGAAGCCGGACCTCAAGCGGCTGAGCCCCGCCAAGGCGCTGAAGAACATCTTCTCGAAGAAAAACCTCGTGGAGCTCCTGAAGTCCCTGGCCAAGATCGCCGTGCTCGGCATCGCCGTCACCCACGTCGTGTGGAACGGCATGCCGACCCTCATCGGCGTGGTGCACTGCGGGCCGGAGTGCCTCCTGCCGGTCCTCGGGATGCTGTTCACGGAACTCGCGATCTACGTGTCGCTGGCGTTCATCGTGCTGGCCGTCGCCGACTTCGCGTTCCAGAAGCTCTCGTACATCAAGGGCCTCAAGATGTCGAAGGACGAGGTCAAGCGGGAGTACAAGGAATCCGAGGGCAACCCGGAGATGAAGTCCCGCCGCCGCAACCTGTTCATGGAGATCGTCAGCTCGCAGGAGACCTCGAACGTGAAGCGTTCGAGCGTCGTGGTGGCCAACCCGGTGCACCTGGCGGTAGGGCTCTTCTACGAGCAGGACAGGACGCCCCTGCCGGTGGTCACCCTGAAGGAGCAGGGGCTGAACGCCCAGCGCGTCGTCGCCATCGCGGAGCGGGAGGAGATCCCGGTGATGGTGAACGTCCCGCTCGCGCTGTCGCTCATGGCCGACGCCGACGTCAACCGCTACATCCCGAACGACATGATCGCCCCGGTCGCCGAGGTGTTGCGGCTGGTGCGGAACCTGTGAGACGCCGCGCGGTGCGCACGCGGGCACTTCCCGAACCACCGCGCGGCGGCCCAGCTGATCTGCTTCGCGCTGCGGCGCCTAAAACGCAACTGGCGGGCGGCGCGATTCCCACCGCCTGCCCACCGGCGCTCTACTGGATGGGGACCGCGCCCGTGGACAGCCCGTGGAAATCGCTCGTGCCCCGGTTCGGCGTCGATGCTCAACTGGCGCCCGGGAGCTGAAATGGGCGATGTTCTGTCGCGGAGGACGCCGCCCGAAGCCCGCCTTCCGCGACCGCCCGCCCCGACAAGGAGCGTTTTCCACGGGCTGTCCACGGGCGCGGTCCCCCGAAACACTTGAGCGCCGGTGGGCGGGCGGTGGAAAACGCGGCCTCGCGCCGCCGCACGCCTGATCAGGGCGATGTTGGTTCGCGGAGCACACGCCCCGCACCCGGGACACTGGCCAACCTCGACGGCTGCGGCGGACCGCCGGATCGCGATGCTACGGCGGCGACCCCTCGGGGCGCCCGAAACCTTACCGCTCCTCGAATATGAAGTACGCGACCTCCGACTCCGACGCCCTGTCCTCGATCCGGTCCGAGGCCCGCTCGAGCAGCATGTAGTGCTCGGTGATGGCCCGGATCGCGTAGCCGTCGGCGACCCGGGAGCCCTGCCCGTGGGTCTCGCCGTCGTGCAGGACCACGTGGATGTTTTCGCCGAGGACCACGGCGCGGACGTCCAGGTCGATGGTCGACTCCCCGAGGAAGGAGTCGGTGCCGGCGAGCGCGAGACGGGGGCGGCCGCCGAACTCGTCGTTGAAGCGCGCGACGAGTTCCGTGAGGTCGGACAATTCGTCCGGCGACCGCAGCGCGCCGAACAGCCCGATACGGTCGGCGAACTCCTGCACGAGGAACCGCCCGCCGAGCCTCGCGGTCTCGAGCCGTTCGCGCAGCGTGGCCAGGCGGTCCGCCTTCGTCTGCACCTGGTAGGCGATTCCCCGGGCCTCCTGCACGTCGCGTTCCAGGATGGCGCGCGCCCGGTCGAGCGCGGCCTCGTCCCGGACGTAACCGGAGATGAGCAGCTTCCCCGGCGACCCGGATACGGGCGCCACTTCGACGGCGTTGCGCTCGTCGAGATTCAGGGACTGGTCGAGGATGGCGAGGGCGAACTCGGCGATCTGCTCGGTGGACGTGATGTGCACGGTGGCGCGGACCCCGGCGCCGGCGAGCTCGGCGAGGAGCTCCGAGCGCGCCTCCTCCGTGTCGACGTTGCCGGTCACGGAGACCGCGCCGTCGTCGGTCCGCACGTCGATGACGGCGTCGTGGCCGGCCGCGATCGCGCGGATCGTGCGGGTCGTGTCGGCGGCGTCCTCGTGGTGCCGGTCCACCTCGCGGGGCAGCAGGAGCCATGCGACCGCTCCCGCAACCAGCAATCCCGCCGCAGCGGTGCCGGCCCAGGCCGCCCAGCGCCGCCGCCGGCCCGCGGCCACGGCGACCTCCGCCGGCGCCGGATCGTCGGGGGTGGGCTCCGCGTCCGCCGCGCCGCGCTCGGTATCGGCCGGTGCGGTCTCGTCGTCCGGCTCCGCGTCGGCCCCGGGACTCGCGGCCGCCGGCAGCGCGATGTCCGGCCAGGGGCGGTCGGACGGCCCGACCGCGAGCGCGAGCCCGCCCACGGCGACGACCTGGTAGGGTTCGAGGGCGACGCTCCCGGCGACCGATTGGCCGTCGACCAGCACGGGCCGGTCCGCGTCCAGCACGCGGAGCCCGACGCCGCCGGCGTCGGCCCGCAGGCTGAAGTGCCGTCCGGCGAGGCCCGCGTCGTCGAGCACGAAGTCGCAGTCGTCGTCCCGGCCGAGCACCGCCTCCTCTTCCGACAGCGCGGCCTCGGCGCCGGCGTGCACGCCGGAAAGGATGCGGAGCGTCCAGGGTGCCTCGGCCATTCCGGCGCTACCGCACGCGCTCGATGCGGCTGAACGAGTCGGCGGCGTAGCCGATCAGTTCGGAGCCGAGCCATCCCATGATCATGAAGATCACGAGGATGATCGCCGCCAGCTTGAAGGCGAAGGAGATGGTCTGCTCCTGGATCTGGGTCAGCGCCTGGATCAGCCCGACCATGACGCCGACCGCCGCCGCTACCGCGATCGGGGGCAGGGACAGCACCAGCACGAGCAGCAGCGCGCGCGCAGCGTGGCTGATGACTTCCGCTTCAGACATCGGGCGCACTCACTGGTAGGAGAGGACGAGCCCCTGCACGAGCCGCGTCCAGCCGTCGAGGAACACGAACAGCAGCAGCTTGAACGGCAGGGAGATCGTCATCGGCGAGATCATCATCATGCCCATCGCCAGCAGGATGTTGGAGATGACGAGGTCCACGACGATGAACGGCAGGTAGACCAGGAACCCGATCTCGAACGCCGTGGTGAGTTCCCCCACCACGAACGCCGGGATCAGGATGAACAGGTTGTCCCGCGTCAGTTCGTGTTCGTACTCCTCCCCCCAGAGTTCGGCCGCAGTGTCGATGAAGAAGTCGAGCTGGGTTTCGCTCGCGTGCTTGCTCAGGAACTTCCGGTAGGGCACCACGGCCACCGACGTGGCGGCGGCAAGCGACGTGGGACTCTCGAGCGTGAAGTCCTGGCCGACCAGGTTGTCGTAGCTCTCCATGCCCACCGGCATCATGATGTAGATCGTCAGCACCAGCGCCAGCCCGTGCAGGGCCATGTTCGGCGGTATGGACTGGATGCCGAGGGCGTTGCGCACCAGCGCGAACACGACGATCAGCTTCACGAAGCACGTGCCCATCACGACCAGGAACGGCAGCATGCCGAGCGCCCCGAAGAGCACGATGAGGGTGGGCGGGTCGGGCAGGGTGTCCATGGTGCGGGCCTGTCGGGGTGGGTTGGGGCTCAGGGCGCCGGCGTGCACTCGAGGACGCGCACGCCGACCCGGCCGTCCACCTCGACGAGTTCGCCGCGGGCGACGGTGCGCCCGTTGGCGCGCACCTCGACGTGGCGGTCGACGGGCTGGCGCAGGTCGAAGACGTAGCCGGGCGCGAGCCGCTGCAGGTCACGGACCGCGACCTCGGTCTCGCCGGCCACGAACACCAGCCGGACGGGAAGGCCGTCCACGTCGATGCCGGCTTCCGCCCCGGTGTCGGGTCCCGGGTCCGCCGCGCCGGCGTCGTCCGGCGAGGGTGCGTCTGGGTTCATGGGCGTTCCTCCTCGGAGGCCTCCTCGATGGTCAGGTCGACACCGGTCAGCGCGCCGGTGACGAACCAGCGGTCGCAGACGTTCACGCGCAGGCGGCCGTCCGCGAGGTGGCATTCGTCGAACAGGACGATGTCCCCGGGTTCCACGGATGCGAGTTCGGCCTCGGACAGCGTCGAGGACCCCAGTTCGAACGTCACGGGCACGGGCACCGCACCGCAGTCACGCCGCGCCGGGTATTGCCCGAGCGTCTCGAGCACGGGCGCGGGCAACGGCCCCTGCAGTTCCACCTCGACCGTGCAGTGGACGACGTCGGCCGGTCCCCGGACCTCCAGGAGGACGCTCCCCGGCGGCGGGTGGGCGGGCGCGTCCGCCCCCGGCCCGGGCACGCCCTCGAGTACGATTTCGGCGCGCAGGGCTGCGGTCAGCGCCGCCAGCGGCCGGGCGAGCGCCGTTGCCAGCACCGCCGCCCGCAGGTCGCCGTCGAGGCCCCCGAAGGCGTCGGCCGGGAGCAGGTCGCCGAGGACGGTCGCGAGCGCGGCGGCGTCGAGGTGCACCCGTACCGGGCTGCCGCCGACGCGGACCCCGAGGGTCAGCCGGCGCCGGCCGGCGGCGTGGCCGGCGGCGGGGTGGAGCGTCCAGCCCGTCCCGCCGGCGCCGGACACGGGCACCTGCGCGCTCGTCGCCAGGGCGTTGACCGACGCGACGAGGGCGCCGGCGAGTGTCGGGTAGGGAATGCGTTGCCCGTTCACGATGCGGTCCCGCGGTTCAGGTCAGCTCGGAGTCGTCCTGCGGCACGTAGCGCTGCCGGGAGCGCCCCTCGGCGTCCTCGCGGGCGGCGCCGCGCCGGTCCGGCGTCTCCACCTGCACCTGCACGTGGTCGTCCCGCAGGCGGTCGCCGAGGGTCTGCTGGAGGACGTCGCGGTGGTCGGCCAGGAAGCGCTGGGCGGACTCCGTCTGCGCGACGAACACGACCCTCAGCTCGCCCGCCTCGCGGAAGATGCGGATGTCGCTGCCGTCGAGCACCGACTGGTTGAGCGTGATGCGCACCTCGTCGGACGCGCCCGGGCGGGGGACGGACACGAGGACGCGGTCCGCCACCTGCCGGGCGACCTCGGCGACGTGGGCGGCCGGCGCCGGCACCGCCTCCGGCGCGGCGGTGGGGGCGGACTCGGTCACCTGGGCCGGCGCGACGACCCCGGTCAGGTCGCCCGGCGGGGCGGCGCCGGAACTCGCCGGGTCCGATGTGCGGGTTTCCTCGGTGTGTTGTGGGCGTTCCGCGTCGGGTGGCGCCGTGGGGTGTTGGCGGACCTGCGTGCGATCGGCGTCGCGTGGCGGTGCGGTTCCGGGCTCTTCGTGGCCGGACAGTCGCACGGCTTCGGACGCTGGTCGGGAAGCGTCGGCCGCTGAGGGCGCGCCTGGCGAAACCGGCGCCGCTCCGGATGGCGGCGCCTGGCGGTCGCCCGTGCGCACCGTTCCCCGCCGGCCGGGGACCACCGGTTCGGACGCGGCCGGGCGGCTCGGCGACTGAGACTCGCGCGTTCCCACCGGCGCGGGCACCTCCGGCTGCCTCGAACGAGCGGTACTCGCGGCGGCCGCGCGTTGCTGTGCCCCGTGCGGTTCCGGCGAATCTACCGTGTGCACCGCTTTCGGCGCCGGCGGGCCGGGAACCGCCGCTTCGGGCGTCGCTGCGCGACCCGGCAATTGGGGCTTCCGCGTTCCTGCCGGCGCGGGCGCCTCTCGCCGCCTCGCACGGGCCGTACCTGGGACGGCCACGCGTTGCCGTACGCCGGTCCGTTCCGGCGCATCTGCCGTGCGCGCCCGCACCACCGCCGTGGCGTGGGCGTCGCCGGAGGCGGGCTGCGACCCGGCCGCGTCGCGGACCGGGGCGGTGGTTTCCGGGGGGTGCGTCGCCGGCGCGCGGTCGGGGGTATCCGGTCGGCCGGCGGCTTCGGTGGGTGCAGCCGGGCGTCGCGTGGTGCCGGGGGTCGGAGCCTCGCGGTCGCGGGACTCCGGGGCGGCGTTGGCCGTCGGTCGCCCGGTATCGTCGGCGGCCGGACGCCCGCACGGTTCGACCGCTTCCTCTTCGGCGCGCGTCTCCGACGGGGGCGCGCCGGTCTCGAGACGCCGCAGCGAGCGCTTGATGGCCGTGCGCGTCTCGGGCTGCTGCGATTCGTTCAGCGGGGGCTCCGCGGCTTCCTCCACGAGCGCCGCGTCGAACGCCTGCTGGCTCTCCGCCGGGGCTTCGGCGGTCTCGAGCGTCTCGGGCGCGGGCGCCGGCACGCCGCCGCTGCCCGGGGTTCCGGTCACGCCCGGCACGTCGCTCATCGCTCACCTCCAGGTCTGGCCATGAATCCGTCTCCGTTGCGGAGCCTGCCCGACAGGACTTCCTCCGCTTCCTCGTCTTCACGCCGCTCGGTCGCGCGGCGGCGCTCCTCCTCGAGCGTGCGCTCGTACTCCTCGAACTTGACGACCTCGCGGTGCGCGTCGAGGCGCTTGCGGCGGGCATTCCCGAAGGCCTCCTCGGCGGCCGCGAGCGCCTGCCGCGCCAGCGCGAGTTTCTCCTCGAGATCCGCGTGCCGTTGGCGTAACGCGCCGATCCGCTCCCGGTGTTCGTCGAGCCGGTCGCGGGTGACGCGCTTGTGGAACAGGGCGGCGTCGAGGCGCGTCCGTTCCGCCGCCTGCCAGGTCTCGAACTCCGCGACCTCCCGCTCCTGGGCCCGGCACGCGTCGCGCTCGCGCTCGAGGGCGCGACGCGCCTCGGCCATGGCGGCGACGGCGTCGTCCTCGCGGCGGCGCTTGACTGTCAGGAGTTCGCCGAGCACCGGTCAACCCTCCACCGCCTGGCGCAGGCCTTCGAGCGTCTCGTCGAAGCCCGAGGTCTCGAACAGTCCCTGCCGGAGTACCGCGTTGATCGCGTCGAGCCGGTCGATCGCGTCGTCGGCGACCGCGTCGGACCCGCGCTTGTACTCGCCGATCTTGAGCAGCAGCTCCACCTCCCGGTACTTCGCGAGCAGCTCCCGGGCGCGTCCGGCCACGCGCAGGTGCTCCTCGTCCACGATGTGGTTCATCACCCGGCTGACGCTGGCCAGGACGTCCACCGCGGGATAGTGGTTCGCCTGCGCGAGGGGCCGTGACAGGATGATGTGGCCGTTGAGGATCGAGCGCGTCTCGTCGGCGACCGGCTCGGTCATGTCGTCGCCCTCCACGAGCACCGTGTACAGCGCCGTGATGGACCCGCGTTCCGACTGGCCGGCGCGCTCCATGAGTTGCGGCAGCGCCGCGAACACGGAGGGCGGGAAGCCGCGGCGCGTGGGGGGCTCGCCGGCGGCGAGGCCGATCTCCCGCTGCGCGCGAGCGAAGCGCGTCACGGAGTCCATCATGAGGAGCACCTTCTGGCCCTGGTCGCGGAAGTACTCGGCGATCGCGGTCGCCACGTAGGCCGCCTTCAGCCGTTCCATGGCCGGGCGTTCCGAGGTGGCCACCACCACCACGGACTGCGCGAGGCCCGCCTCGCCGATGTCCTGCTCGATGAACTCCCGGACCTCCCGCCCGCGCTCGCCGATCAGGGCGAGCACCTTCACGTCCGCGGCGGAGTTGCGGATCAGCATCGAGAGCAGGGTGCTCTTCCCGCCTCCGGCGGCGGCGAAGATGCCCATGCGCTGTCCCTCGCCGCACGACAGGAGCCCGTCGAAGACCCGTATCCCGAGCGGCAGCGGCGTGTCGATCACCTTGCGCCGCATCGGGTCCGGGGGGTCGGCCAGGACCGGATAGCGCTCCGCACAGTCGAGCGACGTCCCGTCGAGCGGGCGCCCGAGGCCGTTCAGCACCCTGCCGAGCAGCGCCGGGCCGACGGGCACCTCGTGCCGGGCGCCGGTGGCCGCGACCTGCGTGTCGCCGGAGATGCCGATGGTGGATCCGAGCGGCGACAGCAGCACGTGCCGGCCGTCGAAGCCGACGACCTCGGCGAGCGTGCCGTCGCCGGGATCGTCGCCGCGCTGCAGGCGGCACAGGTCGCCGATTCGGACCTCGCCGACCGTCGCGCGGATCAGCGCCCCCGTCACGCCGAGCACCCGCCCGCGCTTCTCGGTGAGCGGTGCCGTGCGCACCACGTCGCCGATCCAGTCGGTGACCCGCTCGAGGCGCGCTCCGTTGCCGATCGGTTGCTCATCCAGTGCAGGCATGACGCGTCCCCGTTATAGCGCGATTCTTCCGAGGGGCTGCACCGTCACCTCCTGGGTCAGCTCCTGGAACGACAGCACCGCGAGGTCGTAGAGCTCGATCTCGAGCACCTTGCGCACGTAGCGGCGGATGTCCATGGCGGTGACGATCACCGGCTTGTGCTCCAGCCGGCCGATGTCGCCCACCAGCGACTTCGTCCGGGCGACGAGCTGCCGGGTCACCGAGGGATCGAGCGCCAGGTAGTTGCCCGACGAGGTCTGGCGGATCCCGCCGCGCACCGTCTCCTCGAGGTCCTCGTCGAGCAGGTACGCGGACAGCACGTTCTGGTCGCTGCTGTACTTGTGGCTGATGAACCGCTTGAGATCGCCGCGCACGTACTCCGTCAGCACCACGACGTCCTTCTCCTGCTGTCCCCACTCCACCAGGGACTCGAGGATCAGCCGCACGTTGCGGATGGACACGTCCTCGCCGACGAGCCGCTTGAAGACATCGGTGGTGTGGTGGACCGGCAGCACGCGCTGCGCTTCCTTGATGAGGTCCGGGAACGTCTGCTGCAGGCGCTCGAACAGGTTGTAGGTTTCCTGGATGCCGATGAACTCCTCGGCGTAACGCTTCATCACGTACGCGAGGTGGAACGTCAGGATCCGGTGCGGCTCGAGGAACGACATCGACGCCTCCGCCAGGGCGGGGGCGTACTGGTCCTCGATCCAGACGGTCGGGATGTTCGGCAGGAACGGCTCCCCCGCCTCGCTCGGCAACTGCACGATGTCGAGCTGCCCGGGGCTGTCCGCGTAGAGCACGTAGCCGGGCCGCAGGTCGCCCCGGGCGATGGGGATCTCCTGCAGCAGGATCGCGTAGGCGTGCTCCGGCAGGTTTTCGTTGAAGCGCACGTGGACGCCGGGGAACGGCACGCCGAGGTCGAGGTACAGCGCGCGTCGCACCTTGGCCGCCTCGCGGTTCAGGGAGCGCATGTCGAGGTGCTCCTGCAGGGACGCGGAGATGTCCACCAGCAGCGGGGCGCCGAGGGTGATCTCCTGCTCGCCCTGGAGCTGCGCCTCCACCTCCGCCTCGGTGCTCGTCTCCGTCGACACGGGCGTGAGCACGGAGGACACCTGGCTCTCGGCCGCCCCGGCGGCGCGCCGGCTCGACGCCCGGAGCAGCAGCAGCCCCGCGCCGCCGGTGACCGCCGCGAGGGCGAGGAACGTGACCGCGGGGAACCCGGGGATCAGGCTGAAGGCGACCATCAGCGCTCCGGCGACGAGCAGGGCCTTCGGCTGCGCGCCGAACTGTTCGCCGATGTCGCTCGCGAGGTTCTCGGTCTCGTCCGTGCTCACCCGCGTGACGATGATGCCGGCCGTCATGGCGATGAGCAGCGCCGGGATCTGCGCGACGAGCCCGTCCCCGATGGTCAGGATCGAGTAGACCTGCATCGCCTCGTCGAGCTCCATGCCGCGTTGCGTCACGCCGATGACCAGCCCGCCGACCAGGTTGATCGCGATGATGATCAGGCCCGCGATCGCGTCGCCCTTGACGAACTTCATGGCCCCGTCCATGGAGCCGTAGAGCTGGCTCTCCTTCTCCACCTTCTCGCGGCGGCGCCGCGCCTCGGCCATGTCGATCACCCCGGCGCGCATGTCGCCGTCGATGCTCATCTGCTTGCCGGGCATCGCGTCGAGGGAGAAGCGGGCGCTCACCTCGGCGACGCGCTCGGCGCCCTTGGTGATGACGAGGAACTGCACGATGGTGATGATGAGGAAGATCACCATGCCGACGACGAGGTTGCCGGCGACGACGAAGTTGCCGAACGTGTCGATGATCGCCCCGGCGTCCGCCTGCAGCAAAACGAGCCGCGTCGTCGTGATGGCGAGCGCGAGCCGGAACAGTGTGGAGAGCAGCAGCACGGCGGGAAACGCGAAGAACTCGCCCGCGGAGGAGATGTAGATCGCGAGCATCAGCAGGATGATCGCGATCCCCATGCTCGTGCCGATCAGCACGTCCACCAGCGCCGTCGGCAGCGGCAGGATCATCATGAAGATGATCGCGACCAGCAGCGACGCGAGCAGTACGTCCTTGCGCTGGGTGATCGCGTAGAGGACGTGCTGGACGTTGTCCGGGACGATCACGCCGGCGGCCCTCCGCCCGGTTGCCCGGCGGCGGGGGCGGCGCCGCCGTTGCCCTCCAGCCGCCGCCGCATGAGCTCCACCGCCGCCCGGTCCGCGGCGCCGAGCGGGCGGTCGAGCAACGCTTCCGCGAGCGCGGCGCAGCGCGGCAGGTCGCCCTGCAGCAGGTACGCGTACGCGAGCATCTTGTGGCACTGCAGGTTGTCGGGGTCGAGCGCGTCGAGCAGTTCGAGCAGCGCCGTCGCCCGTTCCGCCCTGCGCTGGCGCAGATCGTTGTGCGCGGCGACCAGCAGCCACGACAGGTGGTCCTCTCCGAGTCCGTCGAGCACTGCGCCGGCCACGACCGTCATGCCTTGACGAGGGCGTTGCGGGAGGTCTCGAACGCCTCGAAATCCGACTTCATGGCGAGCAGCACGCTGCGCGCGGACTGCACGATGCGGCCCGCCTCGCCGGCGCCGCCGTCGTGTGCCGCCGTCGCCGCCTCGATCTCCCCGAAGAGCTGGCGGTAGCGGGCCGGCACGGTGACGTACGGGTTCGAGACGCGCGGCCGGATCGCGTTCGCGAGCATGCGCTCGCTGGCGTCGAGGCGGAACACGCGGTCGACGTGCGACGGGATGGACGCGCTGACCGGCAGGTTGACCTTGCTGCGCGGGTAGTCGGTCCGGGACGGGCCCAGGGAGGGCTGGTAGGAAACCCCCTCGACGCCCATGTTGAGCGAGACCGCCATGATCTCTTTAGAGCCCCATCTCCGCGTAGACCTGCCGGATCAGCTCGAAGGCCCGGTACAGGCCGGCCGACTCGGACCGCTCGAGGCGCGCCGCCAGCACCAGGACGTCGTCGCCCTTGAGCCCGGCCTGCAGGAAGAACGGGTGGTCGCGCTCGAAGCCGCACGCGGCGAGGAGCGCGCGGGCATGGTCCTCGATGTCCGGCAGCGGGGCGCGGCGCAGCACGGCCAGCACGACCGCGTCGCCGGAGCGCTCGACGTCGACCAGGTACCGGCCGTCCTCGACGGACAGGTTCAGCACGTCCGCGGTCCAGTCGCGCGTGTCCCGGAAGCCGAGGCCCGCGCCGAATTCCGCGATGGCCGCCCGCCACCACTGGGGCGCCGCCTCCGGCGGGCCGAACCCCGGGGTTGACCGCGCTCCGGTCATGCGCTCACGCATCGGGTTCCTCGTTGTCGATCGCGACGTCGAGGGCCTCCTGCACCGAGATCATCACGCGGTCGCGTTTCGCCATGTCGTCCCCGAAGGCCTTCAGCGGCACGAACCGGACCAGTTCCTTGAAGCCCTGCAGGAAATAGATGCCGGCCTCGTCGCCGCGCACGCCCACCTTCGTCGGCAGCTTGGCGAAGGCGTCCGCGCCCTGCCACGCGCGGTCCTGCGCCGTGAGCAGTTCGCCGAGCAGGTCCCGCGACGCGGTCGGGCCCGGGGTCGCGTCGAAGTTCCGCCGCACGCGGCGCAGCAGGTCCGCGCACTGCTCGTGGGCGGTGTTGAGCGACTTGAGCTGGTACATGTCGTCCATGAGCCGCCGGATGTGCACCTTCGAGACGGACTGCGTGGTCGCGGCGAGGTCCGCGCCGAGGGCCTTCAGCATGAAGCGGACGGCCTCGTCGAACCCCTCGCCGGGGTGGTCCTCCACGACGCGCCGGTAGGCGGCCTGGATGTCCTCGCAGTCGAGCACGACGTCGCGGTAGAAGTCGCGCAACTCCTGCACGTCGCCCACGCCCTGCCCGGCGAACTGCCCGGCGACGGCGGAGACGTTCAGTCCCGCCTGGATCGCCGGCCCGTGCTCGGCCGTGAGGTCCGCGATGGCCGCGTCCAGGGCGGACGCGAGGACCGGGTCCGCGTCCGGCCCGTCCGCCTGCTCGCGGGCAAAGGTCAGGGCGAGGAACTGGTGCGTCGTGTCGCCCGAGAAGTCCCGCGCCCGCTCGCGCAGCGCGCCCGGGGTGCGGGGTCCGCCCCGCTCGAGGACGGCGGTGGCGAAATCCTCGAGCTTCTGGTTCCGCTCGAGGTCCGGCACCTCCCGCAGGTACTTGCGTGCCCGCTCGAGCGCCTCGGAGGGTCCGAGGCGCGCGCTCCGGAGCTTGCGCTTGGACAGCTTCTTCTCGACCCGCTCGCCTTCGGCAAAGGTCAGCTCCTCCGCGGCGTCGGCGAGTTCCGCGGTGGGGTTGCGCACGTGGCGCACCTGCTCGCCGCGGAAGCGTCCCTCCGCGGCACCCGTCTCGCCCGGCGCGACTGCCGGCGCGGCGGGGCCGACCTGGCCCGGCGCGTTGACGGCGTCGCTCACGGGCGGCGCCCGGTGTGCGGCGTGCTGCTGCGTCGGGCCGGCACGGTCACGCGCGCGACCAGACCGCCCGGTTCGTCTCGTGCATGCCTTCCTCCATCTGCTGGAAGGCCTGCAGCATGTCCTGGGCGCCCTTCTGCATGCTGTCGGCGAAGGCCTTGGTACGGTCGAGGTAGGCGCGCTGCTCCTCGGCGCGGGCGTCGTCCTCCTTGCTGTCCGCCTCGCTCTGCCGGGATTCGTAATCCATGGCGGACTTGACGAGATCGCCGGTGGCCGAGGTCATCTTCGACAGCCCTTCGCTGAGCATGGTGACGCTGTGGGCACGGGCGGACAGTTGCTGGGACAGGGTGTGGTCGAGCCGGCGCGTCGCCATCTTCCGCTTCGACGTGGAGGCTTCCTCCACGGTCTCCTCGGTGTTCTCGGCGCGGACCTGGCCAGCCTGCGTCTCCCGCGACGGAGCGCTCTGCTCCCCCTCGGGAAGGTCGAGTTCCTGCGGCGTCGCCGTGGTTGGGGTCTCGGACTCACCGGTCGCCCGGGTGGCAGGCGCCGCCGAGGTCTCCTCGGGCGCGCTCACCGTCTCGGGGGCCGCGGTCTCCATGGCCGCGCCGGGGGAGGTCATGCGCATGCCCTGGATGCCGCCGCCGATGCTGATCCCCGCGGCCGCGACCTGCGAAGCGCCCGACACCACGCCCCCGGCGAGGGCCATCCGGGCGCTCGCGCGGATGTCGTCCGCGGAGGCGTGCATCTCGCTCGCGACCGACTCGATCTGGGAGACCTGGGAGTCGCGCGCCGCGCGGGCGAGTTCGGAGTCGATCTGCATCATGAGCGCCGCGATGCGTCCGAAGTCGACGCCGACGTTGCGGGCCATCGCGTCCATCGCGTCCCCCGCGAGTCCGTAGTCGATCGCCCCCGGCGCCGGCGGCAGCGGCGGTACGGTCGCCGGGGGCGGGCCGGCGGACTCGACGCGGCCGGTGTCGATGGGAGGGCCCTGCGGGACGGAAGCGGGCGCCTCCGCGCGGTCGGTCTCGATCCGGGCCTGCGAGGGTCCGGCGGTGCCGCTGATCTCGTTCATGACGGTCTCCTTGGATGGCTGTCCGGGTTGGGTGTTGCGGGTGGATCGACGGGCACGGCGCCTCCTTCACCGGATCGCCGCGCGCGTCTTGAGCGACGCGAGCGGGCGCACGTACGGAGCTTCGAAGCCGTCGCCGCGCAGCCGGTCGGCGGCGCTCTTCGCGGCCGACAGGTCCGCGTAGATGCCCTCGAAGAGCAGGAACCGGCCGCGCTCGACGTCGTCCCGGGTGACCCGCAGCATGTCCTGCAGTCCGCGGTCCTCCACGAACGCATCGAGCCGCTGCGCCGACGACAGGGCGATCACCTGCACCGCGTATCGGCCCCCGGGGTCCGCGAGGGCCACCTCGCGGACCGGGTCGGGAGCGACATGCGGCTCTCCGGCGGCGTCCGGGTCCTCCATGGGACTCGCGTCCGGGACCGGCCGCCGGACGGGCGGCGCCTCCGGGAGGACGCGCCCCGTCACCGGCACCACCGCGTCGATCGTGTCCACGGGTTCCCCTTCGAACCCGGTGTTGATCTCGTAGGAGATCGTCGCCGGCAGGATGCGCGGCGTGATGAGGAAGTACCGGGCCACCGACTGGTCGCGGTCCACCCGGGTCGAGAACAGGCGCCCCATCAACGGGATGTGGCCGAGCAGCGGGATCCGCTGCCGGAACCGGGTCTGCTCGCGCACGGTGTAGCCGCCGATCAGCAGGCTGTTCCCCTCGCGCACCACGGCCTGGGTCTGGATGACGTTCTGCGCCACTTCCGGCACGCCGGTCACCGAGAGATCGGGGCCGCCGCGGTTGCCGTCCTCGATGTGCACCGAGAGCTGCACGCGGTTGTAGTCCGCGTCGTAGATCACGTGCGGGCGGATGCGCACCACCCAGCCGTAGGACACGGGCGCGAGGTCCACGGACTCCGCGTCGTTGCCGCCGAGGCGCACGTAGAAGGTCCGGTTGTTCGTGAACGACGCCTCGTGGTTGTCGAGCGTCGTCACCGACGGCCGCGTGAGGACGCGGCTCTTGCCCTGGTTGCGCAACGCGCGAATGCGCAGCGCGATGCCGTCGAGGTCCCACAGGTTCTCGGAGTAGTAGATGGTGTTGCCGTCCGCGTCGCCGCCGGCGTTCACCTGCACCGAGTCCGACTCGAACGCGAAGCGCAGTTCCTCCGCCGCGGACGCGTCGATGTCGAGCACCGAGATCTCGATCTCGATCTGGTCGAGGGGGCTGTCGAGGGCGGCGATCAGGCGCTCGTAGGCGGGCATCCGGTCCTCCCGGTCGCGCACGACGATCGCGTTCAGCCGCGGATCGCCGATGACGAACGCTTCGTCCCCGGGGCCCCGGGCGCCGACGATCCCCGGGGCCGGGGCGGGTTCCGCGTCGACGGGCGCGTCCACCGGAATGACGCCCGTGCCGCGCAGCTTGGGGACGCCGCCGGCGCGCCCCGGGCCGGAACCGACCCGGGCCACGCCCGAGACGTGGGCGACGTTCATGAGCTTCGCGACCATCTCCGCGAGACCCGCGATCGCCGCAGCCCCGCCGGCCGCGCCGCCCGCCTGGTCGATGTAGCCGTACTCGACCTCGAAGATGCGGATCGCGAAGCTGCTGTCGTCGGCGGCCGCCGAGCCGACCGACGCCCCCAGGTCCTCCGCGACCTCCTTGCCCCACTCGACGAACCGGGGCGGGCCGGAGAGCTGCAACGCGTTCTGCGCCGGCAGGAACATCCACTCGAGCGGCACGCCCCGGACGCTCGCGCCGTCCACCGTCGCCTTGAAGTCGTCGCGCCGCGCGAAGGGGAACGCGACCGTCTCGCTCACCGCCTCCGCGTCGTCGTACAGGTAGAGGGTCGTGCCGTCGAACACCCAGATCAGGCCGAACCGCGTGTGGATCTCGGCCAGGAACCGCTCGGCCGCCATGACCGGCACCTGGTCGTCCACGATGACGTTGATGTCGGCGCTGACGATGACCGGGACGCCGAGGGTGGTGCCGAAGTCGTACAGCAGGGAGCGCAGCGACTCGTTGTTCGCCACGTACCCGAACTCCCGGTCGAGCCACTCGAGCGCGCCGGCGCGCGGCTCATCCCCGGGGGGCGGCTCGGCGGGGGGCGGCTGGGCGGGCTGCGCCGTGGCGAGCCCGGCGCCGAGCGCGCACGCCGCCAGGGCTGTCCGTACCTTCGGCGTGAGTTCCATGCGCGCAGATTCTGTTCCGGGAGGCCGACCAACCCGTCATCGGTGGAAGTGGGCCCAGGTCCTGTCGAGGATCACGTTCGCGGACTCGAGTCCCGACTTGATCTTGCTGAGCCGGTGGTACTCGTCGGGCGGCACGCCCGCCTTGAGCGCGGCGTCGACCGCCGCGAGCTGTTCGTCGATGCCGGCGGCGACGGAGGCTTTCAGCGAGCCGTCCTCGTCATCCTTCAGGTCGGCCTCGATCTCCATCACGATCCGCTCTTCGTCCGTGTGTGCCATGTTCGGTCTCCTTTGGGTCTGTCCGTCTGGTTCGTCGTCCGCCGGGGAGGGCCCTACACCCGCATCATGCCTTCGCCGGAGGGGGTGACGTCCTCTCCGGAGGCGTCGGGCTCGGCGCCGAACTCGCCCTTTTCGATGCGCTGCATCCACCGCTCGGCGGCGTCGACGAAGTCCTGCACGACGGTCTCGAACGTCCCGAGCCGCAGGGCGTCGAGCCGCTCGGACCGGATCAGCACGATCCCGCCCGTCTCCGGGTCGACGCCAAGCGTCGAGCCGCCCGTGTCATCGAGCACGTAGTTGGCGCGCAGCAGGTCCGCGTAGACCGCCTCGGCGCCGGTCTCCGGGACGGGTCCGAGCAGGGCGTAGATGTAGAGGCTTTCCTCGCCGGCGCCGAGCTCGAAGCTGACCGCCACGTCGTCGAACATGAGGTTGCAGCGGTGCTCGGCGTCGGGCTCGAGACCGGGGATGCCGATCGACGTGCCGAACTCGGAGAGGACGTTCTGCATGGTCGTCAGGGACATCGGGAACTCCTCCGGGGGGTGGCGCCGGGATTCATGCGGACGGTCTCCCCTGTGACGGATCCAGGGCCTGCCCGGCCTGTTCGATCGCCGCCGACAGCACCGCGGCGCGGCTCGCCACGTCGGCGTGGTCCGCCTCGTTGGCGGCCGCCTCGCCGGCGGTCGCCTCACAGATGAGGCCCACGGCGTCGAGCGCCTTCCGGCCCCCTTCGAGGTCGCGCAGCGCCAGGTAGCACTCCGCGGCGTGCAGCGGCGGGCGCGGGTTCGTCGCGTCGAGCAGGGCGGCGACGCCGTACGCGGCGAGCGCCTCCTCGTGGCCGCCGGTCATCTGCAGGGACGCCCCGAGCCCCATCCAGAAGCGGCTCTCGGTGTGGTCGTTCTCCGCCAGGAAGTGGAACAGCTTCGCGGCGTCGTCGTACTTGCGCTGCTCGTACGCGTTGTGCGCGAAGCGGTACACCGCCTCCATCTCGTCATCGGTGTAGCCCCGCACGTCGGCGAGGGTCGCGCCTTCCTCGAGGCACTTCCGGGCCAGTTCCTCGACCGTGAGCAGGTCGCGGTCGGTGAGGAAGTCGAGGGGGTCGTCGACGGGGGTGGGATCGGGTTGTTCGCTCATCGCTGCCTCACCAACGCGAGACCAGGTTCTTGACGGTGTCGTGCGACTTGTCCGCCATGCTGTTCGCGCCCTCGAGGGCCTCGTTCATGGCGTTGATGACGCTCTTGAACTTGGTCATGAAGAGGTTGTTGCTGTCGTGCTGCTGGTCGATGTAGTTGTTCATCTCCTCCTTCAGGGAGTCGATGTCGTCCTTGTTGATGATGGTGACGCCGTGCATCTCGAAGCGGTTGTGGACGCTGCCAAACTTGGAGCCGATGGTCTCCTCCTTCTTGAAGTCCCCGCCGGTGCCATGCCCGTCGTTGTCGAACCCGTAGTAGTCCCGGACGGACTGCGGCAGGTCCTTGACGCCGCTGCCGTAGTAGACGACGCGGTTGGTGTCCGTGCCGGCGGAGGCGCCCACCTCGTCCTTGAGGAAGCGGATCATGTCGGGCGTCACCGGGACCCGGCCGTGATAGCTGTGCGCCTGCCCCTCGAACTTCTTCAGGTCGATCAGGTCCGTCAGGTACTGCCGTGCCGTCTTGATGCGCTCGAGATGCTGCTGCGCCAGTTCGGTACGGTCCGCGCCGACCTTCTTCATGACCTGCGTGCGGTGCATCATCACGAACTCGGCCGCGTCCGTGGCCGAGATCGTGACGCCGCCGAACCGCACCATGCCGGCCTCCGTGCCCTCGGTCCGCGCCTGCACGTCGCCGGCGTAGAAGGGGCTGGTGGGGGGTGTCACTTCGCTCATCTTCGCTCCTCGTTCCTGCCGCGTCCCCGGCGTCAGATCGTGCGCCGGATCTGCATCGCCGTTTCCTGCGTCGAGTCGATCGTGCCGATGACGAGGGTCGACGCGTTCTGCATCTCCTGGATGAGCTTGCGGATGCGCCGCAGCTCCTCCAGGGTGATCTCCTGGGCATGGGCTATGTCCGCGCGGTCGTCCTGGGCGTCGGCCCGCGCCATGGCCCCCTGGTATTGGTAGTCCGCGGTGGCGATCTCCGCCGAGCCGCTGCCCGCCTGGGGCACCGCCTGAACGACGAGGACGGCGGTGCGGACCCGGTTGGCGGAGCGCAGCAGGCGGCCGGACTTCTGGGCGCCCTGCGCGATCTGGTCGGCGGCCGAGGACGTCTCCTCGCTGGCGGAAGCGGTGGATTCGGCGGCGTCGGAACTCGTCTCGACCCCGGCGGTGGCGGCTTCGGAACCCGCGGCACCGGCTTCCGCGGTCGTCTCGGTCCCTGCCGTCGCGGCCTCGGACGCGGCTGCCGCCGCCTGCGCGCCGGCCTCGCCGCCCGTGGCCGCCGTCTCCGTGGCGGTCGTGCCGGCCTCGGCGCCGGCCGCGGCCACGTCGGCCACGCCGGCGGCGACTCCTCCGGACGCGGCGCCGGCGCTCATGATGCACGCGGCGATGTTGACCACCAGCATGACGGCGGCCATGCCGATCTGCAGGCCCATGGCCCCCTTGTCGTCGAGGTTCATCGCCTTGATGGCCTTGTCCGTGGCCCCGGTCTGCTGGCAGATCATCAGCGCTGTCATGGCGGTCGCCGCGACGGCCAGGGGGACCGCGGCGGCGCCGCCGGACACTACCGCGACCACGCCCACCGCGATCCAGGAGAGCGCGACGCCGATCCAGCCGAAGGCCATGCCGATCTTCTTGCCGACGCCGCCTTTCTTCTCGGCGTCGTGCATCTTCTTGATCTTCTTCATGATGTCGTCGTGCTTCGCCTGGCGCTGGGTGCGCTTGTCGTCGATGCGCGTCTCGGCGGTCTTGATCTGGTCCTGGCCCTGCTTCTGCTGGATCGCGTAGAGCAGCGTCATCATCACGTCGGCGTCCATGTTCTTGGGCAGGGCGAGCACCGGCACCGAGCCGTCGGTCTCGGTGGTGAAGATGATGAGGTCCTCGCCGGCGTCCTGTGGCGGAACGCCCTGCGCACGGGCCGCGGGCGCGGTTTGCCCGGTCTCCTCGGGTCCGCCCGTCGCGGGCGTCGGGGTCGGCGTGACGCCGCTACCGATACGGTCAACCATGGTCGGCTCCTTTTGTCGGGGGAGCTGTCGGGGGAGCGGTGCTCCGCAACTGTCGCAACTGGTCCTCGAGGACGCGCACGCGGCCGGCGTGGGCCTCGTCCAGGGGCGGCGCCCCGGCGAGCCCGCCGAGCGCGTCGGCCGCGGCGTCGAGGGCGCCGGCGGCGATGAGGCACTCGGCCAGGTTCACCTGCAGCTCGGCGTCGGGCGCGTCGAGCTGTCCGGCGGCGAACGCGAGGGCCTCCGCCGCGCCCGCGTAGTCCTGCAGCACCTGCCGGCAGACGCCGAGCGCCTGCCAGTGGCGCGGGTTCTCGTGCTCGTACAGGCAGAGCATCTCGAAGCTCCGCAGGGCCTCGGCATGATGCCCGTTCGCATACAGCTCGTGCGCCACGCCGTAGATGCTGTCGAGGGCGTCGCGCGAGATACCCCGTGCCGCCGCCAGCGTCGGTTTGCCGTCGAGCAGTTCCCGCAGGCCGTCGAACGCGCTGGTCATGGTCGAAGGGGCGGTCGGCTCGGCGGCCACGGTCTCGGATGTCATCGTCTTCAGGTTCCTTCCCAGGCGCGCATCGGTCAGTGCGCCATGTTGCCCGTGATGGTCTGCATGAGCTGCTTGAGGTCCTGCAGCACGCCGTCCGCCGCCGAAAGGGCTTCCTGGGCCTTGTTCACGGCGGTCTTGAGCTGCAGCATCTTGAGGTCGTTGGTGCTGCTCAACTGGTCGACGTGGGTCGTGAACTGCGTCTCGAAGCTGTGCAGCTTGTCCGCGTCCGGCGGGTCCCCGATGTCGTCGGGGTCGATGTCGTGGTCGTCCATCCACTTCTGGAGGCCGTCGCTGACCTCGCCGGAGGGCTTCTCGAACTTGCCGTCGGGCCCCTCCGCCTTCTTCAGGGCGTCCAGCCAGTCGTTCGCCTCGTTGATCTGGTTGACCTGGTCCTGCATCGCCTCGGTCTTCTCCGCCACGCTGTCGTTGAGCGCCAGGTAGCGGTTCTGCAGCACCATGCAGACGGCCATGAGCGGCGGGAGCGTCGTGGTCTTGCCGTCGACGGTCACCTCGAAGCGGTGCTCGCCGGGGATGTAGTGGACCTGGTGATCGTCGGCGACGTCGCTGGCGCGGCCGTCCGTCCCGGTTCCGGACCCGGCGGTCGGGCCGCCGGAGGAGGGAACGTTATGCACTTCCGACATGGGCTGTTCCTCAGACTCTGGTCATGCGCCGCGTCCGGCGGCGCGTCCTGCCGGCGCCGCCGCGCCCGCTCTCCGCGAGGAGCGCGGCCTCGGATTCCTTGAGTTCACGGTCGAGGCGCGCCAGGTCTTCCTCGACCATGGCGCGCAGCTCCGGCGAGCACCGGTCGCTCTGCACCATGTCGCGGAGCACCGTCTCGTCCTCGATGCCGATCTCGTCGAACAGCCTGGCCATGCGCGCGGAGGTATCCAGCGCGTCCGCGATGGTGGACTCCATCTCCGCGATCAGCTTGTCGATGCGGGCCTGGCGGGCTTCGTCTTCGGTCATGCGGTTGCTCCGGGTTCGTGTTCACGGTTCTGCCAGCGACCCATGGCCCGGCGCACCGACGCCAGGGGACGCGGGGCGGCAGGGCCGGGCAACGCCTGCACGGGCGCCACTCTCGCGCTGCCAAGCACTGGGATACCTGAATTGGAAGACTCTGCGGTCGCGAGTGTGCATATCTCGCCACGGGTATGCAAGCACGCTGCGGGACGACGGGTCGGAGGACACTTGGCGGGTCGGTGTCGCACACGTGCGACACGGTGTGCGGTACCGCCCAAGGCCGCTCGAAAAGCGCCTTATATTACGAACGGTAACTAAAACAACAATTCATATACACGGCTCGGGCGACCACGACGGTCGCCCCTGCAATACACTGCGCCCGGGAAGACCGGAGGACAGTGCATGGCAGCACAGGCACGGGACGCCGCCATCGTCGGCATCCACGAGTACCCGTCGCGCGACGTCGAAGGCAAGGTCGCGCCGATGCACATCA
Organism: Pseudomonadales bacterium; assembly: GCA_022827245.1. GTDB lineage: Bacteria > Pseudomonadota > Gammaproteobacteria > Pseudomonadales > Azotimanducaceae > VXNE01. Next base: position 27,243 of record JAJDTI010000175.1, on the reverse strand, counting down.
AGGCGCGGTCGGCCGCGGCGGCCCTCGCCGACGCGGGGCTCGGCTGGCAGGACGTCGACGCGCTCTACGATGCCGCCGAGGGCGGCGCGAGCGGCCTCTCGATCGCCGAGTACTTCGGCATCCGGCCCAACGTCATCGACACGACCGCCGTCGGCGGCAGTTCCTACGAGTTCCACGCGGCGCACGCGCGCAGCGCGATCCGCGCGGGCAAGGCCAGGGTCGCGTTGCTGACGTACGGCTCCACCGCGCACAGCAACGTCGCGCGCATCGGCGCCGGGGGCCGCGGCGGCGGCATCTACCCGGCGGACAACCTCGAGTCCTTCGCGGGCATGACGCTGATCGCGAACTACGCCATGTCCGCGCGCCGGCACATGTTCGAGTACGGCACCACGAGCGAGCAGCTCGCGGAGATCTCGACCGCCACGCGCTACCACGCCATGCGCAACCCGGAGGCCGTGCAGGCCATGCACGACCTCGAGTTCCTCGACATCCGCGAGACCACGATCGACGACGTCGTGAACTCGCGCATGATCGCGGACCCCCTGCACCTCCTCGAGTGCTGCATGATCTCGGACGGCGGCGGCGCTGTCGTCATCGCGGCGCCCGACGTCGCGCGGGACTGCGCGAAGCCGCCGGTCTGGATCCTCGGCACCGGCGAGGCGACGCGCTACCCCGAGGTCGGCGGCGACATCACCACGAGCGCCGCCGTGCAGTCGGGCCCGACGGCGTTCGGCGAGGCGGGCGTGACCGCTGGCGAGATGGACATCGCGATGATCTACGACTCCTTCAGCATCACCGTGCTGACGATCCTGGAAGACCTCGGCTTCTGCGCGAAGGGGGAGGGCGGCGCATGGGTCGAAGGCGGCCGGCTGCGCTTCGACCGCCCGGACGACGGCCCCGCCCTCAACACCGACGGCGGCGGCCTGTCCTCGAACCACCCGGGCATGCGCGGCCTCTTCCTGTTGATCGAAGCCGCGCGCCAACTGCGCGGCGAGTCCTGCTCCCAGGTCCCGGGCGCCCGCCTCGCCGTCGCCCACGGCAACGGCGGCATGCTCGGCAGCCGCCACACCGGGGGCACCATCGTCCTGGCCGGAGAGAACGCATGAGCGAACCCACACGACCCCTGCCGCGCGTCGACGAGCCGGACACGGCGGACTTCTGGGCGGGCACGAGGGAAAAGGAACTGCGCTACCAGCGCTGCGACGACGGCACCGTGGTCTGGCACCCGCGCGCGCATTGCCCGGGCTCTCTCGACGGACACCTGTCGACACACGTCGCCTCGGGGCGGGGAACGGTGTATTCCTACAGCATCGTGCGCCAGAGCTATCACCCGTTCTTCCGCGCCCGGGCGCCTTACGTGGTGGCCTGGGTGGACCTCGAGGAAGGGCCGCGGCTGCTGTCGAACATCGTGGACGTGGACGTGGACGCCGTGACCTGCGGCATGCCGGTGGAGGTGGAGTGGGAGGAGCACGAGTCGTGCTCGATCCCGCTGTTCCGGCCGCGCTGACGCCGCCGGCTCGCGAATCATTGCGGCGCGAATCGACTTAGTTGACCGGAATAACGGTCATGGCTACATTTATGACCGCCAAACAGGTCATGACAAGCGCCGATGTCAGTCACGCCGCGCACCTATTCGCGCCTCACCGAAGAAGCGCTGGTCCTCCTCGGCAAGCAGATCAGGCTCGCCAGGAAGCGACGGCGCATGTCCGAACGCGATCTGGCGTCCCGGATCGGCATCGCCAGGAGCACTCTGCAACTCATCGAGCGGGGCAAGCCATCCGTCGCCATCGGCCTCGTTCTTGAAGCGGCGACGCTCACGGGCGTCGACCTGTTCGTGCCGGAAGCGACCACCCTCGCCTCACAGATCGAGCGGGTCGACGACAAGCTGGCCCTGATGCCGGGTTCGATCCGCGTAGCCCGACATGATGTCGACGACGACTTCTAGCCCTTCTCCGCCAAGCGGGGCTTTCGTGTGGATCTGGCTGCCGGGCAAGACGACGCCGGTGGTGGCCGGCCGTATCCGCCCGGAAAGTGGAGCCTTCGTCTTCAACTACGGCCGCTCGTACCTCGCCAGGGACGACGCCATACCGGTCTATGTTCCAGAACTGCCGCTGCGGGTCGGCGTCATCCGCCCGGACCCGCCGCTCGAGATCGCCAACGCCCTGCGCGACGCGACGCCTGACGCTTGGGGACGGCGGGTGATTCTGCATCGTTTGGCGGGCGATGGGCCCGTGGAGGACACCGCGGATCTCGATGAACTCACGTTCATGCTTCGATCCGGCTCCGACCGCGTGGGGGCGCTGGACTTCCAGGCGTCCCCGACGGAGTACCTGCCGCGCGAGGCCGAAAACGCATCCATCGACCAGTTGCACGACGCGGCAGAGTCCGTCGAGCGCGGCTTGCCGCTGCCGGCGGACCTGGGGGAAGCGCTGCAGCACGGTTCGGCCATCGGCGGGGCAAGACCCAAGGCGCTGGTTCGCGACGGCGATGGGAAGTACGTCGCCAAGTTCTCCTCGTCGAACGACACCTACAGCGTCGTCAAGGCCGAGTTCATCGCGATGCGCCTGGCCCGCATGGCCGGGCTGGACGCGGCACCCGTCAAACTCGCTCGGGCGATGAACAAGGATGTCCTGCTGATCCGGCGTTTCGACCGGGAGCCGACGGAGGCCGGCTGGGAGCGACGCGCCTTTGTGTCGGCCCTGACGCTACTCGGGCTCGACGAGCGGATGGCGGCTCATGCGTCCTACGAAGATCTCGCCGACATCGTGCGCGCCCGCTTCACGGCGCCCGCGGATACCCTCAGGGAGCTCTTCGCCCGGATGACCTTCAACGTGCTCGTCGGCAACACGGACGACCACGCCCGGAACCACGCCGCGTTCTGGGACGGCGACGCCCTGACACTCACCCCGGCGTACGATATCTGCCCGCAAGCAAGGATCGGACGCGAAGCGTCGCAGGGCATGCGCATTCACGGGCGGGAGCGGCGCAGCCAACTGTCGATGTGCCTCGCGACGGCCCACAAGTTCCTGCTGTCGCACGACCGAGCCCTTGCCATCGCGAAGCGCCAGGTCGGCGTGATCGCGCGGAACTGGGACGGGCTGTGCACGGAAGCACAACTGAACGATGCGGATCGACGCCTGCTGTGGCGGCGGCAGTTCCTGAACGACCTGGCGTTCGAGGGGGTTGAGGATGCATTCCGGGAGGCCATCGGGCATCTGTCGGCTGTGTCTTCGTGACGGGAGCGTGTGCTCGTGGAAACCCGACCCTTGATCCCCCTTTGCGTGTTCGCGCTGGCGTATGGCGCTGGTGCTGCTATTGCGTCGGGAACCACCGCTGGAGCGTTGTCCGAAGCCTGCGGAAAGCGCGATCCTCGCAGCGTCGCGTACTGGTGTTCCGGGCGATCTGTCGGTAGATCGACGAGGATCTGGGTATTCCGGTCTGTCTTGCCGCCCACTCGACGGCGGCCTTTGGATCGGGGGCTTCGTCGCTTCCGGGGGCCATAGGCCTTGGGCGTGGAGAGCGTCCCGGAGACCTGGGGAGCGGCCGCGCCAGCCGAGTGCGTTGTCCACGTGGGGAGATGGGCTCCAGACCCAGGACTCGAGTTCGGGATCGATGACGACGGGAACCGCCCATGGAAAGAGACCCAAAGGCGCGAGGCGGCTCTCCATCTGGCTCTCCAACGACTCTGCTGAATCTGCGGGAACGCCCTCCCAGGCGTAGTCGAGCACGACGAGCGCGTTCTGAGCCGCGGAAGGGTATCCGGCCAGAAGGTCCTCCGGACTGTGGAAACAGCCTGGATCCCTATGATGGTGCACGAGGACCTCGGTCGCGATCTGGCGAATTCCCAGTGATTGCGGGCGCGAGAACAGTCCGGACAACGTCGCTTCCATGTTCTTGTCGGCGACGAGGCAGACCAGGTCGAGCTTCACAGTACGCCGCTGGCCAGCAGCGTCCCGAGATCCGTGGTCCCCTGCCAGTCCTTCAGGCGCGGATGCTCGTCTCCCGCCACCACCGTGGTGCCTTGCTCCAGAGTGCATCCAAAGCAGAGGATGTCCTCCGGGGCAACGAGGCGCGCGATGAGCGGGGAGTGCGTGGCCAGCAGCACCTGGCGACCGTAGGCCGACGAAAGCGATTGGACGACCGTCTCGAGGGCGCGGGGATGGATACCGTTCTCCGGCTCCTCTATGACGCACATTCCGGGGGGCAGGGGGGCATAGGCCAGGCTGGTCATTGCAAGCAGACGTAGGGTGCCCTCCGAAATCAGCCAGGAAGGCGCCGCCAGGCCGTTGCCGTAGCGTACGACCACGTAGCGATGGTGGTCTTCCGGGCGTTCGTGTGTCGACACGTCCTCGATGTCTGGCAGGGCCTCGCGGAGGTGGCGTATCCACCGCTTGTAGCGCCCGGGCTCTTCCAGCTTGAACGCGTGCAGGAAGTGCGCGAGGTTGCCCCCGTCGCTGCCGACCCCGTTCGCCGCGGTCGGTGGACTCGGCCGCCGCAGCGCTTCCCCGGAGAGGCAAATGCGCTGCAGCGGCGCGATGTGCTCGGAGAACCACGCCAGGAGGGTGGACCCCGAGTCGGGCCCGAATACCGGCAGCGACGCGTGTCCGCCTTTGCCGCCTCCCCAGTGGCGTACGTAGCTGGCGGGTTCGCCGTCTTCCATCGATTTACTGGGCACGCTCATCCACGAGGACGCGTCCGGACCCGTCGACATCGCTCGGATCCACCTGTCCGGGGCGGGTTCGTGCGACGCGGGTTCGCGGTCGGCTGGGATAGGAAGGCTGAGAGCCGAGCCTGGCGCGGGCGCGTCGGCCCCCGCCGGTGGCTGCTCTCGTAGCAGGACGTTTTCGACAGACAGTCGCGGCGCACCCCCGGTGTCGATCGCGACCTCGTAACGGCACACGTCGCAAAGGCGACCGGGGATCCCGTCCCGCAACGCCTCCGGGACGCTGGCCTCGAGCGCCAGTTGGAACTGCCCGCCCTCGCGCATCCAGGTCAAGTGACTGGCATCTGGCGCCCGCATCGGCACGTCCAGCCGCGGGTCGCCGTACACCGCGCCTTCCACGGAGGTGCGCTGCAGGTCGCACAGGAGGGCGAGCGCGTCGACCAAAGTGGATTTGCCGCTGCCGTTGGGGCCCAGGAGAACCTGGAACGGCCGCAGTCGCTGGGAGACCCGACGGAGGCTGCGGTAGTGGAAGGCCTCGATGCGCGAGATCGAGCCCTCGGCCTCGGGCGCCACCATGCTCACACTCGCATCTCACCGATCCCGAGCGTACCAGTCCGGCGCGCCGGGTGTCATCGCCAGTGCGGGCGCACGTGCGGTCCCCGCGTCACCCCTACGAAATCACCCCCTGAGCGAAACCGCCTCGAACTCCTCGTCCTTGAGCGCCTCGACCAGTTCCGCCTCGGTCTCGATGCGCCGCGGGAACCGCGTCGCGCAGCGCCCGATGTGGCTGACGATGTGCGCGTCGCTGCCGCCGATGCCGAGGTAGTCGAGATTCGCTGCCATCTGTTGCGCCACGACGTCCTCGTCGCCGCGGCTGCCGCCGTTGTAGACCTCGACGATGCGCACCCCGGGAGGCACGCCGAGTTCGTCGATATGCGCGTGCATGCCGACGCGCCGGCGTCCCGGGTGGCAGGGTACGGCCACCGCACCGTGCGCGTCGCAGGCGGCGAGCACGTCGGCGATGGCCAGCCCGATGGCGCTGAAGTCGAAGGCCTCGGTCAGCGCTGGCGTGACGCCGAACACGAGCACGTGCCCGTACTCCGTCTCGACTTCGCTGCCCTTCAGGATCACCTGCCCGAACTGCTCGGCGAGCCCGGAGTAGTCCGACTCGAAGTCGAACTGCCGGTGCTCGGTCAGCACGAAGCCGTCGATGCCGATGTCGCGCGAGCGGATCCACTGGCAGTAGTTGCGGACCTTCGCGCGCCCGTCGTCCGACTTGATGGAGTGCGCGTGGAGATCGAGAATCATGATGCCTTCCTTGTTCCGGCGATGCGCGCCCACTGCGTATCGAGCTGCGCGGTCATCTCCGCCTCGGTGCCCGAGTTGTGCACCACCACCGTTGCTTCCGCCATGCGTTCCTCGTTCGAGAGCTGTGCGTCGATGCGGCTCTGCACCGCCGCCGCGTCGACGCCGTCGCGCGCCATGGCGCGCTCCACGGCGGTGGCCGGATCGACGACGACCACCCAGGTCTCGTCGAGGCCGTCCTGCCAGCCGGCTTCGAGGAGCACGGCGGCCTCGAGAAACACCACGCCGTCGGGGTCCGCGGCCTGCGCGGACGCGATGTCCTCCTGCGCCAGGCGCCGGATCTCGGGCCACACGATGTCGGTCAGCCGCTGCAGTTGCGCGGGGTCGCCGAACACCTTGCCGCCCAGGGCCTTGCGGTCGATCGTGCCGTCCGGTGCGCGCACGTCCGGGCCGAACGTCTCGAGGACGGCCCGGTGCGCTCCCGTGCCCGGTTCGTAGGCGCGGTGTCCCAGGCGGTCCGCGTCGATGACGTGGGCGCCGAGGGAGGCGAGGTAGCGGGCCGCCGTGGACTTGCCGGACGCGATGCCGCCGGTGAGGCCGATGATCAAGAGGAGCGTCCTCGGACAAAGCCGATCATCTTAGCGGGTACAATCCGGGAGTGGAACGGCGGAAGCCGATGGAACGGCCGCAGATCGTGTTCGTGCATCCGGACGGTCGCCGGGAAACGCACTCCGTTGCGGCCGGCGAAACCGTGATGGACTGCGCGCTCGACAACGGCGTGGCCGGGATCGTGGCCCAGTGCGGCGGCGGGTGTACCTGCTCCACCTGCCACTGCTACGTCGACGAACCCTGGCTCGCGCTGCTCCCGGAGATGGTCGACGACGAACGGGCCCTGCTCGAGTACGTCTGGGAGTGGCGCCACGACAGCCGGCTGTCGTGCCAGGTTTTCGTGACGGAGGCCCTCGACGGCATGGTCGTGCGGCTCCCGGAGCGTCAGCAATAGCAACACCGTCAGTAGCCACTACGCATACAGAGGGAGACTCGTACGATGGAAGACTTCTCGGGCAAGCTCGCGGTCGTCACCGGCGGCGGCGCCGGCATGGGTCGCGAACTGGTGATCCAGCTCGCCGCCGCCGGCTGCGACGTCGCGACCTGCGACATCTTCGAGGACACCGTGGCGGAGACCGCCACGCTCTGCAGCGACGCGGTCCGCGTGACCACCCACCAGTGCGACGTTTCCGACGAGGACCAGGTGCTCGCCTTCCGCGACGCCGTCGTGGAACAGCACGAGGCGGAGTGCGTCCACCTGCTCTTCAACAACGCCGGCATCGGCGGCGGCGGCGAGTTCGTGGCCGGGGACCGGGACGCGTGGGAGCGCTGTTTCGGCGTCTGCTGGTACGGCGTCTACTACAACGCCCGCGCCTTCATGCCGCTGCTGGTCGCGAGCGACGAGGGCTACATCGTCAACACCTCGAGCATCAACGGCTTCTGGGCCAGCGTCGGACCGACCGTCTCGCACACCGCGTACTGCGCCGCCAAGTTCGCCGTGAAGGGCTTCTCCGAGGCGCTCATCGCGGACCTGCGCTTGCACGCGCCCCACGTGCAGGTGGCGGTGGTGATGCCGGGCCACATCGGCACGTCCATCGCCATGAACACCGGTCGTGTCCTCGGCGGGCCCGAGCCGGAGGACCTGTCGGCGGAAGAGGTCGCCGAGATCCGCGCGCAGATGGTCGCGTCGGGCCTGCCGGTCGGCAACGAGTCGGACGATCACATCCGGGCCGCCGTCGCGCAACGGGCGATCGACTTCCGCGACAAGGCGCCCACCACGGCGGCGCAGGCCGCGACGATCATCCTCGACGGCGTGCGGCAGAACCGCTGGCGCATCCTGGTCGGCGACGACGCGCACGTCGTGGACAACCTCGTGCGCCAGGACCCGGAGGGCGCGTACGAGATGGAGTTCATGGAGCGCATCGTGGCGAACGGCGCGCTGAACGCGTTCGCCAACGAGTCCTGAGCCGACGGTGGACGAAGCCGCCCGGTCTTTCCGCGCGCGCCTCGAGCGTGCCTGGGAACGTTCCGGCGGCTTCCTCTGCGTGGGCCTCGATCCCGACCTGCCGAAGGTACGCGCGTGCGTGCCGGACAGCGACCGGCCCATCCTCGAGTTCTGCCGGTCCGTCGTCGACGCGACGGCGGACCTCGTCTGCGCCTTCAAGCCCCAGATCGCCCACTTCGCGGCGGCGCGCGCGGAGGCGGACCTCGAGGCGCTGATCGGCTACATCCACGACGCGCATCCCGGGATCCCCGTCATCCTCGACGCCAAGCGCGGCGACATCGGCGCATCCGCCGAGCAGTACGCGTGCGAGGCGTTCGAGCGGTACGGCGCGGACGCGCTCACCGTGAACCCGTACCTCGGCTGGGAGAGCATCGAACCCTACCGGCGCGAGGCCGGCCGCGGCGTCGTGCTCCTCTGCCGCACCAGCAATCCCGGCAGCGACTGGCTCCAGGAGCATCCCGCCGGGGACCCCCTCTACCTGCGCATCGCCCGGGAAGCGCGCGAACGTGACGCCGGCGACCTGATGCTGGTCGTCGGCGCGACGTGGCCGCGGGAGCTCGCCGCCGTGCGGGGCGAGGCGGGCGACGTGCCGCTTCTCGTGCCCGGCGTCGGCGCGCAGGGCGGCGACCCGGCGGCGGTGCTCGAGCACGGCGCGGACAGCCGGGGACGGGGCCTGGTCGTCAACGCGTCGCGCAGCGTGATCTTCGCGTCGGTCGGGCCGGACTTCCGGGATGCCGCGCGCGCGAGCGCGCAAGCGCTGCACGGGCTGCTCCGGCTGCCCGGCTGAGGGAGGACTGCATGGAAGACTTCGCCGGGAAGCTGGCCGTGGTGACCGGCGGCGGCGCCGGGATGGGACGCGAACTCGTGGTGCGGCTTACCGCCGCCGGCTGCAACGTTGCGACATGCGACATCTTCCCGGACACCCTCGAGGAGACGGCCGCGCTGTGCGACCCGGCGGTCCGGGTCACCACCCACGCCTGCGACGTCTCCGACGAGGACCAGGTGATGGCGTTTCGCGACGCCGTCGTCCAGCGGCACGACGCCGAGTGCGCGCACCTGCTCTTCAACAACGCCGGCATCGTCGGCGGCGGGTCCTTCGTCGGCGGCGACCGCGCCTCCTGGGAGCGGACGTTCGGGGTGTGCTGGTACGGCGTCTACCACGGTACGCGCGCGTTCCTGCCCCTGCTCGTCGCGAGCGACGCCGCATGCATCGTCAACACTTCCAGCATCAACGGCTTCTGGGCGAGCGTCGGCCCGGAGGCCCCGCACACCGCGTACTCGACCGCGAAGTTCGCCGTGAAGGGATTCTCCGAGGCGCTCATCGCGGACCTCCGCATGCACGCGCCCCACGTCCGCGTCGCGGTCGTGATGCCGGGCCACATCGGCACGTCCATCACCGCCAACAGCCCCCGCGTGCACGGCGCGCCGTCGCCGGACGAACTGTCGGGCGAAGAGATCGCGCGCGTCCGCGAACGCATGGTGGCGGCCGGCCAGCCAGTCGGCAACGCCCCCGACGACCACATCCGCGCGGCGCTCTCAAAGCGCGCGGTGGAGTTCCGCGAGAACGCGCCGACATCCGCCGCCGACGCGGCGGACATCATCCTCGACGGGGTACGCACGGGCCGCTGGCGCATCCTCGTGGGGGAGGACGCCCACGCCCTCGACCGGATGGTGCGCGCGGAGCCGGAAGCCGCCTACGAGCCGGAGTTCGCCCGCCGCGCCCGCGCACAGGGCGTCTTCACCCGGATTCCAGGACGCCGGTAGGGGACACTGGCTCGTCCCGTCTGTCTCGAACGCGCGCACGACGCCAACACGGCCGGCCCGACGGCCTGCGTGTGTCTCGGGCGCGGCGCGACTGCTCGGCAACGGAACATCGCCCTAATCAAGGTCGCGACGGGCCCGCGCCGCGTTTTTCACCGCCCGCCCACCGGCCCTCTGTTACTTTGGGGGACCGCGCCCGTGGACGGCCCGTGGAAAACGCTCCCTGCTCTTGGTAGGGGTCCGGGGCTGAGCCCAGGAGATGGGCTGGGAGGTAGCCAGGCGTCGCGAATGGCATCCATCGCAACGGAACATCGCCCTTATCAATCAGGGGGCGGCTGTGGAGAGCGTCGCCGCCCCCGAAGAGAACATCGCCCATTCAAGATCCGGTGGCCATCGTGATGCGTCGGCACGGTCCGCCTCGTCCGCGACCAAGCGCCCGCTGGGGCCGCGAATGAAAAGGGCGATGTTCTGTTGGGGGGAGGGGTCGGTGAATTCGGGCTTCGTGGCCCCGTAAACTGTTTACTTGTACAGTAATCCGGGGTAGGCTTTCCCTTGAGCGCAAGCCTCCCGGGAACCCCCTCTCGTGTCATCGAAACGCCGCCGGCAATCGTGCCAGGCCAGCATCGAGTTTCGCCCCTGCGGCCGTGGCGGCGCGCGCCCCGGTGCGGGTCGTCCTCGTACGCGTCACTCGCGCGTGCCGCACCGCGACCGGGGTGGCGTTCCGGGGGATTGCCCGGTGCTGGTGACGCTGCGGGTGCTGGACGATGTGCCGCCGTTGCGCTGCGGGCGGTTCGTGCGGGCCTTCCGGGAGACGCTGAGCAAGTGTGCGCAGCGGCTCGGGTTCCGGGTCGTGCATTACTCCATCCAGGACGACCACGCGCACTTCCTGGTGGAGGCACAGGGCAAGGTGTGCCTGGCGAACGGCATGAAGAGCCTGGCTGCCCGCTTTGCACGCTGCGTGAACCGGGTGTTCGGACGCGTGGGACGGGTCCTGGCGGATCGCTTCCACCATGCGGTGAAACGTACGCCGACGGAGGTGCGTCGGGCGGTGGCGTACGTGCTGCTGAACGCGCGCAAGCATTTCCGGCAGCGGCGTCGGCGAGTGCCGCCGGTGGTGCTGGACGGGGCGAGTTCGGGGCTGTGGTTCGACGGATGGAAGGGGCGTGCGCCGCCGCTTGGCTGGTATGCGGACGCTGGTCGCGCCCGCGAAGTCGCGACGCCGCGGACCTGGCTGCTGTCCAGGGGTTGGCGGCGCATCGGCCTGATCGATCCGGCCGAGGTGCCGGGCAGTGCTCGGGAGCGTCGCGGTCCCACCCGGCGCACGGATGCGCCGGCCATGGCCGTGTAGAGGGTTCCGGTCTACGGTCCGGCTGGCGTGGGGTCGCGCGCTGCTCCCGGGGGCGCCGCTCAGGTCACGAAGGTACGGACCAGGGCGATCGCGACCGTCAGGCCGGCCGAGGCGACCATGCCCATCAGCCACCGCAGCATGACGGCTTCGCGCTCGGCGAGCAGAGTCTTGACCCCTTCGATATCGACCTTGGTCGCCAGATTTCCGAGCGCCTCTTCGAGTCTCGCCAGGCGTTCGGCGTAGTCGTCTCCCGCTGCTTCCTTGCTCACTTCCATCGAACCCGATTTTACGCCCTTGGGGCGTAGATGCCCGCCCTGGAATGCCCCGCTCGGCCGCGTTTTTCTCGCCGCTTTCTTTGCGCCCCCGCGTGCCTTTGATTAGCCTTCGCGCCCTTGCCCGATGCCCGGAGAAGACCATCATGGCCGACCGCGCCGCGTTCGTGTGGGACGACCCGCTGCTGCTCGACGACCAGTTCAGCGCCGAGGAGCGCATGATCCGCGACACGGCGCGCGAGTACGCGCAGGACCGTCTCTTGCCGCGCGTGCTCGAGGCCAACCGGCGCGAGCGGTTCGACCGCGAGATCATGAACGAGATGGGCGAGCTCGGCATGCTCGGCGCGACGCTGCCGGCCAAATACGGCTGCGCCGAGGTCTCCTACGTCTCCTACGGCCTGATGGCGCGCGAGGTGGAGCGGGTCGACAGCGGCTACCGGTCCGCGATGAGCGTGCAGTCGTCGCTCGTCATGTACCCGATCCACGCGTACGGCACGGAGGCGCAGCGCGAGCGTTACCTGCCGAAGCTCGCCACGGGCGAGTGGGTGGGGTGTTTCGGACTCACCGAGCCGGACCACGGTTCGGACCCCGGCAGCATGGTCACCCGCGCGGTGCGCGACGGCGACGAGTACGTGCTGAACGGCGCCAAGATGTGGATCACGAACTCCCCCATCGCGGACGTGGCCCTCGTGTGGGCGAAACTCGACGGCGTCATCCGGGGATTCCTGGTCGAGCGTGACGCCGCGGGCCTGTCCACGCCGCGCATCGAGGGCAAGATGAGCATGCGGGCGTCGGCGACGGGCGAGATCGTCCTGGAGGACGTGCGCATCCCGGCCGACAACCTGCTGCCGAACGCGCGCGGCCTCGGCGGCCCCTTCGGCTGCCTGAACCGTGCGCGGTACGGCATCGCCTGGGGCGCGATGGGCGCCGCGGAGTTCTGCTGGCACGCGGCGCGCACGTACACGCTCGACCGCACGCAGTTCGGCCGCCCCCTCGCCGCCAACCAGCTCATCCAGAAGAAGCTGGCGGACATGCAGACGGAGATCGCGCTCGGGCTGCAGGGCTGCCTGCGGATGGGCCGCCTGATGGACGAGGAACGGCTGCCCGTCGAGAACATCTCGCTGATGAAGCGCAACAACTGCGGCAAGGCCCTCGACATCGCGCGCATGGCGCGGGACATGCACGGCGGCAACGGCATCTCCGACGAGTTCCACGTCATCCGCCACGTGATGAACCTCGAGACCGTCAACACCTACGAGGGCACCCACGACATCCACGCGCTGATCCTCGGCCGGGCCCAGACCGGCCTGCAGGCGTTCACGGGGGCGTAGGCCGCGGCTCCGACACCAGGGCGACCCGTTGCGGTCGTCGCGAAACGGTCGCAAGCCGATCTTCGGGAACCCCGCCCACCTGTGAGATTCGAGCGCGGGTTGGGTCGGGCGTTCGCGCACGTCGGGGCAGGCGTATGCGCATGGGTGATATTGGCCGGCTATCGAATCGTGGAACTGTTGTGAAGGGGTCGGGTCCGGACGGCCGGCCCGTGTCCCCGGCCGGCACCCTTGTCCGGGCCGGCACGCGCCGCGTTGCCCCCACACAAAAGTTCTAGGGAGAGAGCCAAAACATGATCCGAACACTCATCACCGACGACCACGAAATGTTCCGCTGCGGGCTGGGAAGGCTGCTGGCGGACGTCACCGCGATAGACATCGTGGGCCACGCGGGCAGCGGCGAGGAAAGCGTCGAACTGTGCCGCGAACTGGTCCCCGACGTCGTGCTGATGGACCTCGTCATGCCGGGGATCGGCGGCCTCGAGGCCACCCGCCGCATCATGCGCCTGGAGGAGGACATCCGCGTCGTGATCCTCACGGGATACTCCGAGGAGCCGTTCCCCCGGCAGGCCCTCAAGGCCGGCGCCTGCGGCTACGTGACGAAGAGTTCGAGCCTCGAGCAACTGGTCACCGCCATCCGCCGCGCCTTCGCGGGGCAGCGCTTCGTCAGCAGCGACGTGGCGCAGCAACTGGCGCTGCAGTCCTTCGAGGACCGGGAGGGCTGCCCGTTCGAGAACCTGTCGAGCCGCGAGATGCAGGTCACGCTGATGGTGGTCAACTGCCAGCGCGTACAGGACATCTCCAGCAACCTCCACCTGAGTCCGAAGACGGTCAACAGCTACCGCTACCGCATCTTCGAGAAACTCAACGTCTCGAGCGACGTCGAGCTGACGCTCCTCGCTGTCAAGCACGGCATGATCAACCCATCCTCGCGGACGGCCCTGTTGGGTCGGGTATAGTAGGGGCGACCCTCGTGGTCGCCCGTTCCCGGGGGGCGACCCTCGTGGGTCGCCCGTCCCCCGCGAGTCGCGCATGAGCCAGTTCGACCCGGAACCCTTCCTCGCGTCCCTGACCCGGAAACCCGGCGTCTACCGCATGCTCGATGCGGAGGGCGGCGTGCTTTACGTCGGCAAGGCGCGCAACCTCAAGGCCCGCGTCGCCACGTACTTCCGCGCCTCCGGGCTCACCGCGAAGACCATGGCGCTCGTGTCGAGGGTGCAGGACGTGCAGGTCACCGTCACGCGCAGCGAGACCGAGGCGCTGCTGCTCGAACAGAGCCTCGTCAAGGAGGACCGGCCGCCCTACAACGTCGTACTGCGGGACGACAAGTCCTACCCCTACATCCACCTCACGGACCACACCGACTTCCCGCGTCTGGCGTTCCACCGGGGCGCGAAGAAGAAGACGGGGCGCTACTTCGGCCCGTTCCCGAGCGCTTATGCCGTGCGCGACAGCCTGAACATCCTGCAGAAGCTGTTCCGCCTGCGCTCCTGCGAGGACAGCTACTTCCAGAACCGCTCGCGGCCCTGCCTGCAGTACCAGATCCACCGCTGCAGCGGCCCCTGCGTGGGCCTCGTGGAACCGGACCAGTACGCGGACGACGTGCGCCTGGCCGTGCTGTTCCTCGAGGGCTCGAGCCGGGCCGTGCTGAAGGAGTTCCAGGAAAAGATGGAAGCGGCGTCCGCCGAGCTCGACTTCGAGCGGGCGGCGAAATACCGCGACCAGATCCAGCATCTCGTGCGCGTCCAGGAGAACCAGTACGTCCACGGCGCCGCGGGGGACGTGGACGCGTTCGGCATCGCGCTCGCCGGCGGGCATGCGTGCGTGCAGGGGCTCTTCGTGCGCGACGGCCGCGTGCTCGGGCAGCGCGCGTGGTTCCCGAGGAACGACCTGGACATCGAGCCGGGCGCCCTGCTGTCGGCGTTCCTGTCCCAGTACTACTTCGGCGGCGGCGACCGGGAGATCCCGCGCAGCGTGATCGTCTCGGTGGCGCCCACGGACCGCGAGGTGCTGCAGGACGCGCTCATCGAGAAGGCCGGCCGGAAGGTGGAAGTCGTCGCCGGGCCACGCGGGCAGCGGGCGCGCTGGCTCGAGATGGCCCGGCAGAACGCGGAACTCGCCATCGGTTCGTTCGTGGCGGACCGCCGGAACGTGTTCGCGCGCTTCGTCGAACTGCAGGAAGCCCTCGGGCTCGGCGACGTGCCGCGCCGCATCGAGTGCTTCGACATCAGCCACACCTCGGGCGGCGAGACGGTCGGTTCCTGCGTCGTCTTCGACCAGACCGGGCCGCTCAAGTCCGACTACCGCCGCTTCAACATCGAGGGCGTCACCCCCGGGGACGACTTCGCCGCCATGGACCAGGCGCTGCGGCGTCGCTATCGACGCCTGAAGCGGGGCGAGGCGCCGTTCCCGGACGTGCTCGTCATCGACGGCGGCATGGGCCAGGTGCGCCGCGCGCAGGGCGTGCTCGCGGAACTGCAGGTTGAGGACGTGCGCCTGCTCGGCGTGGCCAAGGGCCCATCGCGCAAGCCTGGCCTGGAGCGCATCCTCACGGACGAGGGCGAGGAGATCGTGCTGCCGCCGAGCGGGGGGGCGTTCCACCTCCTGCAGCACGTGCGCGACGAGGCCCACCGGTTCGCGATCACGGGCCACCGCGGGCGCCGCCGCAAGCGGCAGCGCGAGTCGGAGCTCGACGGCATCCCGGGCGTCGGCCCGAAGCGCAAGCGGGAACTGCTCGCGCACTTCGGCTCGGTGGCTTCCATCAAGGGCGCGAGCGCGGAGGAGATCGCCAAGGCGCCCGGGGTCAGCCGCAAGCTGGCGGAGACCGTGTACGAGGCGCTGCACGCGGTATAGGCGAGTGCCCGAGTTCGACTACTCGCCGGAACGGTCGCGGGCGGCAGGGCAGGGCCTCCTCGCCGCGGTGGACGCCGTGCTGCCGCTGGTGGCACAGCACGCCGCGGAGGCCGAACGGCTGGGCCGGGTGCCCGACGCCGTGGTCGACGCGCTGGCGGCGGCCGGCATGTTCCGCGCCGTCACGCCGCACCAGTACGGCGGCCTCGAGGTCGACCCCGCCGCCTTCTTCGAGGCCGCCTGCCGCATCGCCTCCCGCTGTGCGTCGACGGGGTGGTTCGCCTCGCTGATCGGCATCCACAACTGGCAGATCGCGCACCTCGACCGGGAGGCGCAGGACGAGTACTTCGCGCCCGGGCCCGACACCCTGGCTTCGACCTCGTACTCCCCGACCGGCAAGGCGGAGTCGGTCTCGGGCGGGTTCCGATTGTCCGGACGCTGGGACTTCAGCAGCGGCGTCGACCACGCGGCATGGGCGATCCTGGGCGCCGTGATCCGGGACATCGACGAACCCGAGTTCCGGAGCTTCGTCGTCCCCCGGCGCGACTTCGAGATCGACCCAGACAGTTGGGAAGTGACCGGGCTGCGCGGCACGGGCAGCAAGTCCGTCATCCTGGACGGCGCCTTCGTCCCCGAGCGCATGACGCATCGCATCGTCGACGTGCACCAGCGGAACGAGCCGGGCATGCGGGTCAACGACCGTCCGCTGTTCCGCGTGCCGTGGCTGTCCGCCTTCTGGTACGCGATCGCCTGCCCCGCCATCGGCGCCGCGCGCGGCGGCCTCGACGCCTTCCTGGACCGCAACCGGGCCCGGGTCGCGGCGTCCACCCCGCGGCGCGCCGCGGGCAATCCGTTCCTGCACCTGCGGGTCGCGGAGGCGCAGGGACGCGTCGACGGCCACCGCGCCCGCATGCAACAGAACTGGACCGAGATGTTCGACGCCGTCCGCGACGCCCCGGAGTGTTCGCGGCTGCTTGCGAAGCGCTCCCGCTACGACGCGTCCCACGCCATCATGGACTGCTTCCACGCCCTCGGCGCCGTCTACGAGAACGCCGGCGGCGACGTGATCCGGGAAGGCAACACCGTGCAGCGCTTCTACCGCGACCTCATGGCCATGACCAACCACCCGGCGGGCAACGTCGACCGGATGGCGGCGCTCTACGGCCAGGAACTCCTCGGCCTGCCCGACCGGCCGTTCGACCGGACGCAGATGGGGTCGCTGGCGGTTTCGGCCTGACGGCCGCGAGCGGGTTGCCTACCGCTGCGAGGGACCGCTGTCCCGAAGGAGCGGGATCAGCACCAGGTCGGCCTCGCGCCGCCAGTCCGTGAGGTCCAGGTCCGCCTTGATGGCGTGGATCGAGTTTGGCGATGGAATCGCCTCCCCGTCCTCCAAGGGGCCCTCTACGTGGAAGGCCAGGGCTTCGCTGCCGTGGCGAACCGCGTCATCGACCGTATCGCCGATCGACACGCAGCCGGGAAAGTCGGGGAAGCTGACGCCGAAGCCGGCCTCCCCCACGCCGACGGGGTGATGGTGACCATTGCCGCCCTGGCCGTATGCGGCCCGTCGTTCAAGGGCAGGACGACATCGCTTGTCGCGCCCCGGTCGCCTATGCTGTGGCGTTTCCCGACGGGCACCAGGAGAAGGCGACGATGAGCGAACTGTGGAGACATACGGCCGGCGAACTGGCGGCCATGATCCGGAACGGCGAGGTCTCGAGCCGGGAAGTGGTTCAGGCTCACCTGGACCGCATCGAGGAAGTGAACCCCGTCGTCAACGCGGTCACCGTCCCGCTCATCGACAGCGCCCTCGAGGCCGCCGACGCGGCCGATGCCGCGGCGGCCGGGGACCGGGGCCCGCTGCACGGCGTGCCGTTCAGCATCAAGGAGAACATCGACTGCGTCGGCACGCCCACCACCAACGGCGTCCCCGCGATGGCGAACATGCTGCCGGAGCGCGACGCCGCGATCGTGACGCGGATGAAGGCGGCCGGCGGGATTCCCCTCGCGCGCACCAACCTGCCCGAGATGGGCGCGCGCCTCGACACCGACAACCCCCTGCGCGGCCGCACCCGCAACCCCTGGAACGGGAACCTGACCCCGGGAGGCTCGAGCGGCGGCGACGCGGCGGCGCTGGCCACGGGCATGACGCCGTTCGGCCTCGGCAACGACATCGGCGGCTCGCTGCGCAATCCGGCGTACTGCTGCGGGATCGCCTCGCTCAAGCCGACCGTGGGCCGCATCCCGCTGGCTGCGGTGAACGCCGGCGAGTACGGCGGCATGGCGAACGCGCTCCTTTCGGACGGACCGATGACGCGGTCCGTGGCGGATCTCCGGCTGGGACTCTCGATCATGGCCGGACGCGACCGGCGCGATCCGCAGTCGGTCGACGCGCCCTTGACCGGGCCGGTCCCGGATCGCCCGCGCGCGGCGCTGGTTACGAAGATCCCGGGCTGCGAACTCCCGGCCGCCACGGTCTCGGAGATCGAACGCGCGGGACGCGTGCTCGCGGCCCAGGGGTGGGACGTGGAAGAGGCCGAGCCCCCGGAACTCGATCTCGTCAACGACCTTTGGGGCAAGGTGATCACCTACGACTCCGACGTCACGTTCGCCGAGATGCAGCCGTTGGTGCGGCCCGTCGTCTACGACTACCTGGTCGAGATGGACGCGCGCTACGACGCGCGCAGCATGTCGAACGCCGTGATGCACGGCGAGCGGCAGCGCCTGCGGGCGGCCTGGTCGGAGTGGCTGACGGAGTACACCGTGTGCGTCGGCCCGACCTGGACGTGCACGCCCTGGCAGATCGACTCGGACCTGGTACCAGGCACCGGCATGGACCTGCTCATCGACACCATCCGCTTCATCACGCCAGGCAACGTCCTCGGTATCCCGGGCGTGGCCCTGCCCACCGGCGTCGCCGACGGCCTCGCGACCGGCATCCAGGTCTACGCGGAACTCTACCGGGAGGACCTCTGCCTGCTGGCCGCCGAGGCGATCGAGGCCGAGAGCCCGATGCCGACCCCGATCGATCCCCGGTAGGGGCGGGGCTCGTCCCCGCCCGCGGTGGGTTCATGCATGAAATTGGAGACGGGACGCCATGCCGCCGTCACCACAGGCTCATGGCGCACATCCCACAGTGTCGATCTCCCGCACGCGGTGTGGACGCCGGCTACTGTGTCATGGAGATCGCGCGATGCACGATCGTGCCATGGAAAGGACTCCCCATCCGGAGTGGCCGCGGCGCAAGCGGCTGCGGCTCGCCGGTTTCAACTACGCGGAGCCGCGATCCTACTTCGTGACGATCGTGGTTGGGGATCGTCGGTGCCTGTTCGGGAATGTGGCCCGAGGGAGGATGGACCGGAGCGGCGCGGGCGAGTTGATTGCGTCGCACTGGCAATCACTCGCGGTTCGGTATCCCGGCCTGGATGTCGAGCCCTTCGTCGTCATGCCCAACCACCTGCACGGACTGGTCTCGACCGACCGCATGTCAAGCCCGCCGGCATTGGGGAGCATCGTTGGGGCGTTCAAGTCGATCACGGCGCGCGCCTACCGAGCCGGCGCGGATGGCGGTCGATGGCCTCCGATGCCGAGCGGTCTTTGGCAACGGGTACTTCGACCACATCATTCGTAACGAGACCGACGCAGCCCACGTCATCGAGTACATCGCAAACAACCCCGCCAACTGGCGCACTGACCGCTACAACGCGATGTAGGGGCGGGGCTCGTCCCCGCCCGGGGTGGCCCGTGCACGATGCGAAGGCGGGACGTTGTTGGGGCGGACCATGTATGTGGCCGCCCGGGGTCCATGCGCGCATGCATCGCGGGAGGGGACAAGCCCCTCCCCTACGTCGCCACCCGCTCCCGCTGCAGCACGAGGTAGACAGCGGCACCCAACCCCCCGGCGCCAAACACCATGCACATCACGACGATCTGGTAGCGCGTGGCGACCAGGGGGTCGACGCCAGCCAGGATCTGTCCGGTCATCATGCCGGGCAAAGCGACCAGGCCCACCGCGAGCAGGCTGTTGATCTGCGGGATCAGCCCCGCGTCGAACGCCGTCCGCCGCGCTTCCGACCGGTCGGCGCCGTGGCCGAGTTCGGCTTCGTAGCGCTCCGCGGTGAGGCTGACCGTGTTCATCGCGTTGGCGAAGATCATGCCGGCGATGGGCACCACGAGGCTCGGCTCGAACCAGCGCTCGACGTCGAGGACGAGCTGCGTGACGAGCCAGAACACGGCGAAGCCCGTCGAGCCGAGCGCGGCCAGGAACACGGTGTAGAGCCGCACGCTGGAGGCGCGCAGCGGGCGCATCGCGATCCACGCGGAGGCGAGGGTCATCACGGCGAGGACGGCCACGATGACCCAGGGGTTGTCCGCCTCGAAGATGTAGGTCAGCACATAGCCGATGACCACGAGCTGGACGAGCATGCGGGCGTTCGCGTAGAGCCCCTTGCCGGCGCCGACCCGCCAGCGGTGCATCACGGCGACGACCGCGAAGACGGGGATGAAGGAGAGGGCGAGGTTTGCGATCGGGATCAGCTCGAGACCCATGGGCGGGACACCGGATCAGGGGGCACTCGGCGATGGTAGCGCGTCGGGTTCGCGGCACCGGTCGGCTATAATCGCCCGCCCACAAGGTTCCACCGATGCCGGTCAACCTACCCAATATCCTGACCGTCTCGCGGATCGCGCTGATCCCCGCGTTCGCGCTGATCTACGCCCTGACCGACAGCTTCTACTGGCTGGCGGCGCTGCTCTTCGCGCTGGCGGCCGCGACGGACTGGCTGGACGGCTATCTGGCCCGCCGGCTGGGCCAGACGACGCCGTTCGGGGCCTTCCTCGACCCGGTCGCGGACAAGCTGATCGTGGTCACGGCGCTGGTGGTGCTCATCGGCAGCCACGCGAGCCTCTGGCTGACCATTCCCGGCGCGGTCATCGTGGGCCGCGAGATCGTCGTTTCGGCGCTGCGCGAGTGGATGGCGGAACTCAACCGCCGCGGCCTCGTCGCGGTCTCCTGGACCGGCAAGGTCAAGACCCTCCTGCAGATGATCGCCATCGCCGTGCTGCTGGCCAACCCGCCCCAGCTCGACCGGCCGTGGGTGATCGTGGGTCTCGTCCTCTGCTACGCGGCGGCGTTCATGACCCTCTGGTCGATGGCCGTCTACCTGCGCGTCGCGTGGCCGACCCTGAGCGAGGCCTTGGCCCGCCGGTCGGAGGTATAGGCGACGCCCCTCCGGGCGGGCCCTCGGAGCGGGCCCTCGGAGTCGCGCCGACAGGCCACGCAGGTGATAGGATGCGCGGCCCTGCCGCCGGGGCTGGATGGCAGAGTGGTCATGCAGCGGACTGCAAATCCGTGTACGCCGGTTCGATTCCGGCTCCAGCCTCCAAATCGTCCCCGCCAGCGTCCGCGCTGTGTCAAGCCGCGTCAGAGAACGGGCGCCATCCCCGATTCGTGTCCTCGAACTCGACAAGCTCCGCGCAGCGGTTGTCGAGTTCCGACAACTGCTCCAATAGCTCCCTGGTCTCCTTCGTCCTGCCGCCCTTGGTAGCAGTGGCGCCTTCGTAGATCAACCGGAGAAGGCGATCCGCGGCACCGTCTATGGTGCCCTGGCCCTTCTCCCACCGCGCGACGGTTTGGCTGCTCTTGCTGAGCAACCCGCCAAGACTCCTCTGCGACAGCTTCAACTCGTGCCGAAGGAACCGGATTTCTGCACCCACCAGGGTCTTTTTCTCGCGAACCAGGTACCTGCCGATCGCGCGATGCAGTCCCTCGATGTTGCGGATCTTGACCGTGTCGCCGTACCGGGCAGACGACTCGCGTTCGAAGCCGTTGACCAGGTACACGTCTTCCAGCCCACACTGGCGATAGTGGTAGCGTTCAACTTTGGTCATTTGCTCCCTTGCCCAACTCGTTGATCCTCATGACTTCTAGATTACGGTGACGATGTAGACCTGATCCCCGGAAAGCGCCGCGACCACCCTTGTTTTTCGACCTGCGGCGCGATGGACCAGAGTGATCTTCCAGTCTCCATCTTCGAGCACAGGATCGCCGTCGATCCCGCCCTCCTGCAACGCAAGCATCACCTGTCGCGTCGTGACTTCCCGTTCGACCATCCGCTCCTCTGCATGCTCTGTCCAGTGGATGTTGAACGAGTTCCGTACGGCTCTCCGCAGCCGGGCCAAGACCTCTTTCGGCCCCACCTCGGCAAACTTCACAGGGATGACCTCGCGCCTCCATAGCCTATCAAGATGATAGCTTGCCGGGGGCCGTCAAGGAACGGGACGGGCCTTCTAGGGGCGATTCCGGCTCCAGCCTCCAGATCCCGCCCACCGGCCCCCGGACGGTCCTACAGCACCCCCGGAATCAACGCGGCCCTTGCCCTGGGATAACCGTCGAAACTCTCCCGATACCACGCCCGGCGCCACAACGCCCGCGGCACCAGGTTGGCGATCGTCCAGAGCGCGAAGGCGAGGCCCGGCAGTGACCACGTCAACACCGCGAAGCCGATCCACTCGAGGATCTCGCCGCTGAGGTTCGGGCAGCAGACGAGGTTGAAAGGTCCGCCGGACGGCATCACGCGGCCGTCCCCGGCCCGCTTGCGCAGGTGCCGCAGGCGGTAGTCGGACCAGACGTTGAGCCCCGCGCCGCCCACGAACAGGCCGAGGCCGATGAGAAACCGGGGATCGGTCAGCCACTGCTCCGGGTAGTCCACGGCATAGCCCATGAACCAGCCCAGCAGGCCGCCGTTGACCAGGTTGAAGCCGAAGGAAGCGGTGCACATCGTCCACGGCACGGTGGCGTCGCGCTTCGGCACCAGCCAGCACCACACGAGGCCGCGGTGGCCGTAGTGGGCCAGCCAGAGGACGAGCGCGACGTTGCCGACCCAGTGCAGGTTGCCGCTCGCGAGGTAGATCGCGGGGAAGGTCACCAGCGCCGGCAGTTCGAACAGGAACCACGCCCACGGAGCACGCAGTCGCCCGCTGCTGCCGCTCGACTCCAGCCGCCCCACGGGATCCCACCCCGCGAGTCCCGCGGCCAGGGTCGGCAGGGCGCCGAGGGCCCAGATACCGGCGATGACGGTCAACAGCGACGACGAGTCAACCATGACGGGCATACCTCCATCCCCCCAGCGTTACACGCCCGGCTCCCCGAGCATCCTGCGCACGTCTCCTTCGCTGCCGGCGAACGGCCCGAAACGCCGCAACGCAAGCGCCGCCGTCGCCGCCGCGAAGCGCCCGGCTTGGACGGCGTCCTCCCCGGCAAGCCGCCGATACAGGTAGGCCGCGAAGAAGGTGTCGCCGAGGCCGGTGGGGTCGACGGGGTCCGCCACCGGGAACGCGGCGATCCGGTGCACGCGCCCGTCGGCGCAGATGAGAGCGCCGCGCCCGGCGCGGGAGACGATCGCCTCGCGCGGCGGGTGCCCGAGGCAGCCCGCCAGCAGCAGCCCCGCGCGCTCCGGATCCCGCTCGCCGGTGAGGACGGCAGCTTCCTCGTCGTCGACCTTGAGGAACGCGACGCCGGCGAGGCCGGCGTCCCGGTCCTCCCACGGGCGGTGCGCGATGCCTCCGTCCGCGAGGTGACGCACCATCCCCTGCGCGTCGAGCCCCACGGCGCCGCGCGCCGCCGCCGCGCGCAGGAACGAAACCGGCATGTCCGCCGCGGTCAGCGGCCCGAGCAGCAGCAGCCGCCCGCGCACGCCGGCCAGGTCGTCGACGCCGAACGGGTCCGCCACCGCGTCCACCGTCTGGCGGCGACGCTCGAGGCGGGCTTGGAGGTAGGCGTTCTCGAACGTCGTCGTCGCGGCGCTCGGGCGCCAGGTCACGTGGATCCCGGCCTTCTCGAAGTCATCCAGCAGATCCGCCCGGTCGGCGGCCGCGGACTTGGTGACGACGCCCGGTGCGCCCCCGAGCCGGCGCAGCGCGAGCGACGCGTACCAGGCGGCGCCGCCCGGCTGCTCCCGGACCTGGCCGCCGATCCGGATGCGGTCCCGGGTGACGTGCCCGACGACCCAGACGTGCCGTTCGGAACTCAGTCGAGCAGGCCCTCGAGCAGCGCGTGCGTCCGCGCGAAGGACCCGCGGCTGTCGTCGCCGGCCGGGTAGACGCTCGCGATCACCTCCGTTGCCCCGGCGTCGAAGAAGGCCTGGAGCTGGGACGTGACCTCGTCCTCGTTGCCGACGACGGCGATCTCACCGGCTTCGCCGAGGCCTTCCGCGTCGAGTTGCCGGCGGTAGTTCGGCAGCATCCCGTACCCCTTGAAGATGCCGACGGCGCGGGCGGTCGCCTGCGCGTGGTCGTCGTGGACACACACCGGCAGCCCGACCACGACGCGCGGCTCCGGCCGGCCCGCGGCCTCGGCGGCGGCGCGGATGCGCGGCGCCGTGGAGCCCGCGATCGTCTCGCGCCCGACCATCCAGGTCACGGTGCCGTCCGCCACCTCGCCGGCGGCCTTCAGCATGAGCGGCGCGAGCGCCGAGATGACGATGGGGAACGGCGACGCGTCGGGGCAGGCGAAGCCCGTCTTCATGCGGTACATCTCGCCCTCGAAGTCCACCTGTCCCTCGCTCGCCAGCGAGCGCAGGATCGTCACGTATTCCCGCATGTGCAGGGCGGGGCGGTCGTAGGAAAGACCGAGCGCCTCGATCCCCGGCGCGTGCGACGGCCCGACGCCGAGCACCAGGCGCCCGCCGGCGAGGGCGTTGGCGGTCGCCGCCTGCTGGGCGAGCGCGTTGGGGTGGCGCGGATAGCTCGGCACGACGGCGGTCCCGAGTTCGATGCGGCTCGTCTGCTGCCCCGCGAGAGCGAGGACCGTCAGCGCGTCGAAGGTAGGCACCTGAGGCGTCCAGTAGCTGGCGAACCCGGCCTCCTCGAAACGGACGATCTCGTCGACGAGACTGGTGAGCGGCGCGCCGCGACGGACGTTGCCTCCGTAGATGCCGATCTTCATGCGTGGTCTCCGTGTGTGGCGGGGGCAGCATGTTACTGCGGGTTGGAGCGAACAGGTCGTGCCTGAGCCCGGCACGGCCGGGGACAGCCCCGACCCTACGATAGTTCCGGGAAGTACGTCCGATAGAAGCCCCTGTCGCGCGTCAGAAGTGTCTCGGCAGCGGTCAGGGCATGGGCTCCGATCAGAAAATCGGGAAGGATGCGGGTCCGCGACCCTCCGGCGGCCCGGTAACGTTGCCAGCGCAGGCCCGCCTCGTAGGCGATGCCGCTGTCGACCGGCGAGCACGCCACGTTGACCGTACTCAGAGCCCGGTCCAGCGCGTCCCGGTCGCGGAACGCCGGAGCGAGTTCGGCGTAGACGATGTCGCAGATGATGATCGCGCCGGCGTCGTACGCGAGCCGTAGCCGCTGCCTGGACTCTTCGCCGTGGCGGTCGTCCGGGAGGAAGACGTCCAGCAGGACACTCGTGTCGACGGCGGTGATCACCGGCCCCGGATGTCCTCCAGGTAGTCATCGGTGCTGCCCCCTTGGCCCAACATGCCGTAGACGGCGTCGACCGGGTGTTGGCCCACCGTCCGCTTGCGGATCAGGAGACCGTCGGAGACGGCCGTGATCTCGACCTCCACGTTGTGGTTCATGCCGACCCGGTCCCGGAGAGCCTTGGGAATGGTGATCTGGCCGCGCTCGGAGATTCGCATGTTCTTATTGGTATGAATTTCGGATTCGTGAAAGCATACCCGGATTCGCAGGCCGTGTACCAGACACACGTTACACTCGTTCGATGCACGTCACCCACGTACTCCGGGCCGCCGCCTGATGGAGCGCAGTCCCGCCCGCGTCGCCGTGGACATCGGCGGCACGTTCACCGACGTGGTGCTCGACACGGGCGACGCACGCTTCGCGACGAAGGTGCCGACGACCCACGCGGACCCCGCCGACGCGGTGCTGGACGGCCTCGAGCGGGTCATGCGCATTGGCCGCCGGGCGCCCGGGGACGTCGCCCTCGTTCTCCACGGCACCACCCTCGCCACCAACGCGCTGATCGAGCGCAGCGGCGCGGTGACGGCGCTCGTCACGACGCAGGGCCACCGCGACGCGGTGGAGATGGCACACGAGAACCGCTTCGAGCAGTACGACATCGACATCGACCGCCCGCGCCCGCTGGTGCCGCGTCGGCTGCGCCTGACGGTGCCGGAGCGGATGAACGCCGCGGGGGAGGTCCTCCTCCCGCTGGACGAGGACGCGGTGCGGGCGCTGGTGCCCGTCCTGGAAGAGCAGGGTGTGACCAGCGTCGCCGTCGGTCTGCTCCACGCCTACGCCAACCCCGCCCACGAACGCCGCATCGGCGGGCTCCTGGCCGAAGCTCTGCCCGACGTCTCCGTCACCCTGGCGTCCGAGGTGTGCCCGGAGATCCGCGAGTTCGAACGCCTCTCGACGGCGTGCGCCAACGCCTACGTCCGGCCCCTGATGGCGCGCTACCTGACGAACCTGTCGGAAGCCCTCGCCGAACGAGGCTTTGGCTGCCCGTTCCTCATGATGACGTCCGGCGGCGGCCTGACGGATGTCGCCACCGCCGCGCGCTTCCCGATCCGCCTGGTGGAGTCGGGCCCCGCGGGCGGCGCCATCCTCGCGAGCCGCCTCGCCGAAGCGCTCGACCTCGACCGCGTCCTCTCCTTCGACATGGGCGGCACGACGGCGAAGATCTGCCTGATCGACGACCACGCCCCGCTCCTCTCCCGCGCCTTCGAGGTGGACCGGGCCTACCGCTTCAAGAAAGGCAGCGGGCTGCCGGTGCGCATCCCGGTCATCGAGATGGTCGAGATCGGCGCCGGGGGCGGTTCGATCGCCGAAGTGGACAAGCTCGACCGCATCCAGGTCGGACCGGCGAGCGCCGGCTCCGAGCCGGGACCGGCCTGCTACGGCCGCGGCGGCACGCGCGCCACGGTGACCGACGCCGACACGGTCATGGGACGCCTCGACGCCGAGCGCTTCGCGGGCGGCACGATGCGCCTCGAGGAGTCCGCGGCGGCGCGCGCCGTCGGGACACACGTCGGGCAACCCCTCGGCATGGACGCGCAGACCGCGGCCTTCGGCATCTGCGAAGTGGTCGACGAGAACATGGCCGCCGCCGCCCGCGCCCACGCGGCCGAGTGGGGCAAGTCCCTGGCGGACCGTACCCTCATCGCCTACGGCGGCGCGGCGCCCCTCCACGCCGTGCGGCTCGCCGACAAGCTCGGCCTCGACCGGATCGTCGTTCCCGCCGGCGCGGGCGTCGGCGCCGCGGTCGGCTTCCTCGCGGCGCCCGTGTCCTACGAGGTCGCACGCAGCCGCTACATGCGGCTCTCCGAGTTCGACGCCGCCCTGATCGACGCCGTGATGGCGGAGATGCGCGACGAGGCGCGGGAGATCGTCGAGGCCGCCACGGACGCGCCGCTCGGCGAGACGCGCCGGGCCTACACGCGTTACGTGGGACAGGGCTACGAGATCGCCGTGGAGTTGCCGGCGGGCCCCGCGGACGGCTATGGGTGGGAAGCCCTCCACGCCGCCTTCGAGGCCGCGTACCGCGCGCTCTACGGCCGCGTCATACCCGACCTCGACATCGAGGTCCTGAGCTGGACGCTGACCCTGGGCGCAGACCCCGCGGCCCTCTCGGAGGCCGCGCTGGCCGCGGACGTCGGCGCCGTTGCGGAAGGCCCCCCGGCAGCGACGGACCTCTACGATCC
>JAJDTI010000083.1 GCA_022827245.1 Pseudomonadales bacterium | reverse complement strand
CGTGGTCTTGCCGGCGCCGTTGTGGCCGAGCAGGCCGACGATCTCTCCGTGGCCGATCTGGAAACTCACCGAGTCGACCGCCACGTTGTCGCCGAAGCGACGCGTCAGGTTTGCGGCTTCGATCACGTTCCGAAGTCCTCTTTTGGTCCTTTAGGGCGACGTCATGGCGACGTTCATTGCAGCGCCCCGGACCCGGGGCGGCGCATATTTTTAGAAGAAGCGCGAGGAAGATCAAGCACCCCCGCCCGCCCCCGTCCCGCCCCGGAGGCGCCCGCTACTTCATGCGATAACGGATGGGCAGGCTCTTCAGGCCGCCCACGAACGTGGACTGCGTGTAGAGCGGTTCGCCGTTCAGCTCGAAACCGTCGACCCGCCGGAACAGCTCCTTGAAGAACGCCCCCATCTCCATGCGCGCCAAGTGCTGCCCGAGACACACGTGGGCGCCGAACCCGAATGCGAGGTGGTTCATGGGCCGGTCGATGCGGAACGCGGACGGCGCGTCGAAGGCGGCCTCGTCCCGGTTCGCCGACGGGTACCAGAGGACGCAGGACTCGCCGGCGGCGACGTCCACGCCCCCGACCGTGCAGTCCGCCGTCGCCGTCCGGGTGAACTGACGCACCGGCGACACCCAGCGGATGATCTCGTTCAGGGCCGTCTGCAGGTGCGCATCGGGGTCCGCGCGGAACCGGTCCATCTGCTCGGGGTTCTCGATGAAGGCAAGCACGCCGCCGGCCGTGGCCGAACTCGTCGTGTCGTGCCCCGCCGTGGCGATGATCATGTAGTAGCTGTTGCTCTCGTGCTCGGGCAGCCTGTCCCCGTCGAGGCGCGCGTTGGCGATCACCGACGCCACGTCGTCGGTAGGGTGTTCCCGCCGTTGCCGGCTGAGCTCCGAGAAGTAGTCCTCGAAGTCCCGGATCACGTCGACCAGCGACGCCGGCTCGAAGGAGCGCTGCACGTCCGGGTCCGACGAGCCGAACATCTCCTGCGTCAGCTTCAGCATCAGCGGCTCGTCGCTCTCCGGGACCCCCAGGATCGACATGATCACGCGCAGCGGATACCACATCGCGATGTCCTTGAGGAAGTCGCACTCGCCCCCGAGTTCTCCGAGTCGGTCCACGTACTGCGCGGCGAGTTCGTCGATACGGCCCGCCAGGCGTCGCAGGTTCTCGCCCCGGAACCACTGTTGCGTGAGCGCGCGGTACCGCGCATGGTCCGGATCGTCCATCTGCACCAGGGAGCGGACGAGGTGCCGGCGGCCCACCAGTTGCTGCACGACGGCGTCCAGCATCCTCGGCCCGAGAATCGGTCGCGGGTCGTTGATGAAAAGCCGGTGGTCGCTCTCCACCAACTTGACGTCGGCGTGGCGGGACAGCGCCCAGAACGGCTCGAAGCCGTCGGGCTCCATCCGGCGAACGGGGTCGTGCTCCCGCAGCCAGGCGAACTGCTCGTGGACCCAGGCCTCGTCGCCCCAGTTCCTGGTATCAACGAGACCGTCGTCCAGCGCGGGCGACTCGGTGAAGACCTGTACCGTCACGGCAATCTCCCTTGGTTCGGCGGATCGTCCGATGCGGCTACACCGTCGGACACCCTCGGCACGGCGATTCTCCACCGATCCCGGGCGCAATGCACGGTAGGCGGCTACACGGCTTCGAGATCGAACGCAGCCGCCATGAGCGACTTCGTGTAGTCCGTCTCCGGCGCCGTGAAGATCTTACCCGCCGGGCCCTGCTCCACGATCGCGCCGTCCTTCATCACGATCAGTTCCCCCGCGAGCGCCCGCACAACCTTGAGGTCGTGGCTGATGAACAGGTACGCGAGGCGATGGCGCGCCTGCAGGTCGCGCAGCAGGTCGACGATCTGGGCCTGCACCGACATGTCGAGGGACGAGGTCGGCTCGTCCAGCATGACGATGCGGGGCCGCAGCACGATGGCGCGGGCGATGGCGACCCGCTGGCGCTGGCCACCCGAGAACTCGTGGGGATAGCGGTCCAGCATCGCCGCGTCGAGACCGACTTCGACCAGGGCGGACGCCACCCGCTCCCGGCGTTCGCCCGGCCCCAGTTCGGGCCGGTGGACCCGCAGGCCGGCGCCGACGATCTGGTAGATCGACTGCCGCGGAGACAAACTGCCATACGGGTCCTGGAAGACGACCT
The DNA here is from genome assembly GCA_022827245.1 of Pseudomonadales bacterium. Taxonomy (GTDB): domain Bacteria; phylum Pseudomonadota; class Gammaproteobacteria; order Pseudomonadales; family Azotimanducaceae; genus VXNE01. The sequence goes on along the minus strand of JAJDTI010000083.1, from coordinate 13,908 downwards.
GCATGTCGCTGCGCAGTGGCCGCAGGGCCTTGCCCCGCAGGGCGTGGAGCGGCGTCTCGCCGAGGTGGACCGCGCCGTCGCTCGCGATCAGCCGCAGCAACGCCAGGGCGAGCGTCGTCTTCCCCGAGCCGGACTCGCCGACGATGCCGAGCGTGTGCCCTTCGCGGATGGTCACCGACACGTCGTCCACGGCCTTCAGGATCCGCCGTCGGGCGAAGAGCCCCTTCGCCAGGTTGAAACGTACCCCCACGGACTCGCCGCGCATGATGACGGGCGCCCCGGGGTCCGCCGCCGTGGGCTCCCCTTTCGGCTCCGCGGCGAGCAGCCGGCGCGTGTAGTCGTGCGCCGGCGCCCCGAAGATCCGCTCCGCGGGCCCCTGCTCCACGATCCGCCCGTCCGTCATCACGCACACCCGGTCCGCCATCTTGCGCACGATGCCGAGGTCGTGCGTGATCAGGAGCACCGCCATGTCGAGCTGACGCTTGAGGTCCGCGAGCAGGGCGAGGATCTGCGCCTGCACCGTGACGTCGAGGGCCGTCGTCGGCTCGTCCGCGATCAGGAGGTCCGGTTCGTTGGCGAGCGCCATCGCGATCATCACCCGCTGCCGCTGGCCTCCCGACAACTCGTGAGGATAGGCCTGGAGCCGCTCCTCCGCCCGCTGCAGGCCAACCAGGCGCAGCAGTTCCAGCGTGCGTTCACGCGCCTCCCGCTTGCCCATCGCCCGGTGCACGAACAGGATCTCCGCGACCTGTTTCTCGATGTGGTGCAGGGGATTCAGGGACGTCATCGGCTCCTGGAAGACCATGCCCACCCGGTCGCCGCGGACCTTCAGCATCTCTTCCTCGGTCGCGCCGAGCACCTCCTGGCCGTCCACCAGGACGGAGCCGCGCGGATGACTGGCGACCGGATACGGGAGCAACTGCATCACGGAGAGCGCCGTCACCGACTTGCCGGAACCGGACTCCCCGACCAGCGCGACGGTCTCGCCCCTGCCCACGTCGAAGCCGACGCCCCTGACGACCTCCTCGCCGCGGAACGCGACCGCGAGGTCCCGGATCTCGAGGACGTTGCTGCTCATGCGAGGGGCAGGCCCCTCGCGCTCCCCGGGCTGACGGCTCCTCACGTCGCCGACCGCCGCGGATCGAAGGCGTCGCGCACTCCTTCGCCGACGAAGACGAACAGGGTGAGCATGGTCGCCAGTGCGAAGAAACCCGACAGCCCGAGCCACGGCGCCTGGATGTTCGCCTTGCCCTGGGCGAGCAGTTCGCCGAGCGACGGCGATCCCGCCGGCAGGCCGAAACCGAGGAAGTCGAGGGACGTCAGCGTGGTGATCGACCCGTTCAGGACGAACGGCAGGTAGGTGAGGGTCGCGACCATGGCGTTTGGCAGCACGTGCTTCGTCATGATCGTCACGTCGGACTCGCCGAGCGCCTTGGCGGCGCGCACGTAGTCGAAGTTCCGGGTGCGCAGGAACTCGGCGCGGACCACCGCGACGAGCGCCATCCAGTTGAAGAGCAGCAGCAGCGCGAGCAGCGCGACAGGGTTCGGCTCGATGAGGCTCGACAGGATGATGATGAGGAAGAGCGCCGGGAGTCCCGCCCAGATCTCGACGAGACGCTGGCCGAAGAGGTCCACCAGGCCGCCGAAATACCCCTGCGTCGCGCCGACGGCGATGCCGATCACCGAGCTGAAGAGCGTCAGGGCCAGCCCGAACAGCACCGAGAGCCGGAACCCGTAGATGATGCGCGCCGCCACGTCCCGGCCCACATCGTCGGTGCCGAGCCAGTGGCGCCGCGACGGCGGCTCCGGGACCGCCCCCTCCGTGTAGAGGTCGATGGTGTCGTGGCTGAACGGGATCGGTGGCCACACCATCCAGCCGTCGCCGGCCGCGATCAGCTCCTGCACGGGCCGTTCGAGGTACTCCGCTTCCGTCTCGAAAACCCCGCCGAACTCGGTTTCCGGGTAGCTGACGAACACCGGGAAGTAGAAGTCCCCGTCGTAGCGCAGGAGGAGCGGCGCATCGTTCGCGATCAGCTCGGCGAACATGCTCGCGATCACCATCACCCCCACGATCCAGAGGCTCCGGTAGCCCCGCTTGTTCGCCCGGAAGTTCCGCCAGCGCCGGCGCATGAGGGGGGACGCCGTCAACCGCCCGGGCGTTTCGGCGACCACGAAGCCGTCGGTGGGCGCGACGGCGCCGGCGCGCGCGGTCTGCGGGGCGGCGGCCATCACCCCTCCCGCGCTTCGAAGTCGATGCGGGGATCCACGAACGTGTAGGCGATGTCGCCGATGAGCGTGAGCGCGAGCCCGAGGAACGTGAAACAGAAGAGCGCGCCGAACATGATGGGATAGTCGCGCTTCAGGATCGCCTCGAAGCCGAGCAGGCCGAGCCCGTCCAGCGAGAAGATGACCTCGATCAGGAGCGCGCTGGTGAACAGGATGCCGACCAGCGCCGCGGGGAAGCCGGCCACCACGATCAGCATGGCGTTGCGGAAGACGTGTCCGTAGAGGACGCGGCGCTGGTTGAGCCCCTTCGCCCGCGCGGTCAGCACGAACTGCTTCGAGATCTCCTCCAGGAAGGAGTTCTTGGTGAGCATGGTGAGGGTTGCGAAACCGCCGATGGTGAGTGCCGTGACGGGCAGGGCCAGGTGCCAGAAGTAGTCCGCGATCTTGCCCGCCCACGAAAGGTCGTCGAAGTTCGACGAGACGAGGCCCTTCAGCGGGAACCAGTCGACATAGGAGCCCCCGGCGAAGAGGACGATCAGGAACACCGCGAAGAGGAAGCTCGGCATCGCGTAGCCGACGAAGATGACGCCGCTGGTCCAGGCGTCGAAGCGCGTGCCCTCGCGCACCGCCTTCGCTATCCCGAGCGGAATGGAGACCGTGTAGATCAGGAGCATCGACCAGAAGCCGAGCGAGAGCGACACCGGCAGCCGCTCCGCGATCAGTTCCAGGACCGGCCGGTCCTGGTAGTAGCTCGTGCCGAAGTCGAGCCGCGCGTAGTCCCCGAGCATCTTGAAGTAGCGCTCGTGGATGGGCTTGTCGAAGCCGAACTGCTTCTCGATGGCGGCGATGAGTTCCGGGTCCAGGCCCTGGGCGCCGGCGTATTGCGTGCGCATCGCCTGGTCGGCATTGGAGAACTGCGGCGTCGTGTCGACGGCGCCCGCGATACGCGCCGTCGCGGCGATGTCCTGCCCCGCCAGGCGGGCAATCATCTGGTCCACCGGACCGCCGGGAGCGAGCTGGACGATGAAGAAGTTGATCGTGACGATGCCGAGCAGCGTCGGCAAGATCAGCAGCAGCCTCCTCGCGATGTACCGTAGCATCGCGTTACGCGGCCTACCGGGTCACCGGGGGCGCCGCTCCGTCAATCGCCGTCGGCCGCCGCCGCTTCCTTGTCCATCGTCGCCGACACGTCCGCGATGAACGCCGGCCGACGTTCATCCGCCTCCTGCATCGCGGCGGCCGCGCGCTTGTTCTCAGCGATCTTGCTCATGATGGCGGCGCCGGCCCGGTTCCAGACGTCCCGGTGGTCGATGACGAAGCGGTTCGACTCCTGGTAGCCCTCGAGCATGCCGTTGGTCTCGGGGATCACGTACCGTGCGACCAGGTCGTAGCTGCGAAGCGTGTCCTCCCGGTTCGCCCAGTCGTGGGCGAAGGCGATGACGGCGCCGAAGCCGCCGGTCAGCTCCTGCAGTTCCCGGATGCGGGCGACCAGGTCGTCGGGCGTGCCGACGACGTTGATCGGGTTCTCGCCCCACGCGGTGGCCTCGACGGCTTCCTCCGCGGTCTTGTAGCTCGCACCCTGTCCGGCCGCCAGCGTCCCGACCAGGTAGTCGTTGCTGTGGTGCAGCAGCCCGGGGCCGGCCTGGCGCAGCGCCTCCTCGCGGGACTCGGCGATGTGCCAGGAGAGCACCAGGCGCCAGTTCGCGCGATCCACGGTGCCCCCGTTCTTCGCCGCCGACTCCTCCGCGAAGCTCCATTGCAGCGGCAGCGCCTGGATGCCCGCCGTCGTGGTCGATCCGATCGAGAGCACGCCGGTGCTGTGCTTGCCGGCGAGGGTCATCCCCGACGGGCTGATCAGGGAAGCCACCGCGAACTCCATCTCCTCCTGCAGGGGCAGGAGCTGCAGGCGCGCGTCGCGCAGGGTGAACCAGTCGCTCTCGTGGGTGAAACGGTCCTCCCCGGAAAGGAGCCGCTTGATGACCCCCATGGCCTCGTCCTGCCGGTCGCGCAGCAGCATGGGATCGACGCCGAGGGTGTGGGCATCCGACGGCAGCGCGCCGGGACCGGAGCCGAAGATGGCGCGCCCGCGGCTCTGGTGGTCGAGCTGCACCATGCGCTGCGCCACCATGAACGGGTGGTGGTAGGGGAGCGAGACGACGCCCGTGCCGAGCATGATCCGCGACGTGCGCTCGGCGGCGGCGGCCAGGAACAGCTCCGGCGAGGCGATGACCTCCCAGCCCGTCGAATGGTGCTCGCCGCACCAGAACTCGTCGTAGCCGAGGCGGTCCAGGTGCGCCACCAGTTCGAGGTCGCTCTGCAACTGCAGCGTCGGGTGTTCGCCGATGGGATGGTGCGGCGCCAGGAACGCCCCGAACTTGAGCCTGCTCACGTGGTTCTACCCCTGCGTTACGCGGAAGCGGGCAGATTGCCACAATTCGCGGTGGTCCGAAATTGACGGGAAGCGGAGAAGCGCCCGCTTCCCGCGCGTGGCCGACTACTTCATGTCGATGTAGCGGACCGGCACCAGCCGGTGTCCGAGCATGTCGACGGCGGCCTGGGCCTGTTCGAGAATGACATACCCCAGGAGCGGTTCGTGCGAGCCGTCGTCATCCTCTTCGTCCATGTCGAGGAACACAACTTCGTTCGCGACCGGCCGGAAGCCCTCGATCTCGATCTCCACCGGCCAACACGCTTCCCCCCGCAGGATTTCTCCATTCGCGAGTTGCAGTTCGACGGTTTCGGAACGCCGGAACTCCCCCAACCGTTCCTTCCAGGCAGCCGGCAGAATGAGGGCGCCTGCGCCGGTGTCGACCAGCATGCCGCATTGAATCGACTTGTCCGGGTCAAACATGTTGGTGACCCGAGTCTGCGCGATGATGCGTCCCGCGTCGTCCGAAATCCGCGTTCGCCTCAAGCGGCGTAGGCCGCGAGCTCCCCGCCGTCGATCGTGACCCGGTGCATGCGCCGGGTTTCGCCGGGGTAGTCGTCCAGGGCGTAGTGCCAGGTCGCGCGGTTGTCCCAGAACGCGACGCTCCCCCGCTCCCAGCGGAACCGGCACGTGTGCTCCGGGCGCGCCCCGACGCCGTACAGGTACTGCAGGAGGGGCTGGGACTCCTCGACGGTCCAGCCGTCGATGTGCAGCGTGAACGCACGGTTGACGTACAGCGCCGGCTGCCCCGACCGGGGATGCCGGATCACGACCGGATGGACTGCGTCCTGGGTCGCCTGCTCGGCGTTCTCGTAGCGCGCGTCCCGGCGCTGCTCGTGGTAGCCGCCGGCACCGAACACGTGGCGGCTCGAGTGCACCGCCGAAAGCCCTTCCAGCGTGTGCTTCAGCCCGTCGGAGAGCGATTCGTACGCCTTGTACATGTTCGCGAACATCGTGTCGCCGCCGTGGGCGGGAACGTCGATCGCGTAGAGCATCGAACCCATCGCGGGCAACTGGTCATAAGAGTGGTCCGTGTGCCAGCCACCGCCGATGTTGTTGGGATGGTGCGCTTCCTTCAGCACTTCGGCCACCCGCGGCTGCGTGGCGACGCGGGAGAAGAAGCGGTTCACGTTGATCGGCCCGAACCGCTCCGCCGCCGCGAGCTGGGTATCCGGCGTCAGCTCCTGGTCGCGGAAGAACACGACGCCGTAATCGGCGTGCGCGTCGAGGATCGCCTCGACCTGGGCATCCGAGAGGGTATTGAGGTCGACGCCGGCGACTTCCGCGCCGCAGCCTCCGTTCGTCGGTCGAATCTCCACGTTCGGCCTCCTGGTTTGCGGGAGAATGCCAAGCCCGGAAGGATGCCACAAAGACGCCCTTCCGGCAGCGCGGGTCAGCCTTCCGGACCACCGCGGACGCGCACCGTGATGAAGTCGGTGTCGTAGTACTGCTGGTGCCGGACGGACTCGGCCGCATGGTCGAGCAGGCGCAGGGACACGTCGTCGAGGGCAAACTCCTTCCTGGTGTCGAGGACGAGCATCTGGTCCTCGACGTTCGCCCCGCTCGGCGCGGCCACGAACTCGAGCTCGGCACCCTCCCGGTTGCGGCGTACGAGCACCAGCAGCGTGCTGTCGGAGCGCGGGCGAAGCTCCACCAGCCGGGCGAGCACCTCTTCCCCCGCGAGCCGGAGCCGCCCGGCGGAGGTCGCGCCCCACTTCGCCCGTTCCGCGATCCCGTCCAGGAACCGGTGCAGGTCCGGCAACGCCCCCTGCGACAACGGAATCCGCAACCGGCTGCGGCGTGGTTCCAGCAGTTCGAGCAGCAGCGTGGCGACGATCGCGAAAAAGCCGCCCACCGTCATGCCGTTCTCGAGCAGCGAGGCCCAGCGAGCGTTCATCAGGTCGTGAAAGACGTCCTGGTTCTGGAAGCCGACGCCCAGCCAGAACGCGAGCCCGACGACCATCGCCTGCTTCGAGTCGATCTCCGAAGCGATCACCAGGCGCATGCCCTGCACGAACAGCATGCCCATCATCATCAGCGTGAACGCGCCGAACACCGGGTTGGGCACCGCCAGCAGCAGCGCCGCCAGCTTGGGGAGGAACGCCAGCAACGCGAGCAGGACCCCCGCGTAGACGCCGGCGCGCCGTGCCGCGACGCCGGTGATCTCGACGACCGCGACGCTCGAGGAGTAGGTCGTGTTGGGCACGGTCCCGATCAGGCCGGAGAGCAGGTTGCCGACGCCGTCCGCGTTTACCGCCCCCTGCACCTCGCGGAAGTTCGCGGCCCGCGGGCGACGCCACGACACGCGCTGCACGGCGATGGAGTCCCCGACTGTCTCGACGGCGCCCACCAGGGTCACGAACGCGAAGGCCGGCAGGAGGGCCCAGAACCCCGGGCCCAGGTCGAGGTCGAGCCCAGGCCAGGCCAGGGCCGGCACCCCGAACCAGGGCGCGGCGATCACCGTGGTCAGGTCGTAGAGCCCGAAGAAGCCGGCGGCGAGACCGCCCACGCCGATGCCGATCAGCGGCGCCCAGAGGCGCACGACGCCCGTGCCCACCGCGCCGACGACGAGGATTGCGACGAGCGTGAGGCCCGCGCTGACGGGCGCCGCGACCGTCGGCGCTCCCTGTGGCACGTCATCGAGCATGTCGAACGCGATCGGCGTCACCGTGACCGAGATCAGCATGATGACGACGCCCGCGACCATCGGCGTGACGACGCGGCGCACGAACGACAGGCGTGCGGCGAACAGGAACTGGAAGAGCGAGGACGCGACGACCAGGGCCGCGAGCAGCCCGGGGCCGCCCTCCGCGAGCGCCGTGATGCTCACCGCGATGAACGCGCCCGAGGTCCCCATGAACAGGATGTAGCCGGCGCCGACGCGGCCGACCTTGAGCGCCTGCAGGACGGTGGCGAGACCGCTCACGAGCAACGTCCCGAAGACGGCCCAGGAAAGGAACGCCTCCGTGCCGCCGGCGGCGCGCACGACGATGGCCGGCGTCAACACCACGCCGCCCACGATCATCAACGTCGCCTGCGCACCGAACCCCAGGGACAGCAGGTGCGGCGGATTCTCGTCCGGCTGGTACTGAACGCGGTGCTGCGGATCGGGCACGGCTACACCGGAGTCGGCAGGCATGACGCGGCTCCAACCGCGGGGATTGGAGGAGTATAGCGAGGAGGCGGGGATGCCAAGAGAAACACCAACGCGGTTCACCCCACTCCCGGTAACATCCCCCGGGACGGACCCCATGCAAACGGCACGCAAAAGGAGAGTGACGATGCCCCCCGACCAGGATCCCCGCCAGAGATACGACCACTTCCACCGCCGCACCGGATTCGCCCTGTGGTTCGCACTGCTTTTCTGGGCGACACCCGCGACGGCCGCCGAGGATGCCGCCGCCGAGCGACAGGCCGCTTTGCCGCCCCTGATCGATCGCAACGTCTTCTTCGGTGACCCCGAGATCGCGGGCGTCCGACTGTCGCCCGACGGCCAGTGGATCTCGTTCCGCAAGCCCTACCGCGGGGTGATGAACGTCTGGGTGAAGCACGTCGACGAGCCCTTCGACGCGGCGCGCCCGCTCACGGCGGACACCAAGCGCCCCCTGGGCAGCCACTTCTGGACCGAGGACAGCCGCTACGTGCTGTTCATCCAGGACGAGGGCGGCACCGAGGACTTCCACGTCTACGCGGTCGACCCGGCCGGAGCCGCCGAAGAGGCTTCCGGCGTCCCCCCGGCCCGGGACCTGACACCCATCGAGGGCATCACCGCCGCGATCTATGCCGTACCGGAGGGAACGCCCGGACAGATCATCGTCGGCATCAACGACCGCGACCCGGCCCTGCACGACGTCTACCGGCTCGACATCGATACGGGCGAACGCACGCTCCTGATCGAGAACGACACCAACGTCAGCCAGTGGGTGGCCGACCTCGCGGGCACCGTGCGGCTCGCCATGCGGCAGCGCCCGGACGGTGGCACGGAGATCGTCGTCGTCGAGGACGGCGTGCTCGGTCGCGTGCTCTACGCGTGCGGCTGGGAGGAGACCTGCGCCGCCAGCCGGTTTCACAAGGACGGCAAGCGGGTTTACGTGGCCAGCAACAAGGGCGTGGACCTGGTCGGCCTGCTGCTGGTCGATGTCGCCACGGGCGCGGAGGAAATCGTGGACTCCGACCCGGAGGGCCGCGTGGACCTCGGCGGCGCCTGGTTCTCCGACGCCACCGAGGAGCTGGTCGCGACCCTGTACGTCGGGGACCGCGTGCGCATCTACCCAAGGACGGACACGCTTGCGCAGGAACTCGCGTGGCTCCGCGAGCGGCTGCCGGACGGGGAGTTCGGCTATGCGTCGTCCACCGAGGACGAGACGCTGGTCATCGTCGCCGTCGCGAGCGACGTCAATCCCGGCGCCGTGTACCTCTACGAGCGCGGCGGCCGGACGCTCACGAAGCTCTACGACGCCCGCCCCGAGTTGCCGAGCGACCAGCTCGCCAACATGCAACCCATTCGCTACCAGGCCCGGGACGGGCGGGAGATTCCAGCTTATCTGGTCACGCCCCGGGGCGTCGCGGCCGAACGGCTGCCGACGGTGATCGTCCCGCACGGCGGGCCCTGGGCCAGGGATACCTGGGGCTACAACTCGATGGCGCAGTTCCTCGCCAACCGGGGCTACGCCGTCATGATGCCGAACTTCCGGGGTTCCACCGGCTACGGCAAGCGGTTCCTCAACGAAGGCAACGGCGAGTGGGGCACCGGCATCATGCAGCACGACATCACCGACGGCGTGCAGCATCTCGTCGACACGGGCATCGCCGATCCCGAGCAGGTCGCGATCATGGGCGGCTCCTACGGCGGCTACGCGACCCTCGCCGGCGTGACGTTCACGCCGGAACTCTACGCCGCCGGGGTGTCGATCGTCGGACCGTCCAACATCATCACCCTGCTGAACTCGATCCCGCCGTACTGGGGACCGATCAAGGAGATGTTCATGCGGCGGGTGGGCGACCCCGACGATGCGGCGGACCGGGCACGCCTGGAGTCGCAGTCGCCGTTCTTCCATGCGGAGAGGATCGAGGCGCCCCTGCTCATCATCCAGGGCGCGAACGATCCACGCGTGAAGAAAGCGGAATCCGAACAGATCGTCGTCGCGCTGCGCGACCTCGAGCGGCCCGTGGAGTACCTGCTCGCGCCGGACGAAGGGCACGGCTTCGCCGGCCGGGAGAACCGGCTCGCCATGTTCGCCGACATCGAGCGATTCCTGGCGCAACATCTCGACGGCCGCTTCCAGGAGGACATGGCGCCAGACGTGGCGGAAAGACTCGCGGCGCTGCGCGTGGACATCGCCGACGTGGAGATGCCCGAAGCCATCGTCGCCCGGGCGGACCTGTCTCCACCCGTGCTCGACGGGACCATGCTCGAACCGGCAACGCTGACCTACGACGTGACCATGGAAGCCGGCGGACAGACCATGACGATGACCACCACCGTCGAACGGAGCCGCGCGACGCATCGAGGCGAGGAGGTCTGGGAGATCGCGACGACCGTGAACGCGCCCACGGGCGAGAGCAAGGACACCATCCTGGTGCGCGTCGACGACCTGGCGCCCGTGCACCGCAGCATCCAGCAGGGCCCCGCGCGCATCAAGCTCGACTACGGAGAGACCCGCATCGGCGGCGAGATATCGATGCCGGGCCAGCGCAAGACCCCCATCAGCGTGCCGATCGGAGAACCGCTCGTCGGCCACCTCGAGACGACGCTGGCGACCATGCCGCTCACGGTGGGCTTCGAGACGCAGCTACGGGCCTTCCAACCGGCGACGGGCACCGTCCAGCTCGTGCAGCTCGCGGTGGCGGCAACCGAGTCGGTCGAGACCGCGGCAGGCGCGTTCGACGCGTACCGCGTCGACTTGAGCGGAGACGACGGGTCGTCCATGCGCGTCTGGGTGACGCGAGCGAAGCCCCATCGCACGGTCAAGACGGAGTTGACGCAGCCCGCGATGGGTGGGGCTCGAATCGTGTCCGTGCTGGCGGGGGCGGAGTGACGGCTGCACCGACGACAGCGCACCGAGCGGCGGCGAGCCCTGACCCGGCAGGGCCGTCACCGCTCCCCGCGGTTCACTCCGGGCTCCATCCGTAGATTCGCGCCAGGCTGCCGCCCATCAATACGGCCCGGTCGGAGTCGGACAGCCGGTCCGTGACGCGAAAGGCCTCCACCGCGTCCCGGGGTGAGACGACCTGGACCGCCCGCGTCCAATCCGTGCCCCACAGGCAACGGTGCAGGCCGAAGGCGTCGAAGATGCGCGCCAGCGGATCCCAGATGTCCGCGAAGGGGAACGGCTCCCGCGACAGGGTGCAGGCCCTGGAGATCTTGATCGCCACGTGGTCGAAGCGCGCGAGGCCGAGCACCCGCTCCAGGTCGCCGAACGGCTCGTCCGGGGGCGGCGGTGCGAACGGCTGCCTGAGGCCGACGTGATCGATGACGAGCTGCGTGTCCGGGTTCCGCTCCGCCGCCTCGGCGAACGTCGCGAGGTTGCCCCAGCACAGCACGTTCACCGGCAGCCCGAGCCTCGCCCCGGCAGAGAACACGCGATCGATGCCGTCCGTGGCGACGACGGGCGGCGCCGGAGCACCCATCATCAGGCGCGCCCCGACCACGCCCGGTTGCCCCGCCCACGCGGCCATTTCCTCGGCCACGCCCGGAGACCCGGGATCGAACGGCTTGATGAGGCCGAACCGGCCCGGATGGCGAGCGCCCACCTCCAGCGCATAGCTCGCATCGTAGCGGTACATCGCCCACGGGGAGACCAGCAACGCGCCGTCCACGCCCAGGCGATCCATGGCGGCGACCATGTCGTCGCCCGTCACCTCGTCCGGCCCGACCAACGTGCCCGCCCACGGGCGCTCCGGCCGGTTCCGTTCGTAGCAGTGCACCTGCGAATCGATCACGGGCGTCGCGGTATCGGACATGGACTCCTCCCTTTGGTTGCGCAAGAGGTTGCGCATGGGGTTGCGCATGGCCCGCGCGCTTCGTGATGCGCTCCGCGAGCCTTCGGCGGAGAGTGTAGCGCCCCGCGATTGTGCCGCGACCGCAAAAGCCGGAAGATGCCGCGCAACGCATCGACGCCGGGATCGATCCCTTGGAAACCCGCACCCTCGGCCGCTCGGACATCGTCGTGAGCACGCTCGGCTTCGGCGGCGCGCCGCTGGGCGCGGTCGGGGCGCGCATCGACGACGACACCGTCGCCGCCATCGTCCAGGCCGCCGTCGACGGCGGCATCCGTTATTTCGACACCGCACCCCTGTACGGACACGGACTGAGCGAGAAGCGGCTGGGCGGCAGGCTCGCCGGGCTGCCCCGCGAGGACTTCGCGCTGTCCACCAAGGTGGGCCGCCTGCTGGTGCCGTCCGGAGAGGGCGAACGGAACCCGGGAATGCGGGACGCCGAACCGGTCGACTTTCGCTACGACTACACCTACGAGGCGGCCCGGGCGTCCCTGGAGGCGAGCCTGGAACGGCTGGGGCTCGACCGCGTCGACATCCTGCTGTGCCACGACATCGATCTCTGGACCCATGGCGACGACCAACCCGGCATCTACGACACCGCCGCCCGGGGCGCGCTGCCGGCGCTCGCGGACCTGCGCGCCGAGGGCACGATCCGGGCGTTCGGTCTCGGCGTCAACAACTGGGAAGTCTGCGCCCGCGTGCTCGCCGACTTCGACCCGGACTGCTTCCTGCTCGCCGGACGCTTCACGCTCCTGGAACAGGCGCCGCTCGACACGTTCCTGCCGGAGTGCGCGGCGCGCAACGTGTCCGTCATCGTCGGCGGTCCCTACAACTCGGGGTTGCTCGCCGTCGACGAGCGGCGCAAGGCGACCTACGACTACAAGCCCGCGGACGACGCCCGGTGGGAGCGTGCGCAACAGATTCGCGAGGTCTGCGTCGCCCACGGCGCGGACATCCGTGCGGCGGCGTTGCAGTACCCGCTGCGGCATTCCGCGGTCGCGTCCGTGATCCCCGGCGTGTGGTCCGTCGAAGAGGTCCGGGCCAACCTCGACCTGATGGCGGCGGAACTGCCCGAGGCCCTCTGGGACGACCTCGCCGACGCCGGCCTCGCGCGGCGGATCCCCTGAGCCACCATTCCGCGCACCCCCTCCGTGATCACCGACCGATTCGACCAGCCGCTCACCGTGGCGTCCGAGGCCGCGGCCGAGGCCTACGTGCAGGCCCTCGACCTGTCGTTCGCTTCCGAACCCGGGGCGGCCGAACGCATCGACGCGGCCCTCGCGGCGGACCCGGACTTCGCGCTCGCCTACTGCGTGCGGTCGCGGACGCTGCTGCTGGAGGGACGTACCGGGGACGCCCGCGCGGCATTGCAACGCGCCCGTGAGCTGGCCGCCTCGGCCACGTCCCGCGAGCGGGAGCACGTCGAGATCGTCGCGCGCGCCACCGAGGGCGACTCCGCCGGTGCCCTCTACCTGCTCGAGGCGCACGCCGACCGTTATCCCCGGGACGCGTTGCCCCTGTCGCTGGCCCTCGGCGTCTATGGCCTGCTCGGCTTCGGCGGTTTCCGGGACTTCCCCGAGCGCCAGGTCGTCCTGCTCGAAAGGGTGGCGCCCCATTGGGGAGAGGACTGGTGGTTCGACACCTTCCTCGGCTGGGCGTACATCGAGGCCGGGGATCGTGACCGGGGCATCCCCCTCGTGGACCGCGCGCTCGCGGCCCGCCCGACGAACGCGAACGCCGCCCACGCCCGTGCCCACGGCTACTACGAGACCGGCGCAGCCGCGGAGGGCGATGCGTTCATCGCGGACTGGCTGCCGTGTTACGACCGCTCCGCCGTACTGCACTGCCACCTGTGCTGGCACCGGGCCCTGTTCGCGCTGCAGCTCGGCGAGCCGGAGCGCGCCATGGAGATCTACCGGGACGGTATCCGCCCGTCGGTCTCGCAGACGCTGCCGATGTTCACCATGATCGACTGCGCGGCCTTCGCCTGGCGCGCGGCCCTGCAGGGACACCCCCTGCGCCCCGATGAGCTGCGCGAGCTCGTGGCGTTCACCGACGACCGTTTCCGCAAGGCGGGCGTGCCCTTCACCAACGTCCATGCCGCGGTCGCCCTCGCCGCCGCAGGCGAACTCGAGGCGCTCGGCGCCCTCATCGACGAGGTCGACCAGGCGGTCAAGGCCGGCCGGCAGCTTTGCGGAGACGTTGGCGCCCAGATCTGCCGCGCGTTCGCGGCCTATGCGCGCCGTGAATACCGA
>JAJDTI010000119.1 GCA_022827245.1 Pseudomonadales bacterium | reverse complement strand
TCGGCCGGTTCCGCCTGCTGGCCGGCCCGGAGCGCATCGAATCCGGATGGTGGGACGACGCCGTGGCGCGGGACTATTACGTCGCCCTCGGAGAAGACGGCGCCCAGTGCTGGCTGTTCCGGACGCGGAACGGGATCGGCGACAGTGCGCCGGGCGGGAGCTGGTTCCTGCATGGCTACTTTGCCTGAACCGCCTGCGCCGCAGGACATCGCAGGGATGTCGCCCCCGCGGTTCGCGGAGCTGCACGCGGTCTCGAACTTCACCTTCCTGCGCGGCGCGTCGCACCCCGAGGAACTCGTCCGCCAGGCCTGGACGCTCGGCTACGCGGCGATCGCCATCACCGACGAGTGCTCGCTGGCCGGCGTGGTCCGGGCACACGTGGCGGCGCGGGAGTGCGCCGAACGGGACGCCGAGGGCGACGGGATCAAGCTCATCGTGGGAGCCGAGTTCCGGCTCGAAGCGCTCGAAGTGGAAGGAGGCGAGACCGTCCACCTCGTGCTCCTCGCGCCCACGAGGCAGGCATACGGACAGCTCTCGGAACTCATCACCCGGGGACGGCGCCGCAGTCCGAAGGGCGAGTACGCCCTGGGGCTCGACGACCTGCTCCCCGACGACGGCGGATATCCCGGCGTCGGAGATTGCCTGGCGCTGTGGGTCCCCGCGTGCGCCCCGATCGGCGGCCTCCTCGAGGAAGGCCGGCGGCTGAAAGCCCTGCTGCCGCATCTGTGGATCGCGCTCGAGGTCTTTCTCGAGCCGTCCGACCTCGACCGGACCGCCAACGCCCTGACGCTCTCGACGCGCCTCGGGCTCCCCATCGTGGCCAGCAACGACGTGCACATGCATGTCGCCGGCAGGAAACCCCTGCAGGACGTCGTCTCCGCGGTCCGCAACCGGACGACCGTCGCGGAACTCGGTACCGGCGCGCACGCCAACCGCGAACGCTACCTGCGCTCTCCAGACTGCCTCGCCGGGCTCTATCCGCGCGAGATGCTCGCGGAGTCCGTCGCCATCGCCGACCGCTGCAGCTTCTCCCTCGACGAACTGCGCTACGAATACCCGGAGGAACTCGTCCCGGCGGGACTCACCCCCGGGGAGCACCTGCGCCGGCTGACGTTCGATGGCGCCCGCGAGCGCTGGCCGGACGGCGTTCCCGAAGACGTCGTCGAACTGATAGAGAAGGAACTCGCGCTCATCCGGAAGCTCTCCTACGAGTACTACTTCCTGACCGTCCACGACATCGTCCGGCACGCGCGCACCCTCGGCATCCTCTGCCAGGGGCGGGGCTCCGCGGCCAACTCGGCCGTGTGCTACTGCCTGCGCGTCACGGAAGTGGACCCGTCGCGCATGCATCTCCTGTTCGAGCGCTTCGTCTCGGCGGAACGCGACGAGCCGCCGGACATCGACGTGGACTTCGAGCACCAGCGGCGCGAGGAAGTCATCCAGTACATCTACGAGCGCTACGGCCGCGACCGCGCGGCGCTCGCCGCGACCCTCATCACCTACCGCCCGCGCAGCGCCATCCGGGACGTGGGCGGGGCGCTCGGGCTCGACGCGGGTCTCCTCGACGCGCTCGCGAAGTCGATGGCCTGGTGGGACGGCCGCGACGCGGTCGATGCGCGCCTGCGCGCCTGCGGGCTCGACCCCGACAGCCGCGTCGCGCGGCAGTTCCTGTTCCTCGTCAACGAGATCCTCGGCTTCCCGCGCCACCTGTCGCAGCACGTCGGCGGGTTCGTGATCTCGAAGGGTCCCCTGCCCCGGCTCGTGCCGATCGAGAACGCGGCCATGGAGGACCGCACCGTCATCCAGTGGGACAAGGACGACCTCGAATCGCTCGGGCTCCTGAAGGTGGACGTGCTCGGGCTCGGCATGCTGACGGCGATCCGCAAGACGCTGGACCTCGTCAACGCATGGAACCGCAGGGACGACCCTTGTGGTTCTCAATTCGAGACGGGACGGGACAAGCCCGTCCCCTACAGCATGTCGGGGATCCCGGCGGAAGACCCCCACACCTACGCGATGCTGCAGAACGCCGACAGCGTGGGCGTCTTCCAGGTGGAGTCCCGCGCCCAGATGAGCATGCTGCCGCGCCTGAAGCCGGAGAACTTCTACGACCTCGTCATCGAGGTGGCCATCGTCCGTCCCGGACCCATCCAGGGCAACATGGTCCATCCCTACCTGCGCCGCCGCCAGGGGCTCGAACCGGTCAGCTACTCGAGCGAGGGCGTGCGCCGCGTGCTGGAGCGCACCCTGGGGGTGCCGATCTTCCAGGAACAGGTGATCGAACTCGCCATGGTGGCGGCCGGGTTCTCCGGCGGCGAGGCCGACCGCCTGCGGCGCGCCATGGCCGCGTGGAAGCGGCGCGGAGGACTCGAGGTCTTCGAGCAGAAACTCATCGACGGCATGCTCGAACGCGGCCACGACCGCGAGTTCGCCGAGCGCATCTTCAAGCAGATCCAGGGCTTCGGCGAATACGGTTTCCCGGAGTCCCACGCGGCGAGTTTCGCGCTGCTGGTCTACGTCTCCGCGTGGCTCAAGCGGCACGAGCCGAGCGCCTTCTTCTGCGGGCTGCTGAACAGCCTGCCGATGGGCTTCTACACGCCGTCGCAGCTACTGCAGGACGCCGCGGCGCACGGCCTCGAGGTGCGCGAAGTCGATGTGCAGAGGAGCGGCTGGGACTATCGCCTGGAAGCTGCCGATCCGGGCCACGAACCGAAGGGCCGCCTGCGGTTCCCGGAGCCCGTGACTGCGCAGCCGGCCATCCGCGTCGGCCTGCGCCAGATCAAGGGCCTCTCCGAGGAAGCGGCGGAACGGATCGCCGCCGGCCAGCCGTTCGCGGATGTCGGCGACCTCGGCGGCCGGGCGGCGCTCTCCGGGCAGGACCTCGACTTCCTCGCCCGCGCGGGCGCCCTCAAGCACCTGGCGGGACACCGTCACCAGGCACACTGGGACGCCGCGGGCGTGGACAACCCGAGCGCGATCTGGCGCGCCGCCGAAGCCCACGCGCCGTACCGCACCCGCGCCCGACTGAAGCGTCCCGGCGCCGGCGACGACCTGATCGCGGACTACCGCTACCTCGGCCTCACCCTTGGCCCCCACCCGATGTCGCTCCTGCGCGACGACCCGGCGCTGCGCGACTGCCGGACCGCGGCCGACCTCCTCGAGTGCCGCCCGAACCAGTTCGTCCGCGTGGCGGGCATCGTCACCTGCCGCCAGCGCCCCGGCTCCGCCACAGGCGTCGTCTTCATGACCCTGGAGGACGAGACTGGCAACAGCAACATCATCGTCTGGAACGCCGTCCTCACCCGCTACCGCGCCGAACTCCTGCAGGGCCGGCTGCTCGCGATCAAGGGGGTGGTCGAACGGGAGCAGTCGGTCATCCACGTGGTCGCGGGCGAGGTGCGCGACCTGACTGACCGGCTGGCGGGGCTATCGCATCGGGTGGATGCTATGGAATCGTTCGCGAGTCGGAACTTTCGGTGAAAGTTCCTCCTCCGCCGTCCACGGACACACCTCGCGGGGACAGGTTTCGATGCCGGCTGCCATCCGACGAGCGCTCGGCTTGACGCCAGGTTCGAAGATCGTGTGGCGCCTTCGCGGCGACGACGTCATCGTCCGTCGTGCCGCCAGGTACACCTCGCAAGACATTCACGATGCGGTGTTCGACACTCCGACCGCGCCACGCACCGTGGAAGAAATGAAGGAGGGCGTTCGCAGCCACTACGGCAGGGCCACGCGCCGCGTTGACCGCGATTCCTGGCTCGGTTGCCGGTGAGTGACGATGTCGGTCAGGTCATGATCGGCTCGCGCTTCGGGATCCCGATGTCGTGCGCGCCCGAGTGGGCCGCCAAGCCTTTCCAACACCCCATGCTACGATGATTTCACCCTGCGGAGGGGTGGCTGAGCGGTCGAAAGCGCTGGTCTTGAAAACCGGTGAGGGTAACGCCTCCCAGGGTTCGAATCCCTGCCCCTCCGCCATAAGCGTTTGTATTTGCATACTTTTTTGTTAGCACGCGAAGACACAGACTAGAGCGACACAGAGCTCCGCTCCTGCCGCCTTCCGGAATTCCCGTGCCAGCAGCCTTACCGCTCCCGCTCAGTGCGGCAGCCGTGAGCAGGGCTGACGCGCCGGCAACTGTGCGATCCTCCACAGGTCAATCGCGCAGTCGAGGAGTGAATTGAGTCCAGTCACGCTCAGAGAAATCACCAGCGGGAACCTGCAGGCGATTCTGGAACTCTCCGTGGCCGAACATCAGCTTCAGGCCTACCCTCGCTCGAACGCCTACTCCATCGCCGAAGCCCACTACCCACCCGACGACGACCCCGTGTGGCTGCGAGCGATCTATGCCGGGGAAACGCCGGTGGGATTCATGATGACTTCCGAAGCGCCGGATCAGGGCGAGTATTTCCTGTGGCGGCTGATGATCGATCAGCGTTTCCAGAACCGCGGCTACGGGAGGCGCGCGGTTCAGTTGCTGATCGAACGCATTCGCCGCTCCAGCAATCCCAGGGCCCTGATCACGAGCCACCTCAAGGTAGACGCAAACAGCGGGCGCTTCTATGAACGGATGGGCTTCAAGTACAGCCGGGACTTGGCCAGTACTGACGAAGTCGAAATGAAGCTAGCCTTCTAGCCATAGCTGGCCCTCCGCCAAAGCCCGCTCCGCCGCAGCCGACGGTGCGAACCCGCTGGACCTGATCTGGCTCAACAATCCATGTCTCGCGGCTTGAGGCACCCAAGGGCCGCTCCTATACTGGCGCGCCCTTCCCGCTGCCCCCCGTGGCGGCGAGTCCGACCGCGAGGCGAAACCATGCCCCAGATCGAGGTGAAGAACCTCGCCAAGGTGTTTCGCGTGGCCGAGCGCCGCGCCGGCCTCGCCGGTGCGTTTCGGGGACTGCTCGATCGCCGCACGCGTGAAGTACATGCCCTGGCCGGCATCGACTTTGACATCGAGCGCGGCGAACTGGTCGGCTACATCGGTCCGAACGGCGCCGGCAAGTCCACCACCATCAAGATCCTGGCAGGCATCCTGACGCCCACCCGCGGTACCTGCACGGTCGACGGCCTCACGCCCTGGGACGACCGCCGGCGACACGCGGCGCGCATCGGCGTGGTGTTCGGGCAACGCACGCAACTCTGGTGGGACCTGCCGGTGATCGAGAGCTTCGAACTCCTGCAACGGGTCTACCGGGTGCCCGAGCCGCTGTTCCGGCGCAACCGGGACCGCATGGTCGAACTGCTGCGCCTCGGTCCGCTTCTCGATACGCCCGTGCGCCAGCTTTCCCTCGGCCAACGCATGCGCGCCGACCTCGCGGCCGCGCTGCTGCACGGGCCCAGGCTGCTGTTCCTGGACGAACCCACGATCGGCCTCGACGCGGCGGCGAAACTCGCCATGCGCGACTTCGTGCGTACCCTGAACCGCGAGGAGGGTGTCACCGTCGTCCTGACGACGCACGACATGGACGACATCGAGGCGCTCTGCGAACGCATCCTGGTCATCGGGCAGGGACGCATCCTGATCGACGGCGGCATCGACGATCTCCGTCGTCGCGTTGGCGACGAGCGCGTCCTCATCGTGGACTTCGAGGAGCCGGGCAGCCTCGCGGCGCTCGAGCGCGAACTGCACGGCGCGTGGCTGCGGGAAGTGCGCGTGACGGGCAAACGCGCACGGATCGGCTTCGATGCGGGCGCGGTCGCGCCGGCGGCGCTTATCACGCGGGTGACGTCCAGGTTCGAGGTGCACGATCTGTTCGTCGAGCACCCGCCGATCGAGCACACCGTGGCCGATCTCTACGCCGAACACGGGGAAGGCGAGGCGTGAGCGTGCTCGCCCCCTACGCGGCCGTTGTCAGCGCCCGTTACCGGAACCTGCTGCAGTACCGGGCGGCGGCGTTCGCGGGATTCGTCACGCAGCTCTTCTGGGGTTCGATACGGCTGATGATCCTCGCGGCGTTCTATGCGGCGGCCGACGGACCCCAGCCGATGAACCTGGTCGAGGTCGTCGCCTATGTCTGGCTCGGCCAGGCGCTCCTCGGGATGCTGCCCTGGAACACCGACGCCGACTTCAAGGAGCAGATCGCCTCGGGCGCTGTCGCCTACGACCTGCTTCGTCCCCTGGACCTCTACGGGTATTGGTACGCGCGCACCCTGGCGTTCCGTACCGCGGCGACGACCCTGCGCGCCATCCCGATGGTGGTCTTCGCCATGCTGGTGCTACCGGCGCTCGGGCTCGCCGAGTGGGCGTTGCCGGTACCGTCGTTTCCGGCGCTTGCCGGGTTTCTGGTCGCGATCACGGCGGCGGCGCTCCTGTCCACGTCGATCACGGTGTTGGCCCACATCTCCATGTTGTGGACGCTGTCGGGCGAGGGGGTCGACCGCATCCTGCCGTCATTCGTGACGATTCTCTCGGGAATGATCGTGCCGCTGCCGCTGTTCCCCGACTGGATGCAGCCGTTCCTCTCATGGCAGCCGTTCCGCGGCCTGTGCGACGTTCCCTACCGTATCTACAGCGGCAACATCCCCATTGCCGAGGCGGCCGGCGAGATCGCGTTCACGCTGGCGTGGACGGTCGTGATCGTCTGGGCCGGGCGGCTCGTACTATCGTGCGGCGTCCGTCGTCTCGTCGTCCAGGGAGGCTGACGGATGGCAAACGCAATCGCCCTGCTCGGGCACTACTTCGGTGTCTCGATCCGTTCCCAGCTGCAGTACCGGGCATCGTTCCTGCTCAACTCGGCGGGACAGTTCGCCAACTCGTGCATCGAGTTCCTCGGTATCTGGGCACTGTTCGACCGCTTCGGTCACCTCGCGGGCTGGACCTTCGCCGAGGTCGCGTTCTTCTACGGCGTCGTCAACTGCACGTTCGCCCTCGCCGATGCGCTGACCACGGGGTTCGACCGCTTCGGCTCGCACTACGTCAGGACCGGCGACTTCGATCGCCTGCTGCTCCGTCCACGGCCGACGGCGCTGCAGCTTGCCGGCCACGAGTTCGCACTGCGGCGGGTGGGTCGCCTGCTGCAGGGCCTGATCGTACTGGCCTGGGCCACCTGGGCACTCGACATCCCTTGGGACGCGGCTCGCGCGGGGCTGCTGTTGCTGACGGTTGCCGGCGGCGTCGCCTTCTTCTTCGGCCTGATGGTCCTGCAGGCATCGCTGTGCTTCTGGACCACGGAATCGCTCGAGATCATGAACGTCCTGACGTACGGCGGGGTGGAAACGGCGCAGTACCCGCTGTCGATCTACCACGTTGCGTTTCGCAGGGTATTCACCTTCGTCGTGCCGCTCGGCTGCATCGGGTACTTCCCGGTCGTTGCTGTGCTCGGGGTCGACGACCCGCTCGGCACGGGACGCGTGTTCCAGGCGCTTGCGCCGCTCGCGGGCGTGGCTTTCCTGGGGCTGTCGTTCGGGGTCTGGAGCATCGGAGTGCGGCGCTACGCCTCGACCGGGAGTTGAACGAGGGCTCCATCCGCGCGAATCAAGTCCCGCGCCGCGTGACGGAAGTCCCGGATGCCGGTCAGGTCGAGAGAGCGGAGGCATTTCGTCGCTCCCGGCGCGTGCTCGGTGCCCTCGCTCGGGGCCCCGGCCGCTAGCGGCTCTCCAGGTATCCCGCGATCAACTCGGCGAAAGGAGTGATGTCGCCCTCCACGCTGGCGGTGTCGAGCGCGCTCATGTAGGACTTCCGATCGCCCACCTGAACGGTTGTCCAGGGATAGCCGGCGGATGCCAGCATGGCGTTCATCAGGAAGCGCGCGAGGCGACCGTTGCCGTCCGGATAGGGGTGCACATAGCCAAACAGCCAGTGGCCCGCCACGGCGCGGACGCCGGCGCTCTCCTCCTCCTCCAACAGGCCCGTGAGCGCCTCCACGCCCTCCGCCACAAGTTCTGGACGCGGAGGCACGTACCGGGAACCGCGCAGATAGACCGGGCGATTCCGGTAGTTCGCCAGCACTGCAGCCGGATAGGCGCCCGCCGCCACGAACGGCTCGAACATCTGGAAGTACCAATTGCGGTGCGCCTCGCGAAACAGTCCGGCCGCATCCTCACCCCGCAGAATGCCCGCGATGGCGTTACGCACGCTCTGGTACGCCTGCCAGTAGCCTCGCGCGGCAAGTGCATCGAGCTGTTGCCGATCATCGGGATCGCCTTGCGGATCCCACGTCCCACTTTGCACGCGCTCGATCAGTTCGGGCGTGACGCGGTATCCCTCAATCGACAACGAATGGTAGGCGTCCTCCCGGTAGGCGCCGTCGGCATCCTCGAGGTAACGCACCCGCGCGCTGTCGTCGGCGGGGAGGCCCGGCGCCGGCGGCAGGGCCGCGAGGATCGGCTCCCGCGCACGCTGCCAAAGGGACTCCAGGCGAGACGTCAACGGCGATGCGCCGCCCCGCCGGGCGGCGATGCTCCAGATCGCCGTTGCCCTGACCCCGAATGGATTGGTTTCCCGGTACCTGTAGCCGGTGTTCAACATCACCTGTCGCACGTCATCGGCGATGTCGTGTCGGCCGATGTGACGGAAGGCGCCCGCCAACCTGCCCGCCACCTTGGAATGCCCTCCGGAAAGCAGTCTGCTGGCCAACCCGCTCACGTCCGGGACGCCGGCCAGCACGGTGCACGCGTCCAGGGGATGGTCCCGATAGAAAGACGCCGGGACGCGTACCAAAGCGGCCTCGATCGTGTAGAGGCGTACCTCCTCTCGCTCGCAGGTATCTTCCCGAGGCGGCATCCGTTCGACTCTAAGGTCAAACAGGGACGTCTCGAACGGCAACCCGAGCAGGTTGTTCCCGCCGCCTGCGGAGTGCACGATGACTTGCTGCGGCACCGTCGGGTTCTCCGCGTGCCGCAACAGCGACAGTTCCGGTGACAAGTGCCAGCGCTCACCGAACCGGTGCGTGGAATACCGCGCGCAGAACTCCCAGAACGACGCGTACCAGGGAGTCGTGTCGTGCCCCACGGAGCCGGGACTGGAGAGCATCAGCCACCCGCGCGTGACCGGCTGCAGATGGCCGCTGCGGAGAAGGCGCTCGCGGTCCTCGCGGGAGAACTCGGCGCTGCGAAAGATGCGCCGCCCCTGGCCCTGACGCTCAAGCAGGACCTGTAATGCGCGGGCCAGCTTTTCGTGCGGCTTGACCATCGGGTACACCTCCGCTTCACGCTAGCATGCACCTATTTCAAGTACAAGATGCGCCCCATTGCCGAGTATCAAGCGGGCCCCATGTCCACGTATGAAGCGTGGACCGTGTGCAAGTGTCTACCGTGGCTCGAGCCTTCGCGGTCGCGTCCCGCCGTCGGCACGGCGTCGTTCAGTCCGGAAGGTCGACCCGGAAGAGACTCGCGTTCCGGTCCGCGACGATCGCCCTGAACTCGTCCGGGTCCTTGAACCTTGCCGTCGCACCGGGGTCGGTCTCCAGCGCCACCACCAGGCGCGACAGCCAGAACGCCAGCGCGGCATACAGCAGGAACCCTGGGAAGAGCTCCCGCTCAAGGACCGAGAGTGGGCGAGTACGGTGGTAGGCAGTGACCAGGGCCGCCGTGCGCTCCGCGTCGAGGACGCCGCCCGGGCCGTTGCACCAGTCGTTGGCCGCGACCGCGAGGTCGTAGACGAGATAGCCCCGCGCTGCGTGGTGGAAGTCCAGCACGCCGGTCAGTTCGGGCCCGTCGAACAGGACGTTGTCGCGGAACAGGTCGCCGTGGACGATGCCCGAGGGAAGCAGTTCCCGCACGTCCGCACGATCCAGCATGCCGTTGACGCGGTCGACGCAGTCGAAGAGCAGCCGTTCGTCGGTGCGCGCCGCGCGGCCCCGCGTCGACGCCGAGCGATCGCTCAGCCAGCGCTGGTCCCGGGGATAGGGAGGGACCTCGAAGGCGGGGGTGGCGGTGGCGGCATGGAAGTCGGCGATCACGCGGCCGAGGGTTTCCAGGTGTCCTCGCCCGGGGACGTCGACGTGTGCGCCGGGCAGTCGCAGCGCCAGCAGGGCCTGCTTGCCGAGCCAGGTTTCGGTGGCATCGCCCGCCGCGTTTCGCACGACCGGCGCCACCGGCAACCCGGCGGCATGGCAGAGATCGAGCAGGGGGACGTAGGCGGGCCCGCAGTAGGAGGGCTGTTCCAGCAGCGTAAGCACCCACTCGTGTTCGCGGCCGCTCCTGACCGTCGTGACGAAGTAGTTGCTGTTCTCGATGCCGAGCGAAACCGCGCGGCAGCGCCGCGGTGTGCCGACGTCGTAGCGCGCGAACAGCCCGGCGAGGCCCTGCGCATCGAGTGGGGTAACGGTTCGCATCGCCGTCACGACTCTCCCTTCATTCGACGCGTCGCGCGCGGGCCGCCACCGGCTGGATGAGCGACAATACCGCCATGGCGCCGGACAGGGCCACGGTCCTCTTCTTCGAACTCTTCAGCGGCCTGCCGCGGCAGGGGCCGGGATCCCCCGCCAGCACGCGGCGGGCCCTCGAACTCGTCCCCGGCGTCGGGCCGCGCACGCGTGTGCTCGACCTCGGCTGCGGTACCGGCGCCCAGGCACTCGTGCTGGCCGAGCGTTCCCCGGCGCACATCGTCGCGATCGACCTCCATCCCCCCTTCATCGACGCGCTGAACCGCGAGGCGCGCCGGCTGGGCATCGCGGACCGGCTCGAAGCGCGCGTGGGGGACATGGGCAATCTCGATCTCGCGGACGGCGCGTTCGACCTGATCTGGTGCGAAGGCGCCATCTACAACGTCGGCGTCGAAACGGGACTGCGCGACTGGCGCAGGCTGCTGTCGCGTGACGGACACGTCGCGCTGACCGAAGCGTGCTGGCGCAAGGCCCGGCCGCCCGCCGAATGCGTGGCGTTCTGGGAAGCGGAGTACCCGGCGATCCGCGACACGACCGCCCTGCTCGAAGCCGCCGGGGGATGCGGCTACGAGATCGTCGGCCACTTTCCGCTCCCCGCTTCGGCGTGGTGGGACGACTACTACCGGCCGCTGCAGGACAACGTGACCGCCTTCCGCGAACGCCATCGCGACGCGTCGGACGCGCAGGCGCTGGCGGACAGCGTGCAACACGAGATCGACATCTGGCATGCCTGCTCGGAGTTCTATGGCTACGAGTTCCTGGTGCTGCGGGTCCGTTGAGGCCCGCCGGGTTCAGGGATCCGCGTCCCGGGCCGCCCACGTGCCCGGCGGCTCGAAGGAGCCCTGCCAGGCCCCGGCACGGCTGCGCTGCGCTGCGTCCTGCAGTTCTCCCATCGAGTCGACACCGATGCCCTCGGCGAACGCGAACCCCGCAAGGACCATCCGCGTCTGGAGGCTCTCCCGCGTCCAACTCTCTTCCAGCGCTTCCGGCGGCGGCTCGCCCTCCTCCAGGAGCCGGCAAAGCCCCATGTTGGGGTACGTCACGAAGCAGTGCACCCACCCGTCCTGCACCAGGGCCTGCAGATAGGTGGTCGCCTGTTGCCCGCACGGATAACGAATGCCCTGCGCATCGCTGCAGGTCTGGTCGGGATGCAATGCCGCGATCGCCCCCAGCCGGACGATCCTGCCTCCCTCCAGCACGAGCGTCTGGCCGTCCACCGCGTTTGCCCGGCTCGGACCCACCGACTGCCAGTCCTCCCCGGCGAACAGGGCCAGCAGGTCGGGTCTGGCCGAGAAGAACCCTACCGCCAACACCAGGACCGCCATCGCCAATCTGAGCGGCCCGACCGCCAGGCGTTCGCCATGGAGTGTCGCCAGGATGCTGCGTAGCGGTCGGAGGATCGCTCTGGCGCCGTAGCCCACGATGGCCAGGGTCACCAACACGTAGGCATAGAAGATCGGGCGGTCGTCCACGGACGCGGTGATGCCCCGGATGACCAGGGTCGAGAACACCAGGCCCATGCTGGTGCCGAAGAACAGGCTCCAGATCCAGAGCAGCATCGAGAATCCGGACAGCGGCGCGAAGGGACGCAGGTTGCCGGCGTCGAACACGTCAAGGACCGGTGGGTCGAGACGGAAGATGTCCCGTGCCAGGCTTGCCGTGAGATCGTCGTCCCCGAGGGCCCCCTCGAGCATGCGGAACCGCGCGGCCGTCAGCCAGAACAGGAACATGGCGAACCCCAGGAAGCCGATGGGCAACACCGAGACGGGAACCCGGTACTCTCCGAGTTCCAGGCTGTTGTCCCCGGAGCCGGCGAGGTTCGTGAGCGCCGCGAGCAGGATCGCCAGCACCGTGCCGGCGATGGATATCCAGAACAGGTTCGAGAGCGCCTTGATCGCCCGCAGGAGAGCCTCTGCCGGCAGCGTCAGGGGGCTGATGCCGGCGTAGTCCACGCGGCGTAGTCCGGCCTCCGAGGTCGCCGGCCGTGCAACGACCTCTGGCGGCTGCGGCTCCGCCGGCGCGCTGGGCACGTCGTCCGCCGGCAACAGCGCCACTTCCGCCTCGACTTCGACCGGTGCGCCGAAGGGCAGCTCCGCCACGCCCACCGCCGAGCGCGCATGCTTGCCCTGCTCTCCGAACACCTCGAGCACGAGATCCGAAAAGCCGTTGATCACCCCCGGCAGCGCGTTGAAGCCCGGAGCGGCGTTGACCATGCCGAACACCTTGCGCCAGGCCACGCGGTCGAGATCGATGCCGCGGGCCTCCAGGCTCGCGAGCATGGCAAGCGCTACCTTCCGTGCGGCCTGGTAGCCCTCCTCGGGACTCACTTCCGCCCCCACCCTGCCGAGCGGACCGGCGATGGCCCCGGCGGCGTCGAGGGGCAAGTGGCCCGCGATGATCGCCCGGTCCCCGGCGACCCGCACCGCTTCGAACGGCAGGCCCCCGAGGCGCATGGGGGGCGGGAGTTCCAGTCCGAGTTCGGTCAGCCTTTCCTTGACCGCGATGGCGACGCTCCTTCGTTGGGGTTCATCGAAGCATATTCGGATCACGCATAGCCCGCGAGCGCCGCCGCGACTTTCCCGACGGCGTCATCCAGCTCCCCGGCGTCCGGATTCCGGAGGGCCCAGTCCAGTCCGCGCAGTTCGCGCAGCACGTCGAACATCCGCGTCTGCTCGAGCAGCAACGCGGGATCCCGGGCGGTCCCATCGCAATAAGCGTCGATCGCGGCGGCGCGGAAGGGCTCGCCCAGGTATCGGAGCGGTGCGAGGTCCTCCTGAAGCAAGCCGATGCCGGCGCGTTCGAAATCCACCAGCCCGGTCAAGGTCCGCCCGTCGCCGATGGTCAGCCAGTTGGCATGCCAGAAGTCCCCATGGACCACGCAGCGGGCTGGATTCCGGGCGAGAAAGGCTCCGAGGTCCGTCTGCCATCGCGCCGCAGTGCTGTGCTGCCTCCCGGTGAGACGAGGTCCTGTCGTGCGGTCAAGGGCGGCCAAACCGTCGCCGTGCACCACCCGGTCCGGTAGTGGGCCATCCATTTCCATGGCGTGGAGCTGCCGCAGCACCGACGCCACGCTGCCCGCGAGCGCCCGTGCAGGCGAAGTCGGAGAGGCGCCCGGCAGCTTCGGGTAGACCATCACACCGTGCGGAAACTCCGGCAGGCAATCCTCGACGAGCGTCGGCCGGGGGACGGCAACGTCGAGCCGCCCGCGCACGGCGTCCATCACGCGCTGCTCGGCCGAGAACGTGTTGCAGTCGGCCGGAGTTCTGCCGAGGCGAACCACGAATCCCGAGGCGGACTCCAGAACGTCGCTCCGGAACCCGCTCGCCAGGGCCCTGAAGGGTCCCGCGACCCCGCGGGACTCGAGCCATGCCGCCTGGTTCGCGGTGAGCGCCGCCAAGGTCAGGGGCGTCAGCCAGCGAACTCGGGCATGACCTCTTCCACGAACAGCCGCATCGACGCCATGATCTCGTCGTGGGTCAGGTCGCCCCAGCCGAAGGCGAACGTGAGGTACTCGATGCCGGTGTCGGCGGCCATCCTCCTGATGTGCTCGACCGCCGCCTCCGGGGGGCCCGCCACCAGGGCGTTGAACTGCATCGCCGCCTCGAAGCTGCCGCCGAACGTAGGGTCGATGCCCTCGATCGACACGTCGTACTGACGCCAGAGCCTGGTCAGGTTGCGATGGTAGGCCCCGAAAGCCTGGCGGACCCGCTCCAATGCCGCCTCCTCCGTCGCGGCCAGGTAGATGTGCGCCTGGGCGCCGATGACAGGCTCCGCCACGCCGGGGTTCCAGTCCGCCTCCGGCTGCTCGAGGCCGGCCCGGTACACGTCCATGGCATGGCGAACCGCCGGCGGCGGGCCGGCCGTGATCGTGTGGAGGCGATGCCTGGCGGCGTAGTCCACGTTGCCCGGATACCAGAACCCGGGCCGCGGCCTCTGCAGCGTTCGCAGCGGGCGCGGGACGCGGTCCGCGCTGCCGGTTCTCCGGAACTGGTCCACCGCGGACTCGAGGACGCGCCCGCCGTCTGCGTCGGCGGCGGCCTCCGCCTCGGACTCCCGGTGAAGGTCGGACAGCCCGATGCGAACGATCTCGAACGCTTCCTCGAAACGCTCGCGGGCGGTGGCCGGGTCGTGACCCCACAGGGCATGTTCGGCCGGCGAAATGCCCTTCCCCACCCCTACTTCGAGGCGCCCGCCGCACAGGTGGTCGAGCATGCAGATCTCCTCGATGAACCGCAGCGGCTCGTAGAACGGCAGCAGCATCACCAGGGAGCCGAGGCGGATCCGGTGGGTGCGTTGGGATGCGGCGGCGAGGAAGACCGTGGAAGAAGGAGCGGAGTCGAGCGGCGTGAAGTGGTGTTCGGCCTTGTGGTAGCACCAGAACCCGGCTTCGTCCGCGTACTCCAGCATCCGCAGCCGTTCCTCGTAGAGCTCGGTCAGGCTGGCGGTACCGAGTTCCATGTGGTCGAAGATGCCGAAGCGCATGGGCGATCCCGCGGGACGAGGGGTTCGCCCCGAAGCATAGCGGTCAGGCGTGGGGAAATCGCCGGCCGTTCACCCGGTCCGCTTGCCTCTCGCGACCTCCGTCCCGAGCGCATCGAGCTTCGGTTCCCAGAACCGCCGGAACGGCTCGAGCCACGCGTCGACTTCCTGCAACGGGTCCGCATCTATGGCGTAGATGCGGCGGGCGCCGTGAACGCGCACGCGGGCAAAGCCATGGTCGCGCAGCACCTTGAGGTGCTGGGAGACGGCCGCCTGGGTGATCGCGAATTCGCCCCGAACGACTTCGCCGATCTCGCCGGCGGCGCGCTCGCCGCCGCCGAGCAGCTCGAGGGCGCGCCGCCGCACCGGGTCGCCGAGTACTTCGAAGGCGTGCATCAGTCCGACGCGAGCGGGTCGCCGGTGTAGAAGGCCGTGGTGCGCCGTGCGGAGGCAAGCGCGACCTCGGGGTCCGTCCCGGCCGCGATGGCCGCCTGGCCCCACGCTTCGCTGCTCCCGGTGAGGAGCGCCTTGCCGTCTGGGGTGGTGTGGAACGTGGTCTCGTCCATCTTCGGCTCGTTCGGCCGCGTCAGGTGCAGTTCCATCCCCAGCAGACCCATTTCCCATCCGACCCCGACGGCACCGGGGCCGAACTCGGTCCAGTGGACCGAGAGCAGCGCGGTGTGCGTGAGCGCAAGGCGCGCGCGCCCGGCGTCGTCCTCCGCGAGCGTCGCCTCCACCCAACTGACATCGCCGCCGAACTCCCAGGTCAGGGCGAGGAACGAGGGTCGCTCGCATTGCGTGATCGTGCCGCCCGCGTTGCCTTCCAACTGGTAGCGGCCGCCGAGCTCGAGGTCCCCGCTGACCGGCGCGAACCAGCGCGCGATCCGCTCCGCGCTCGTCACCGCGTCCCACAGGTCCTCGACCGTGGTCGGGTAGCTCCGCGCGAGGGTGACCGCCCGGGCGGCTTGCCCATCGCGTTCGAGGGACGAGACGGTGCGCTCGACGGCGCCAAGGTGGGTCTGCACGTTCAGGTCCATGACTGCTCCTGATAATCAAGCAAGAGCTTATATAAGATGCACCTAAATCAATGTCAAGTCGCACCGCCGCTGGGGGTGCACAAGCGGTAGGCGCTCGCGACCCCGGGGTCATTCGCGCAACGGGTTGTACCAGGTGAGCCCGGGGAACCTCGAGAAGTCCGCGTCGGCGGACGCGATCCGGCAGCCGTGCTCGATGGCCAACGCCGCGAGGTGCGCATCGGTCACGAGATTCGCCGTGGCCTGTCCGTCGACGAGCAGCGAACGGAAGACCTCCCAGTGACGTTCCGTTGCATGAACCACGCGCGTACACGGTTGATCCAGCCAACTCTCGACGCGGCTCACCGCCTGCGCGAGCGAGAGGGGCCTCTCGAACACGCGACGGTTCGTGCCGATGCGAACGTACGCCGCAAGGACGGTCCAGCACAGGCAGACCGGGTCGGTGCCGGAGAGCATCTCGTCCCACCACGCGCGGGCTCGCGGGTTGTCGGGATGCAGCGCATCCTCCGCGTACAGCAGCAGGTTGGCGTCGACCAGGATCAACGCGCGGTCTCGCCCTCGATCTGTGCGATCAGTTCCTGGATGTTGTCGAGGTCGTAGCCCTGGCGAAGTCCCATGGCGTGTGGTTCGGTCACGTACCGCCGCTGCCTCGCGCCCTCTTCCAGGCCGGTCAGTCCGGTTCGAAGCGCTTCGTTGACCACGGCCCGGAACGGTTTGCGGAGCTTCGCGGCGATCAGGCGCGCGCGGTCGAGGACGTCATCATCGAGAGAAAGGGTCGTTCGCATGGCAGCATCATAGTGTCACGCAATTTGATGTCAACGCATCACCGACGCCCCGGACTCCGGGGACCGGCCGAGTGCGCGCGGTCGGGGTGGGGCGGAAACCGCTGATGTGCTCAACACGCGGGGCTTGAGCCAACAACGCCAGCGGCGTCCTCCCCATGCGGCGCCGGACGTTCGCGCGTCTCGCCGGACGCGCGTCGCCGACGATGCGGACGATCGTGCATGGTCGTGTTCGGGCGGTCAACCTGTTGGCAGAGCGTGTGTCGGTAGCAAATAGAACTGTCCGCTTTTGGTAGCACATGATCTGTCCGGTTTGGCCGGACTCTGTTCTGGTGCCGTTTCGCGGCGGTCGCGGCGCGTGTGGTGCAGCCGGTCGGTGGCGACCGGAAGGACCCTTCC
>JAJDTI010000141.1 GCA_022827245.1 Pseudomonadales bacterium | reverse complement strand
CCGGTCGCTGATCCGGCTCGACGAGGTGCAGTGGGGCGGCGTGGAGGTCAACGGCATTCCGCCGCTGGATCATCCCGGCCACGTCTCCGCCGATCGCGCGGGCTACCTCCGGGACCGGCACGTCGTCTTCGGTCTCGCGGTAGGCGGTGAGGCGCGGGCGTACCCCAAGCGGATACTGGCGTGGCATGAGATGGCGCTGGACACGCTCGGCGGGGTCGAGATCACGCTGGTCTACTGCACCCTGTGCGGCACCGCCATCCCGTACCGCAGCGTCGTCGGGAACCAGCACCGGACCTTCGGGACCAGCGGGCTGCTGTACCGGTCGAACAAGCTCATGTTCGACCATGAGAGCAACAGCCTGTGGTCGACGCTGCTGGGGGAACCGGTGATCGGCGAGCTGGCGGGTTCCGGCGCGAGGCTCGAGTCGCTTCCGATCGTCACCACCCGCTGGGGCGAGTGGAAGACCATGCACCCCGATACCACGGTCCTCTCCCTGGACACGGGCCACGAGCGCGACTACGGCGAGGGACGCGCTTACCGGGACTACTTCTCGACCGACAACCTGATGTTCCAGGTGCCCGAGCGGGACAGACGCCTCCGCAACAAGGCGGAAGTGCTGGGCATCCTGCTCTCGCCAGGGCCGCCCGGCGCGGAGCGCGAGCCCTTGGCGGTCAGCGCCCGGTTCCTTGAGAGGAACCGCGTGTTCGCGACCGAACTGGCGGGGCGCACGCTGACGATCGTGACGAGCCGGGCCGGCGCCAACCGCGTCTTCGACACCGGCGAGCGGAGCTTCGGGAGGCTGCTCGACGACGACCGGCTCGTCGACGACGGCGGCGAGGTCTGGCAAGTGACGGAAGACGCGCTGGTTGCCGGAAAGGTACGACTCGAGCGCGTTCCGGCATACCGCGCGTTCTGGTTCGGCTGGGTGGCCCAGTTTCCCACGACGAGGCTGATCAGGTGAGCCTGCGCCGCCCCGACCGCTCGACCATCCTCCCGGCCATCGCGCTGGCGCTCGCAGCCGGGGCCGCCTGGCCCGCGGAGCCCTCAGCCGGGGAGCGTGAGGGGCTTGCCCCTCGCAAGGAAGAGCCTTCAGCCGGGGAGCGCGCGCGACACCCGTGCGGTGTTCCCGAGTACCGCCACGGCATCTCCAACCTCATGCCGCTCCGCTACGGGCCGGACTTCACCCACTTCGCCTACACGAACCCCGAGGCCCCCAAGGGCGGCACCATGCGCGTGGCGCAGATGGGCACCTTCGATAACTACAACGGCATCGTCGAGATCGGCCGCGTCCCGGACGGCTACGGCCCCACGGATGGCTTCGTCTACGACCGGCTCCTCGAGGACAGCCTCGACGAGCATTCGAGCGCCTACGTGCGGCTGGCCGACGGCGTTGCGGTCGACCGGGGCTTCCGCTGGACCGCGTTCCGCCTGCGCGACGGCGCGCGCTGGCACGACGGGTGGCCGATCACCCGTGACGACGTGCTTCACACTTTCGACGCCATCCGCGAGCACGGCCGGCTAGAGTTGCGCATGTCGCTGGCCGACCTCGACCGCATCGTCCCGTTCGGCGAGCGCGAGCTCTGCTTCGTGACGCGCGCGGGGATTGCACCGAACCCGATCCTGCCGTTCGTCTACGGTCGCATCGACATCCTGCCGAAGCACTACTGGGCGCTGCACGACATCGGCAAGACTACGACCGAGCCACCCCTCGGCAGCGGGCCCTACCGCGTGGAGGACGCCAACTTCGGCCGCATCGTGACCTTCCGCCGGGTCGACGACTACTGGGGGCGGGACCTGCCCGTCAACCGCGGCCGATTCAACTTCGAGCGCGTGAAGTGGGACTACTTTCGCGACGAGAACGCCATGTTCGAAGCGCACAAGGCAGACGTGGTGGACATCCGCCATGAGCTGACGGCCAAGAACTGGGCCACCGCGTACGGCTTCCCGGCCGTGCGGCAGGGCCTGTTCAAGATGGAACTGCGGAAGGGCACACGCATCTGGGGCCTGTGGTGGCCGGTTTTCTGGAACCTCGACCGACCGCGCTTTCGCGATATCCGGGTGCGCGAGGCCCTATGGCTGCTCTACGACTTCGACTACGTCAACCGCGTCTACTTCCACGGCTTCTTCAACCATGGCGTAAGCCTCTTTCAGAACTCCGCCATGGCGCACGGCGGCCGGCCCTCGGCACGCGAACTGGCATTGCTCGAGCCGTGGCGCGGCCGGATTCCCGACCGGGTGTTCGAGGAGCCCTTCCGCCGTCCCGCGAGCGATGGACGCGGTTTCAGCCGGGAGAACACGGAGCGCGCGCTCACCCTCTTCGACGAGGCCGGATGGCACATCCTGGAGGGCGCGATGGTGCACAAGGAAACCGGCGCGCCGTTCCAGATCGAATTCATCTTCGTGCTGACCGGAAGCGCCCGCTCCATCATGCCGTTCGTCGCGCGACTCAGGCAGCTCGGCATCGAGACGACCGTGCGCGTGCTGGACGTCACGCACTGGCTCTACCGCAGCCGTGCCGGGTCGTTCGACGGCACCAGCGCCAATTTCGTGCCGACCTACATGCCCGGTCCCGATCTCGAGGCCCGTTACGGCACCGCGAGCGCTGACATGGGCAATGGGACGAACTGGGCCAGGATCAGGGATCCGGCCGTCGACAGCCTGATCGAGTCTGTGAACCAGGCGCGGACCGCCGAGGATCTCTACGCCGCCACGCGCGCACTCGACCGGGTGCTGCTGTGGAACTTCTACTTCATGCCCGGGCCGTCGAGACGCGGCCTGCCCCTCACCTGGTGGGACCGGTTTGGCGAGGTCCCGAGCCAGGAACTCTCCAGGGTGCCCTACGTGGACGCCTGGTGGTGGGACGAGCGCAAGGCGGCGCGGGTAAGCGCCGGGATCGCGTCCCTCGAGGAATGACGCGGCTTGCCGATGGGAGGTGTCATCCGCGCTGGACCCGAATCGGCGCTGTATCCTCCGCCGCGGCGCGGATCGGCCATTACAGGTCCGCGGACGCGATGTACTGCCCGAAGCTCTCGCACCAGATGGTCACGGCGCCGGCGGCTCCGAACGCGCCCGCGTCGGCCCGGTAGACCTGTGACCCCGTGAAACTCTTGAGACGCGCGATCCGCTGGCGGTCGCCGTCCGCCTCGAAGTCGGCTTCGTCGTCGATCCCGCCGCGGCTGTTGAGATAGACCCAGAAGTTGGGGCCGGGGCCGACTTCGAAGTCGGGCTGCAGCTCGATCAGCACCTCGCCGTCGTCGCTGCGGTACGCGCGTACGCCGCCGCGGCCCCAGTGGGCGGCGTCCTGTCCGGCGGTCCCCTCGCGAAAGCGGGTTTCGAGGAGCGCCGCGACGTCACGCCCGGCCATTTCGGCGACGCTTTCGTTGACGGCCGGCGGCGGGAACAGGAAGGGAAACGCCACCAGCATGGCACCGGCGCCGGCCAGCACGCCGACCACGGCACCGATCACGATCCCGGCGATGAAGCCGATGGCGGTCCTGTTCATGGTGTCTTGCCCCGTCCTGGTCGGTGCCGCCATCAGACACCACGACCGCCGGGCCAGGCAACCTCCACGGCCGCCCCCGTCGGGGTCGGGCCACGGCGCGCCGCGTTGCCGGCCACCGCCCCGGTCTCTATGCTGATTCGCTCCACTTGTCCGTGACCGGGGGAACCGATGTCGGGAGTGTCCAGGCGGCGCTTCGTGATTGCGTCCGCGATAGGGGTCGGTGGGGTTGCCCACGCGATGGAAATCGAGAACTACCGGCGCCTCGGGCTCGAACGCGCCTTCCTGGACGTGCCCATGAACACCGAGGTGAACGGCCGGACGAACCTGGAGATCGTGGATGCGCTGAACGTGCCCGGGGACGCGCAGTACCACCCGTGTCCGGAAGCCTATCCGGGGGAGGAGGTACCGCGCGGCACCATGCTGCGCTTTCCGGACTGGAGCGGCAGCCGGGTCTTTCCGGGCACGGTTCGGGATGTCTGGATCCACGTGCCGCGGCAACTCGGGGACACCGCCCCGGCCGTCATGGTATTCAACGACGGGCTCGGATACGCCGACCCGAACGGCCCCGTCCGCGCGCCGCTCGTGCTCGACAGCCTGGTGCACGCCGGGGACATCCCGCCCACCGTCGGCGTGTTCGTCATGCCCGGGCGCCCGCCCGGGGCCGCCGTCCAGGTGCCGGACCCGCAGGTCCTCGGGACACGGTCCATCGGCGGGATGCAGCGCAGCTTCGAGTACGACAGCGTCACCGATGCGTACGCGCGCTTCCTGACCACGGAGTTGCTGCCCTTCGCGGAGGCGGAGGTGGGCCACGCGTTCTCCCGGGACCCGGCACAGCGCGCCATCGTCGGCATCTCGAGCGGCGGGATCTGCGCGTTCAACGCGGCATGGCACGATCCGGGAGCCTTCGGCCGCGTGCTCAGCCACTGCGGTTCGTTCGTCAACATCCGCGGCGGCCACAACTTCCCCTATCTGATCAAGTCGACGCCGCGCAAGCCCATTCGCGTGTTTCTCACCAGCGGCGCCGGGGATGCCGACATCATCGTGGGCAACTGGCCGCTCGCGAACCAGGCCGTGGCGGCGGCGCTCGAGTACGCCGGCTACGAGTCCCGGTTCGTGTTCGGCGAAGGCGGCCACAGCCTGCGCCACGGGGGGGCGATCTTCGCGGACTCGCTGCGCTGGCTGGCGGGTTGAGGAGGGGGCCGGCCCGTCTTTCGCGCCGTCGACGCGCTCGAAGCACACGCAGAGTTGATATGTTATAACGTATTGTTGATCGACCATCGCGATGGCCTCGCCTCGCCCGAGTTCCGTGACCGTATTCCATGAGTAGTCGGAAGATTCTGCGGCGATGGGCTTCGTTTGCCGCCTCTGCCGGATTGATGCTGTGCGTCGGGCACTCGGTCGGCGACGCGCACGCGCACCTCGATGCGCATGAGGAGGAGGCCTGCACGCTCTGTGCGATCTCCGAAGCGGGCCACGCTCCCGAGGCGGGATGGGTTGACGCCCAACCGTCCGAGTGGCGCTGGTCCGACAGCCTGCCGGTGGTTTCGGCCACCCTTGCTCCCCGCCCGTACGAGGTCGTCCGCTCCCGCGCCCCTCCCTTCTCCGTTTCCTGACCTCAACGCAAGCAGGCCCGCACGGCGCCCCGCGCACGTGCTCGTTTACTCGGAGCAGGACATGAAACGCAAAACACTCTCGTTGTTGGCCGCGGCGCCGTTGGCCGCGGCACCGTGGCTGGCGGCAGCCGCATTCGCCGAAGAAGCCCCCGCGGAGGAAGCGCCGGGGATCATCGAGGAGATCATCGTCCTGGCACACCCGCTCGCGGGCGAAGGCCTCGCGCAGCCAAACGACGTGCTCGCCGCCGACGAACTCGAACGCAAGGCGGTGGACAACATCGGCGCCACCGTGGGCAACGAGCCCGGCATCCACAACAGTTCCTACGGCGCGGGCGCGGGGCGACCCGTCATCCACGGCCTCGGCGGCGCGCGCGTGCGCGTCATGGAGGACCGCATCGACACCCTCGACGTTTCCGTCAGCAGCGGCGACCACGCGGTCACGGTCGACCCCTTCATCGCCGAGCGCGTGGAGATCCTGAAGGGTTCGGCGACCCTGCTCTACGGCTCCGGCGCCATCGGCGGCGTGGTCGATGTCCACACGGGACGTATCCCGCGCGAAGTGCCGGAGCGGGTCCGCGGCGTCCTCGACCTGCGCGGCTCCGACAACGGCGACGGCAGGAACGGGGCCTTCCGGCTGGACGGCGGCGGCGGCAACCTGGCGTGGCACCTCGACGGCTTCGCCCGCGAGGCGGACGACTACGACATCCCCGGGTTCGCCGAGTCCGCGTACCTGCACGCTCTGGAAGAGATGGAGGACCACCACGACGAAGACGAGCACGGCGCCGACGACCACGACGAGGCGGACGACCACGACCACGATGACGAAGACGAGCATCACGACGACGAAGACGAGCATCACGACGAGGACGAGCACGAGGAGGAAGTGCACGGCCATCTGCCCGGCAGCGCCTTCGATGTGCGCGGCGGTTCCGTCGGCTTCTCCTTCGTCGGCGACCGCGGCTTCATCGGCGTGTCCGTCAGCGGCCTGAACTCCGACTACGGAATCCCCGGCCACAGCCACGCTCATGGCCACGACGAACACGGCGATGACGAGCATGGCCACGACGACGACCACGAGTTGGGGCACGACGACGAGGACGACCACGACCACGACGAGGAGCACGGGGACGATCACGACGAGGACGAGGAGCACGCGGACGAGCACGAGGACGAACACGAAGACGAGCACGAAGACGAACACGAGGACGAAGGCGTTCCCGTGATCGAGCTCCAGCAGACGCGAATCGACCTCGAGGCCGGGCTGGCCGATCCGTTCGAGGGTTTCGAGAGCCTCAACGTCCGGGTCGGCATCAACGACTACGAGCACCTGGAGATCGAGCCCTCCGGCGAGGTGGGCACGGCCTTCGAAAACGAAGCCTGGGAAGCGCGCGCGGAGCTGACGCACGGCCCGGCCGGTGGCTGGCGCGGGGCCGTCGGCGGCCAGCTCGGCAGCCGCGAGTTCTCGGTGGTGGGGGAAGAAGCCTTCACGCCGCCCGTGGACACGCAGTCCTTCGGGCTCTTCTGGGTGGGCGAACGCTCCCTCGGGGGCGACCTCGGCCTCGAGGCCGGGGTGCGCCTTGACCGGGTGGAGCACGACCCGGCCCATGGCGGGAGCAGGGACTTCACCGGCGGCAGCGCGTCGCTCGGCCTGATCGTGCCCCTCGGGGCAGGCTGGCAGGCAACGCTGCTCGGGGACTACTCCTCCCGCGCTCCGGTGGGAGAGGAGCTGTTCTCCGACGGGCCGCACCTCGCCACGCGGAGTTTCGAGATCGGGGATCCCGGCCTCGACCAGGAGCAGGCGCGCAACCTTGCCGCGACGCTGAGCGGCCGCGGCGACCGCTGGTCCGCGGACGGGACCTTCTACTACACGAGCTTCGCTGACTTCATCTACCAGGCCGCCACGGGCGAGGAGATGGAAGGCTTCGACGTGCGCCAGTTCTCCCAGGCCGACGCGACCTTCGTCGGTTTCGAGGTGGAAGGCCGCGTCACGGTCGCGGAGTGGGGTGTCGGACGCGTCGAGCTCGGCGCCTTCTTCGACATGGTCTCACCGGAACTCGATGTCTCCGGCAACGACAACCTGCCGCTCATCCCGCCCGACCGGGTCGGGGTGTCCGTCGCGTTCACGAACGATCGCCTGCGGGCGAACGTCAACTACGTGCGGGCTTCCGAGCAGGACGACGTCGCCGATTTCGAGTTGCCGACGGACTCCTATGACGACCTGCGCGCGCGCATTGCCTGGCGGTTCCGGCCGGGCGACATGACGCTCGACCTGTTCGTCGCCGGCCGCAACCTGACCGACGACGAGCAGCGCCTGCACACGTCGATCGTCAAGGACCTGGCGCCCGAGCGCGGACGCACGGTCGAGGCGGGCATGCGCATGCGCTTCTGAGCGAGCGGCTCCAGGGACGCGTTCCTCCAGTCGGGAGCCGGGCGGCGCCAACGCGCCGCCCCGCGTCGATACGACTTGGTCCGCGCTTGCGAGCGGGGCTTGCACGGTCCCGCCCCGGGCCTTCATCATCCGGGCCGAGCCGCGCCGACCCGACAGACAGGAGAACGCGTAATGCCGAGGATGCGGATCGTCGCCTGCACCATCGTCGCCGCATTCCTGTGCACCACGGCCGCGCGCGGGCAATCCATGGAGGAGGCACGTGCGGCTTATGCCGAAGGCGACTTCGCCCGCGCCTCCGAACTGGCGGCCGCGGCGGGAACGTCCGAAGGGCTCGCCTTCGCCGCGGAGACGTTGGCGATCCACGGCTTCTATGTGGCCGAAGAAACGGACCGTCAGGCCCTGTTCGAGCGCGCGCAGGCGTTCGCCGACGAAGCGATCGCCCTCGACGACGCCAACGCCGAGGCGTACCTGCAGCGCTCCCACGCCATGGGCCGGTACGCCCAGACGCTCGGGAAGGGGATGAAGGCCCTGGGGCTCGCCAAGCCGGTGCGCGAAGCCATGGAACGCGCGGTCACGCTTGCGCCGGATTTCGGACGCGCCCATCTCAGCCTCGCCTCCTGGCACGCGGAGGCGAGCCGCAACCTGGCCGGGCGGATGATGACCGGGGCTTCGAAGAAGAAGGCCGCCGAGCACTTCGAGCGGGCCTACGCCCTGGCGCCGGACGACAAGGCCGTACAGGTCGAGTACGCCAAGGGGCTCCTCGCCCTCAACAAGCGGCGCAACCGGGACCGGGCACGGGAACTGTTCACGGAGGCCGCCGAGACGCCTCCGCGCGACGCGTACGAGGGCATCCTGGCCGAGGAAGCCCGCGAGCAACTGGCCGCCCTGGACGGTTCCTGACGCGATGTCCCGCCGGGCCCTGCCGAGCGTCGACGCCGTGCTGCAGCACGGGGCCCTGGCGGAGACCCTCACCCGGCACGGACTGGCCACCGTCAAGGACGCGGTACGCCGGCTGCAGGCCGAGGCGCGGACCGGGGAGGTTCCGGACTGGGCCACGGACGCCGCGCGCTACGCCGAACCGGTGGAAGCCTGGCTCGCGCGCCACGTCGGCCATGGCTACCGGCGCGTCTTCAACCTGACCGGGACGATCGTCCACACCAACCTCGGCCGGGCCGTACTCTCGCCGGAACTCATGCAAGCAGCCGTCGACGCGGCCACGGCTCCCGTCACCCTCGAGTACGACCTCGGGACCGGCCGGCGCGGCGACCGGGAAGGCATCGTCCGGCATCGACTCGAGCTCCTGACCGGCGCCGAGGCGGCCACGGTCGTCAACAACAACGCCGCCGCGGTGCTGCTAGTGCTCAACACCCTGGCCCTCGGACGCTCCGTACCCGTCTCCCGCGGGGAACTCATCGAGATCGGCGGCAGCTTCCGCATCCCGGACATCATGGCGCGCTCGGGCTGCCGGCTGGCCGAGGTCGGCACCACCAACCGCACGCACCCGGCCGACTTCGAGGCCGCGGTGGACGACACGACCGCCCTCCTCCTCAAGGTGCACCCGAGCAACTACCGCGTCGAGGGCTTCACCCGCACGGTCGCAACCGCGGAACTCGCAAAGATCGGACGACGGCACGAGATTCCGCTGTGCGTGGACCTCGGCAGCGGCACGCTCGTCGACCTCACGCGTTTCGGACTCCCGCACGAACCGACGCCGCGCGAGACTCTCGCCGACGGCGCCGACCTCGTCACGTTCTCCGGCGACAAGCTGCTCGGCGGCATCCAGGCCGGCATCGTGGTCGGACGCGCCGAC
Source organism: Pseudomonadales bacterium (assembly GCA_022827245.1). Taxonomy (GTDB): domain Bacteria; phylum Pseudomonadota; class Gammaproteobacteria; order Pseudomonadales; family Azotimanducaceae; genus VXNE01. The sequence continues at coordinate 35,477 of JAJDTI010000141.1, read as the reverse complement.
CTCGTCGCCCGGCTCGACGCCAACCCGCTGAAGCGCGCCCTGCGCCTCGACAAGGTGACCCTCGCCCTGCTCGACGCGACGCTGCGGGCTTACGAGGACGAATCCTCGGTCGTTGCGCGGATCCCGCTGCTGCGGACGCTGACGACGCCGCCGGAGACGTTGGAAGCCCGAGCAACCGAGGTCGCAGGGGTGCTCGGGCCACTGCTCGGCGAGGGTTTCGCGGTGGCTGTCGAAGAGGCTTCCGGGCAGCTCGGCAGCGGCGCTTTGCCCGACCAGGTGCTGCCGAGCCGCGCCGTGGCGGTGTCGGCGGACAGCGGCAAGGCCCTCACCGGACTGGCCGCCCGCCTCCGCCGGCTGCCGGTCCCGGTCATCGCGCGCGTATCGGACGGCAGGCTCTGGCTCGACATGCGCGGCGCCGAACCCCTGCCCGAACTGCTCGACAGCCTGCGCAAGCTCGCATGATCGTCACCCTCGCGGGCCACGTGGATCACGGCAAGACGGCGATCGTGCGCGCTCTGACCGGCGTGGACACGGACCGCCTGGAGGAAGAGAAGCGGCGCGGCCTCACCATCGACCTCGGCTTCGCCTACACGGACCTCGACGGCGCACGGGTGGGTTTCGTGGACGTCCCCGGACATCACCGCTTCATCCACAACATGGTGGCCGGCGTGGGCCGGCGCCAGTACGCGCTGCTGGTCGTCGCCGCCGACGACGGGGTGATGCCGCAGACCCGGGAACACCTGCAGATACTGCAACTGATGGGACTGCGCGAAGGCGTGGTGGCCGTCAACAAGGTGGACCGGGTGGACCCGGAGCGGGTGTCGGAAGTGCGCAACGAAGTCGACGCGCTGCTGCAGGCGTCCTTCCTGGAAGGCGCCGCCACCGTTCCCGTGTCCTGCACGGACGGACGCGGCATCGGGGAACTCCGGGACGAACTTGCCGGCGCGGCCCGACGCCACGCCGTCGAGCGCGCGGACCGGGGCTTTCGCCTCGCCGTGGACCGTGCGTTCTCCGTCCGCGGCGCCGGCGCCGTGGTGACGGGCACCGTGGTCGCCGGAACGGCACGCGTCGGCGACCCCCTCGTCGTCGCCGCGACGGACCGCCCCGTTCGGGTACGCAGTCTCCACGTGCAGGACGCGGCATCGGAGATGGCCGCGGAAGGTGACCGCACCGCCATGAACCTGACCGGCATCGATGTCGACGAGGTCGCGCGGGGAGACTGGATCGTCGCGCCCGCCGCCGCGGGCCGGACCCGACATGCCGTGGTCGAGTTCGACGTCCTCCCCGACTTCCCCCGCGCGGTGCGGCACTGGGCGCCCATCCACGCCTACGCGGCCACCAGCCACGCCCAGGGCCGCATCGGGCTGCTGAGCGGTGACCCCATCCCGCCCGGCGGAACGGGCGCTGTCGACGTCGTGCTCGACCGCGAGCTGCCGCTCAAGGTGGGGGACCGCCTGATCGCCCGCGACCAGGACCTCGGGCGAACGATCGGCGGCGGGCGCGTCCTCGATGTGGTCGCGGTCCACGGCCGCCGCCGGGCCGCCGCGCGGCTCGCGCGCATCGGCGCGTTGCGCCACGACGACCCCGGCGCCGCGCTCTCGGCCCTCGCACGCCTCGATGTGGTCGAGACCGACGGCTTCCGCCGCGACTGGAACCTGACCGACGGCGCCCTCGGCCGCGTGACGGGAGGCGACCAGTTCGCCCGCAGCGGCGGCCTCGTCATCCACCGCGACCTGCTCGACGAAGCGCGGGCGGCGGTGCTCGAGGCGCTCTCCCGCCACCACCGTGCCGACCGCGAGAGTGCCGGACTGCCGCGCGAGGCCATCGCGAAAGCGCTCGACGCGCCCCGGGGCACCGTCGACTTCGCGATCGCATCGCTGGCGGAGACGGGCGACATTCGCGCCCACACGGGCAGCTTCGCGCTCGCGAGCCACGTCGCGGAGATCCCGGCGGCCCTCGCCACCCTCTTCGAACGCGTCTCCCCCTCCCTCGACACCCTGCAGCCGCCGAGCCTCGGCGACATCGCCAAGTCCCTCGGACGCCCGTTCCCGCAACTCGAGCGCGAGATGCGCGCCCTGGCCGGGATCGGCCTCTGCGAGCAGGTGGGCCCGAACCGCTTCTACCTCAAGGAGCGCCTGCGGGAACTGGCCGCCGTCGCCACCGACCTCGACACCCGCGGCCCCTTCACCGTGCGCGACTTCCGCGACGCCTCCGGAGTCGGTCGCAACGTCGTCATCGAGGTGCTCGAGCACTTCGACCGCAAGCGGTTCACGCGCCGGAGCGGCGACCTGCGGCGCGTCGTCGGGGAGTTCGCCAGCATCTTTGGCTGAGTTCCCCCGCATGAGGAAGTTCCAGCAGTAAAGGAGACGAACTCGATGCGCATTGATCCCCTTCCCGCCGGGCGGGCAGCAGGCCTGACCGCGGCGCTCGCCCTGTTGCTCGGCTGCGGCGCCCCGGAACAGGACCGGACCGCCCCGCCGCCTTCCTGGGAGCCTTTCGCCGACGAGTTCATCGACGCGTATTTCGATGTGCTGCCCACGTCGGGCACGTGGGCCGGACGCCACGAGCACGACGGTCGGCTGCCCGACGTGAGCGCCGCCGGGATCGCCCGGCGCGTCTCGACGTTGCGCGACTTCGCCGGCCGGGCCGAATGGGAGTTCCCGGCCGGGTCGCTGACCCCGGGCGAAGACCTGCAGAGACGTCAGCTCATCGCCGCGATTGACGGCATGCTGTTCTGGGTGGAGGACGCCGAGGCCCATCGGCGCGATCCCGCCTGGTACGCACGGGCGATCAGTCCGAGCGTGTACGTGTCGCGCGGCTACGCTCCCAAGGCCGTGCGCCTCGAGGCGCTCACCGCCTACCTCCGAAACCTTCCCGCCTACCTCGAGCAGATGCGCGCCACGCTCGAGCCGCCGTTCCCGCGACCGTTCGTGCAGACGGCCATCATCCGGTTCGGCGGTCTCGCGACCCACCTCGAGGAGGACGCTCCCGTGGTGTTCGCCGAGGTGGAAGACGAGGAGTTGCAAGGCACGTTCGCCACCGCCCTGGTCCCGGCGGTCGCGGCGCTACGGGACATGGAAGCCTGGCTGGAACTCCGGCTGGAGGACAGCGTCGACGACTTCGCCCTCGGCGAGGCACGCTACGGGCAGTTGCTCCGGCGCGTGTATCGCATCGACCTGGACTGGCGAACGCTCAAGGCCGTGGCGCAGGCCGACCTCGACCGCAATCTCGCAATGCTCCGCGAGACCTGCGCGTCCATCGACCCCGATCTCGCCATCGCCGACTGCGCCGCCCGCATACGCAACGACAAGCCCCCGGCGGGCGCCGTCGCCCGAGCCAACGAGCAACTGCCGGAACTGAAGGCCTTCCTGCTCCAGGCGGACATCGTGGGGATCCCGAGCGACGAGACCGCCTACGTGGCCGAGGCGCCCGCCTACCGGCGCACCAACTCCGCCTACATCGAGACCCCCGGACCCTTCGAGCAGGGACTGCCCGCCGTCTACTACATCGCCGGTCCGGACCCCGAGTGGCCGCCCGACGTGCAGCTCCAGTACGTCCCGGGAGAAGCGGACCTGCTCAACACCTCCGTGCACGAGGTCTGGCCGGGGCACTTCCTGCAGTCCCTCTACGGCAAGCGCTCCGACAACCGCATCGGCAAGGTGCTCCGCGACGGGATGCTGAGCGAAGGCTGGGCGCACTACGCGGAGGAACTGATGCAGGAGGCGGGCCTCGGCGACGGCCGTCCCCTCGTGCGCGTCGGCCAGATCCTGGACGCGCTGATGCGCGACGTGCGCTTCCTCTCTTCCATCGGGCTGCACGTCGAAGGGATGAGCCTGGAGGAGTCGCGCCGGATGTTCGCGGAACTCGCCTGGCTCGACCCCGGCAACGCCGAACAGCAGGCGCTCCGCGGCACCTACGACCCGGGCTACTTCTCCTATACGCTCGGCAAGCTCATCATCGTCAAGATGCGCCATGACTGGACCGCCACCCGCGGCGGCCGCGACGCGTGGCGCGCATTCCACGAGACCCTGCTATCGCACGGCAGCGCACCGCTCCCGTTGCTCCGCGAGGCCATGCTGGGAGCGGAGCATCCGGGGAGCCTGCTGTAGCGGCCGCTGCCGTTGCGCCGGAGCGCGGTCGTTGCCAGGGCCAGGGCCGCGATTGCCGGTGCTACACTGATCCGCGGAAGAGCATCGTCTCCGGTGGGGCGCGCGGCCTTCAAAGCCGTTGAGGCGCTCGAAGCGCCTGGTGGGTTCGACTCCTACCTCTTCCGCCACCCACCGTCTCCCGCCTACCTCTTCCGCTGGACCGACCGCCAGCCGCAGGCGACCCGTAGCCACAGATCTCGCCGTTAAACGACCAACCAAACGTGTTCATGTTTCCGCGCTAAAGGCGGATAAACGGACATGGTTCGCAGTCGACAACCTTGCCCGCCTACATCGACTAGGTAGCTTTCCGGAAACGCTGTCCTGACCAGGAGCGGTCCCGATCAGGCTCCGCGGTTAGCGGCTTCCGGTCACGCAAAGGTCGCGCCGAATCCCGCCGCCGCAGACAGAACGTCGTCGAGCCCGCCGGACCGCAAGCGTTCAATGGGACGGGCCACCCGTCTTCGAAGGGCCATTCCTGACTGAGGAAGGTCCAGGCAAGCTCCGGCTCCCCGACAACTTCCACGACTTCCGCCAGTCCGTCAGTGACCCGGCCGGGACCGACGATCTGACCAGACGGGATGTTCAGTCGGCGCTGCGTGGACCGCCAGGCGATCAAGGTGTTCCTGGCCACCCAGTCGTACACGGTTGTGCGCGACACTCCGAGTCGGGACGCCGCCTCCGTAACGCCAATGAGATCCTCTCCCGCTCGATCCACCACGAACGGCCGAAGGCGCGGGGGCACGTCCTCAGTTGATCTCGTCCGCGAAGAAACTCGACTCATGTTCGGCCCTCCCGCTTTGCGACGCTCTCCTGTGCCGCGCCAGGCCGTACCACCGCGCTGTCGACGGCGATGGGAACAGGCGCGCCATCGATCTCGTCCGTGTAACGGATGCCGGCGAGCCGGGGCTCTTCGGGCAATCCCACGCGCCGGCGCACCTCTTCGAGCCGCAGGTGGAACATCTCTTCCAGGCGGTGGGCGATGAGGAGCGGGGTCTTGCGGCCGAGTCGCCATCCGTTGACCAAGTTGGCCCAGACGCGGAACGCCCGGCTCGGGCGCTCGACGGTGTACTTGAGCGCGAGGGCGAGGGTCACCACGACCGCGAGCCACCGCTGGCCAAGCGACCCCTGGGCGGCCTGGAACGCCGCGACGGCGGTTTCGCCCGCGATTCCGGCGTCGCCGCCGATGAGCATGTGGTGGATGTCGTGGGTCATGGCGATCCGCAGGACGTAGGGGACGTCACGGAAACGCTCGAGCATCTCCGGGGAGTACGTCATGTGCTGGATGCCATTGTCCTCGAGGAACTTCGCGTAGGCGCCGCCGAATGTGCCCTCTGGAAGTTCGCGGAGCGTGTCCAGATCGAAGACCGGAACGTAACCGCGGAGGTGGTCCAGCCGCTCGTCCATCCCCGCGGGGAGCGGCTCGGACTGGGCAGCGAACTTCAGGATGCCGACGTCTCCGATCGGGTCGCCGGCGTGGTAGGCGCGCAGGCATTCCTCCCGGAGTTCCCTTCGCTTTCGCCGGCTCTCCTGCATCGGGCTCACCGCCCCCGAACCTCCACCCTGTCGACTTCCCCGCTGTTGATGCGATTCACATCGTAGAGGACGCCTAGGCCAGGACCGGCAGGTACGGAGACGCATCCGTCCTGCCCCACGTTGCCCACCTCGTCGCCGTAGCCGTCGGCGTAGATCGGTGGCTGCATGCCGTTGGCGGGATTGTCGGGGCCTACCAGGCCGAGTTCGTAGAAGTGGGTATTGGTGATCGCGGCCATGCAGTGGCGGTGCATGGGTCCCGCGGTGTGCAACTGGACCTCCATGCCGATGGCGTCACAGAAGTGCGCGAGCTTCATCGTGCCGGTGATGCCGCCGTCCAGCTCCGGGTCGATGTGCATGATGTCCGTGCCGCCCGCAAGCGCGAAGTCGGCCTTCTGCTCGAACCCCCGTATGTGTTCCGCGATCAGCAGGGGCGTGCGAATGAAACCCCGGAGCCGCTTGTGCGCGACGGCGCTCGATGAAGCGTCCCGGTACGGGTCTTCGTACCAGAAGAGGCCCAGGTCGTCGCAGGCTCTGCCCACTTCGACGGCATCCATGAACGACTTCAGCGAAGACGCGGGATCGGTCATGAGCTTCATGTCCGGGCCGACGCGCTCGCGCACCGCGGACATGATGGCGATCTCGGTCTTCGGGTTGCCGTCGAAGAAGCCGTGGATCTTGAACGCCGGGATCCCCACCGCCAGGCAGGACTCGGCGAAGTCGGCGTAGCGTTCCACGCTGTCGAGCCCGCCCCGTGCGCGCTGTCCCGGTACGGTGCTCGCGTAGACCGGGAGCCGTTCCCGGAATCCACCCAGCAACCGCGCGACCGGGACCCCGTACTTCTTGCCCGCGAGGTCCCACAAGGCGGTGTCGATGGCGCCGATGCCGGACTTGTCGTAGTGCCGGTGACTGAGCTTGAGACGTTCGAAGATGCGTTCCCGCTGTTCCGGGTCGAGCCCGATGAGGCTCCGCGCCATCTCCTTGACCTGTGCCTGGGCGTGCGGGGTGGCGCCGAAGTGCGGTGCATAGCTGCCGGACAGGCCGTCGTCCGTATCGATGGTGACCAGGAAGCGCGTGAGTTCCAGTTTGCCGCCCGGCTGGTAGACCGCGATGGAGGACCCGAAGTCGTCGAGCGTGTACCGGTAGGTCTGAACGGTGATCCGGTCAATCCTGCTCATGGTGGCCTGCGGTCGCCGAGGTGCCGCACAGCATATCCGGGACGGTGGGGCGAACCGAAGCGGCCGCAGGCCACCCGCTCAGCGCCAGAGGCCGCGCCGTTCGAACACGTTCTTCAGCGCGGTCACGCGGTCGCTCATGATGCCGTCCACGCCGAGGTCGAGCAGGCGCTCCATCTCCGCCTCGTCGTCCACCGTCCAGACTTGCACGGGCATGCCGCGCGCGTGGGCGGCGCGCAGGAACGCGGCATCGACGACCGGAATCGACAGGCCGGCGGCGAGCGGCTGACGCGGCGGCACCTGGGCGCAGTCGGCGTCCAGCCGGCCGGCGGGGATGCCCCAGGACTCCGCGCGCAGCCGTATTACCTCGGTCGGGCCGCACGAGGTGCAGCCCGGGGCGTCGGTCCTGAACCAGCGCAGGCGGCGCGACGAGAACGAACCGATGCAGACGCGGTCGCGCGCGTTCGTACGGCGCAGCACCTCGATCAGCGGGGTGACGACGTCGTCGGCTTTCGGGTCGATGATGAGGCGCAGGTCCGGCCAGGCGCCGAGCAGATCGTCGAGGCGGACAACGGGCTCCTTGCCGTCGATCCGCACCTCGTCGAGTTGCGCCCAGTCCCGTGCCGCCAGCGGCCTGGTGTGTTCGGTCAGCCGGTCCAGGTGCTCGTCGTGGAAGATCGCCACCACCCGGTCGCGGGTCGCCCGGACATCGGTCTCGATGCAGCGGTAGCCGAGGTGCACGGCGTGTTCGAACGCGGCCATGGTGTTCTCCGGGTGCTCGGCCGCGCCGCCCCGGTGGGCAATGGCGAGCGGGCCTTCGAGCCCAAGGAAGGGGTTGGGCCGGTTGCTGCCGCGCGGGCCTCGAGGGATCACGACTTGGCCGGCGGCAAGGAGAAGATCCTCTCCAGCCGCTCCCACTTGCTGTCCTCCGCAGTCCAGGGCAGGCGCTGCTGGAAGCGTTCCATCAACGACTCCCACTCCTGGACCTTCGCGTTACCGGCATCGAGGGCCGCTTTCTTCTCGAACGAGAACGACGGGGACACCGTCATCACCATGAACAGGCGATTCCCCGTCCGGTAGATCTCCATGTCGCGTACGCCCGCCGCGCGGATGCTGTCGGCGATCTCCGGCCAGAACCGGTCCTCCCCGTGATGCCGCTCATAGGCGGCGATGGCCTCTAGGTCGTCCTTGAGGTCCAGGGCCAGGTAGTACGTCCGCGGCTCGTTCATGGTTCCGACCTCACCGGACTCCCCGCCGGGTGGTCGGACGATGATCGCGACGGTCCCGAGGCGGCGTCAACCGGCATGCCCGCCCGCTTGCACGAAGGGGCGGCTCGGGTTTCACTCGAACCCCACGTCAACGAAGCCCGGGACGGAGAGGGACCATCAGCAAGCTCTTCTACTACGCACACCTGACGATCAGGGCGGAATGGGCCAACGGCGTCTTCTGGACGCCGACGAGCAAGGGGCCGGTCGTCATCCCCGATCCCAACGATGCCGCCGACCTGGTCGCCGACCACGTCGAGTACAGTCTCGGCCTGATCGCCAGGACGGATGCCAGGACCGACCCGGCCTCGTACACCGTGAGCGGATACGCCGAGGCGTACTACGGAGATGGACGTCAGGCGGCGTTGTACCTGAATGAAGTGCGCACGGAGAAACCGGACGACCTGGTGCGCCGGGTCCGGGCGTGGGCAGGGGAACAGTTCCCGAAGCTGGCGGAAATCGAGTCCGGCGGCATGTAGGTGACGCCGCGCCCGGTACAATCGCGGACCCAGCGCTCATCCCCGCAAGCGAGCCTTCATGAAGATACTGAGAACGCCCGAGTCGCGTTTCGCGAACCTGGCCGGCTACCCGTTCGAGCCCCACTACACCACCGTCCGCACCGACGACGGCAGCGACCTGCGCATTCACCACGTCGACGAGGGTCCGGCGGACGGCCCCCTCGTGCTGTGCATGCACGGTCAGCCGGTCTGGAGCTACCTCTACCGGAAGATGATCCCGCTGCTCGTCGGGGAAGGGATGCGGGTGATCGCGCCGGACCTGCCCGGCTACGGCAAGTCCGACAAGCCCGCCGCCCTCGAGGACTACAGCTACCAGCGGCAGGTCGACTGGATGGGACGCTGGCTCGAGCGGAACGACTTCTCCGGGATCACGTTCTTCGGCCAGGACTGGGGCGGGCTCATCGGGCTGCGCATGATCGTGGACCACCCGGACCGGTTCGATCGTGTCGTGATCTCCAACACCGGCCTGCCGTACAACCCCGACCTTCCCGACGAAGTGGTCGCGGAAGTGGAGCGATTCCGGGCGGAGGCCCCCACGCCCACCCTGGCCGAGATGCAGAGGGCGTTGGGCCAGATGGCCGGGAGTCCGGTGACGCAGTTCGCCTACTGGCAGAAGTTCTGCTGGGAAACGGAAGACATGCCCATCGGCCTCATGTTGTCGATGACGCTGGGAGAGGGGTCCAACCTCTCCCGGGCCACCCGGTTCCTGCTCCACAGGCTGGGCCTGGGGTCGCCGTTCCCCTCGGACCTGGCGAAGGCCTACGACGCGCCCTTCCCGGATCCGAGCTACAAGATGGGACCGCGCGCCATGCCGAGCCAGGTCCCCACGCTCCCGACCGACCCGTCCCTGGACGCCCAGCGCAACGCCTGGGAGTTCTTCTCGAGTTTCGACAAGCCGTTCCTCTGCGCCTTCGTGGACAATGACCCGGTCAGCGCAGGCGGCGATGCCCAGTTCCGCCAAACCGTGCCCGGGGCGCAGGGACTGCCCCACACGACGATCAGGGGCGGCGGGCACTTCGTACAGGAGAACGCCCCGGACCAGGTGACCGCGGCCATCGTCGGCCTCATCCGCAGCACCTGACCGCGCCGGCGGCGGAAATCGCCGCCGCCCCGTCACGTTAGACTCACGCGCACACTCAAGTCGTCCGGATGACAAGACCGATGCGCCTGTTCAATGCTGCTGCTGCCGCCGTCACGCTCCTTGCCCTGTCCGCGGGCGCCGACACCTCCTACGCGCCGGCCGGGGACCACGCGAACCAGGTGTTCTGGGGCGATACGCACCTGCACACCAAGCTCTCGACAGACGCGTACTCGCGCGGCAACCGAAACCTGGGCCCGGAGGCCGCGTACGTGGTGGCGCGCGGCGGGACGGTCATTGCCCACGGCGGGATGGAGGCGCGGCTGCGCCGCCCGCTCGACTTCCTCGTGGTCGCCGACCACGCCGAGAACCTCGGCGTCGCCGACGGCCTGTGGGCGGCGGACCCGCTGCTCCTCGGGACCGACACCGGCCGGCGGCTCGAAGGGGAACTGCAGAACCTGCTCGCGGGCGACCCCTCGGCCGACGCGCTCACCGAGTTCATCGTCGGCGTCGCCGGGGTGGACGCGCGGATTCGGGACGAGCGGTTCCGGCGCTCCATCTGGAACCGCGTCACCGCCGCCGCGGACCACTACAACGAGCCGGGCCGGTTCACCGCCTTCATCGGCTACGAGTGGACCTCCCGCTTCGAGGACGGCACGCGCCACCGCGTGGTGATCTTCAAGGACGACGCGTCGAAAGCGGACCGGCTCCTGCCCTTCTCGGCCACGGACAGCCCGGACCCCGAGGACCTGTGGCGCTTCCTCAATCGTTACGAGGAGCTGACCGGGGGCGAGGTCCTCGCCCTCGCGCACAACTCCAATCTCAGCAACGCCCGGGAGTTCGCGCCGGCCGACGCCGCCGGCAAACCGTTCAGCCTGGCGTACCTGCGGATGCGCCAGCGCTGGGAGCCGCTGCTGGAGGTCACCCAGATCAAGGGCGACAGCGAAACGAATTCCGTCCTCTCGCCCACGGACGAGTTCGCCGACTACGAGAACTGGGAGAGCTGGGCCGTGATCGACGGCTGGCCGGGGCCGCAGCTTCCGGACCGCGTGGACGACCCCGACGGCGCCGTGCGCGCGCGGCCCGGCGAGGAACTGCAGTACGAGTATGCCCGGTCCGCCCTCAAGCTCGGCCTCGACCATCAGGCCCGCCAGGGCGTCAACCCGTTCAAGTTCGGGCTGATCGGCAGCACCGACGCGCACAGCACCCTGCCGGCGGTGGCGGAGGACAACTTCTGGGGCAAGCACGCCATCGTCGAACCGTTTGCGGGCCGCATCACGCACCCCCGCTACCGGTGGCGCATGGCGGCTTCCGGTTACGCCGCCGTCTGGGCGCGGGAGAACACCCGCGAGGCGCTGTTCGCGGCGATGAAGAGGAAGGAGGCCTATGCCACGACCGGCCCGCGCATGGTGGTGCGCTTCTTCGGCGGCTGGGACTTCGAGAGCCACGACGCCTTGCGGCCCAACATGGCGGACATCGGCTACGGGAAGGGCGTCCCGATGGGGGGAGACCTGTCACAGGCGCCGGACGGCAAGGCGCCCACCTTCCTGGTGGGGACGACGAAGGACCCGCTCGGCGCGAACCTCGATCGCGTGCAGGTCGTGAAGGGCTGGCGCGACGCCGACGGGGGCCTGCACGAACGGGTCTACGACGTGGCGCTCTCCGACGGGCGGAACGTCCGCGAGGACGGCACCGTGGCGCCCGTCGGCTCCACCGTCGACGTCGCGACCGCGTCGTACACGAACACGATCGGTGACAGCGACCTGTCCGTCGTGTGGCGCGACCCGGACTTCGATCCCGCGGCGCACGCCTTCTACTATGTCCGCGTCCTGGAGATACCGACGCCGCGGTGGACGGCCTACGATGCCCGGTTCTTCGACGTGACGGACATTCCGGACAACGTGCCGATGGTCACGCAGGAGCGTGCGTACACGTCGCCGATCTGGTACACGCCATGAGGCCGGCGCGTCACGCCCGTCGGCGCCGGATGGCTCGCGCATGAAGAAGTGGATCGCGGCGGCGGCCATCGCCCTCGGCTGGCTGGGCTCGCTCTACCTCGCGTACGGATACGGCGCCCTCATCGCTTCGTTCACGCCGGGCTCCATGTCCGGCGCCGCCCGAACCGCCCTGTCCGTCATGATGCTGTTGCCCGGGGGCACGAGGCCCTGCGACGTCGAGGACACGACGGCATGCGGCTTCGCGGACACGGAAGGCCGCGAGGCGCTTGCCTGCGACGCCTTCGCCGGGGACCACCCGGAGCGGGCCGTCCTGTTCGCCTTCGGGCAGTCGAACAGCGCCAACGCCGCAAGGGACCGCTACGTCCCGCTGCACGACGTCGTCAACTTCAATCCCCACGACGGCAAGTGCTACCGCGCCGAAGATCCGTTGCTCGGTCCCAACGGCGAGGGCGGCTCGGTCTGGGGACGGGTGGGCGACGAGCTGATCCGCGAGGGACTCTACCGGCGGGTGCTGATCGTGCCGATCGGCATCGGGGGCACGGAGCTCGCCCGGTGGGTGCCCGGAGGGGACCTCCATGCGCGGGTCGAGGGCGCCGCCCGGATGCTCGGGCGTCTCGGCATCCGGCCCACGCACGTCCTGTGGCACCAGGGCGAGTCCGACGTATTCGCAGACACAGCGGAGGAGGATTACGTGGCGCAGTTCCAGGCGTTGGCAACGTCCCTGCCCGCGCTCGGCATCGACGCACCGGTGCTCCCGGCGGTCGCAACGCGCTGCGACGTCCGGGGCGACTGGCCCGAGCATGTCGAGAGCGCCGAGCGTATCCGCAGCGCCCAGCGGAGTCTGCCGGACCGGATCGCCAACGTGCGTCCGGGGCCGGACACCGACACGATCACGGGCCCGCGCTTCCGGCCCGACAGCTGCCACTTCACGCACCGGGGCATCGCCGAGCACGCCCGGCTGTGGGTGCAGGCGATCGGGGACGCCGCGGCCCCCGCACGCTCCCAGTCCGCGCGTCCTATGCCATAATTTGCCGTTTTCGGACTGGGGGGATGCCATGAACCGACCGGCAGTCATCGCGGACCGGGTTGCGGGAGCCAATTCGGACGCCTACGTGCCGCCGTTCGAGCTCACGGAAGGACAGCCGCCCCCGATCGCCTCCAACGGTGGCGTGTCCTACATGGCGTTCGATCGGAACGGCGACGCGGGGACCGCCGCGGCGGAGGCGGAAGCGTTCCGCCAGATCGCCGAGGGCGAGGGGCAGGACGTGATCGACATGATCGAGAACGCGCCGCCCGGACCCATCCAGACCCGGTGGGGTCTCGGTTTCCGCACCTACGAAGAGTGCCTGGAGCACATCCGGGCCACCGGCATCGAGGCCCCCGAAGGCGGTCTTGCCCTGCCGCTGCGCTACACGGTTCACGAGGCGCCCTCCTACTCGATCGTCTCGTCCAACGCGCTCTGGCGCGACCCCTCCCGGGAGGCCGACCAGCTCGCCCTGCGCAAGGAAGAGCGCGACATCGGGCGGCGCTGCCTCTATTTCCCGCAGATCCTGCGCGACGCGCGGCGCATGGACGAGTATCACCCGGGACTCTCCCCCGACAGCGCGGCGTGCATGGACCGGCTCGGCGTTTCGCTCGCGCACCTGGAGTCGAAGTGCGGCAACTTCTACGACTCCCGCGAAGTGCAGCGCGTCTTCTACCCGGAGATCGAGCAGTTGCTCCTCGACTTCTTCCCCGGGGCGACGGACGCGCTGGTCTACAACCACGACGTCTTCAACAAGGACTACGACGGCGACCGCGCCGAGGACCAGGACGCCAAGAACCCCGGCGTCAACAAGGGCTACGCCAACCTCGTTCACAACGACCTGAACGACAACAGCGGCCGGGTGCGCTGCCGCGAACTCCTGACGAAGAACCTCCGGAACTTCGGTCGCACGCAGCATTACACCGAAGCGGAGGCCGACGCGAAGATGTCGCGGCGGTTCATGTCGATCAACCTCGCGAAGCCGATGGAGCCGGTGGAGCAGTTCCCGTTCGTGCTCTGCGCGTGGCCGTCCTTCGCGGACCAGCCGTACATCACGAACTACCGCATCTACGACGACCGCGTCGGTGAGACCACCCGTTTCACCTACCGGCCCGAGCACGAGTGGTACTGGTTCCCGCGGCAGCAGCCGAACGAAGTCTCGATGCTGAAGTGCTACGACTCGGTGACCGACGGTTCGGTCTCGCGCTGGTCGTTCCACACCGCGTGCGTGGACCCGACGGCGCCGGAGGACGCGCGCTGCCGCAAGAACCTGGTCGTGCGGTCGTACGTGTTCTTCTAGAAGGTATCCCCGACAGCGCCCTGCCTCTGCTCGACGCGGCCCGGGACACAGCGGGCCAACGCAGTGCCGTGCATCCCGCCTGGTTGCGAATGATTCTCATTAGTCTTAGCATCTCGGCACATGGACGCGCACTCCAGGACGGGCCGGCGGGCAACGCCCCCACGCGACCCCTGCGCCCGGGCCAGTAGGGCGCGTGGCGAAGACACGGCCGGCACACTCGGTCACTTCGATCTCGGCATGTTCGTCGAGGGCACCGCACCGTTTCCCCGCCTGGCCCTTGCCTCGCTCTCGCCCGAGTTGCATGCCTTCAACCTCGAAACCTGGCGCCGCTATCAGGAGACGGGCGTCGGCCTGCACCCGCGCATCCTCCCGATCCGGCGGGACAGGCAACAACGAGGGGACTCGCTCGCCGTCTTCTTCTGCGTGCCGAGCCCCGGCGGTAGCCCGCTGCAGCTTCGCTACGAGGTGGCGGATCACGGCGCGCTGACGGAATTCGACCTTGAGGCGATCCGCAACAGGCCTCAGGACTTCGCGGCGCACCGCGACGATACGTTCCGCGTCCTTGTCTGCACCCACGGCAAGGTGGACCCGTGCTGCGCCGTCGACGGCAACCGGCTCTACCGCCACCTGCGCGATCGGGGCGACGTGGAGGTCTGGCATGCGGCCCACTTCGGAGGTTGCCGGTTCGCGCCCAACCTCTGGTGCCTGCCAAGCGGCAACTGCTACGGGCACGTCTCCACGGCGACGGTGGACGCCCTGATCGACGCCGAACGACGGCGGCAGGTCTACCCGAAGGGCTACCGCGGGCGGATCGGGCAGTCCATGACCACCGCAGCGGCCGAGTTCCTCGCCCGCCAGCGCCACGATGCCTGGGGACTCGACGAGCTCCGCGTCGAAGCGTCCCCCGCCATCGACGGGAGGGTGACCGTGCACACGGCGGGCGAGGCCCGCAGCTACCGGCTCGCCTCCGAACCGCATCCGGACGTGTTCTTCACCACCTGCCGTGCGGAGGAGCCACGGTCGCCCCCGGTGCATCGCCTCGAACCGTTGGACGAGAGCGCTGCCAAGGCTTCGGCCGGGGCGTGCGCATGATGTTCCGGCTGCACGGACAACGCGCCTTCGCGGGCATCCTGGCCGGGCAACTCGTCTCGACGGTGGGTTCGTCCATGACGCGTTTCGGCCTCGTCATCTGGACGCTTGCCGAGACCGGCGACACGACGGCGTACAGCCTGCTCCTCTTCGCCGCGTTCCTGCCCCTGGGGCTCGGCGGCGTGGTGGCCGGGCCGCTGGTCGACCGCTGGGACCGGCGGCGCGTGATGATCGTCGCCAACGCCGTGGCGAGCCTGAGCACGCTGGGCGTGGCCGCGCTCTGGTTCACGGACACCCTCGAGACCTGGCACCTGTACGTCGCGCTGTTCGCCAACGGGATCGCCAACGCGTTCGTCATCCCGGCGTTCGACGCCAGCGTGCCGCTGCTCGTTCCGAAGGAGCAGCTTGGCCGCGCGGCGGGGCTGGCGCAGACCATCGCCGGCCTCGAGATGATCGTGGGACCCGCGCTCGCGGGCGTCCTGCTCGGCACGGTGGGCCTCGGGATCATCTTCGTCGTGGACTTCGTCACCTTCGGGGCCGTCGTGCTGGCGCTGGCGCTGTCCGCGATCCCGCGGCCGCCGAAGGAGGACGACGCGGACTCGAGTCCCAGTCTCGGGCGCGAACTTGCCGCCGGCTGGAACTACCTGCGGGACCGCCGGCCGCTGATGCACCTCCTGACGCTCGTCACCGTAGCCATGTTCCTGCTGCCGGGCTTCGGATTCGCGCTCTGCACGCCCCTCGTCCTCAGCTTCGCCGACGAACAGGCCGCGGGGTTCGTGCTGGGCAGCTTCGGCTTCGGCGCGCTCGCGGCGGGCGTGCTCCTCGCGGCGTGGGGCGGCCCCGAACGTCGCATGACGGGCGTCCTGGGCGGCCTGATCGCGGCCGCACTGGCCATGATGGTCATCGGGTTCCGCGAAAGCGTGCTCGTCACCGCCTTCGGCGTCGCGTTCATCGGCATGAGCTTCACGTTCATGCTCGGGCTGTCCCGGGTCGTGTGGCAGGTGAAGGTGGAGCCGGGCTTCCTCGGCCGGGTATTCGGCATGCGCCTCGTGTTCGGCGTGGCCGCACAGTGCGCCGGCCTGCTGCTGGCCGCACCACTCGCGGAAGCGATCTTCGAGCCGCTGATGGCGGCCGGCGGCGGCCTCGCCGACAGCATCGGCGCGCTGCTCGGTGTGGGACCCGGCCGCGGCATGGGCCTGATGTACGAGATCCTCGGCCTGGTGGCGCTCGTCCTGGCGGTGATCGCCTTCCTCACCCCCGGCATCCGTCTGCTCGAGGACCGACTCCCCGACGCGGTCGGCGCCGCCGCGCCGCAGCAGGCCGGCTGATCCGCGCCACGGGCAATCCCCACGGACGCGGGCTTTCCCCTTACGCCGACACCAGCGTGCAGTGCTCCCTGCCCCGCAGGCGCTCCAGGTAGCGCTGCAGGTGATCGAAATCCCCGAGCAGCCCGTCCGACTGCCCCCAGTTCACGGTGAAGCCCACGATGATGTCGGTGACCGTGAAGCGATTCTCGACGAGGTAGTCCACGTCGGCCAGGACCGCGTCAAGCGCCGTCGCGCTCCGCCGGAACAGCACGGCGTTTGGCTCGGCGATGGCCGGCACGCGCTGTTCGCTCGGCAGCGAGAAGTCGAATTCGTTCAGTTCCGTGCTCCAGAGCCAGCACTCCATCTCGGTCAGGGCAAAGCTGACCCATTGGTCGTGGAGCGCCCGGGACCAGGAGCCCGACCTCCCGACGAGGCCACGTTCCGGCACGAGGTCCGCGATCGCCGTGCAGATCGCGGCGGATTCGAAGAGGGGACGTCCGTCTATGACGGCGGCCGGAAGCTTGGCGAGGGGGTGAACGGCACGGAGGGCATCGCTTGCGAAGACGTCGCGGGTGTTCCCGACGGACTCGTACTCGAGCCCGGCTTCCGCCAGGGTCCAACGGCATCGCGCGGAGCGCGTGTTGGCGTACTCGTAGAGCTGGATCCGGGGCATCGTCATCCCTCGACCAATCGCCGCACGGCTCCCGGCTCCGGACCGCCGGGCAGGATCAGCACCACGGCGTCGTCGAAACCGGCCTCGGCGAAGCGGGCCAGCCGGTCGCGGAGCTCCCCGAGGTCCGTGCCGGCCGGCAACTGGATCGTCGACACCACGGCACGTCCGCCGCCGGCCCGCCGGTAACGTTGCAGGCTGGCAACGACCTGTTCCTCCGTGCGGTAGTGCGCCGAGGCGATCCAGCCGTCGAACTCCCGCGCGGCACGCTCCACGCCCCGGCCCCAAGTGCCGAGGAACAGCGGCGGCCCGCCCTGCACCGACGGCCAGGGAGACAGGTTCGTCGCGTCGCTGCCGCCGCTCTCGAACGCCTCGCGCAGAGCGTCGACCATGACCCCGAAATCCTCGAATCTCGTCTCAAATGAGCGGCTCAACATATTGAAATCACTTGCAGTAGAGCCCGCACCCAGCCCAAGAACGAGGCGCTCTCCGCACACCTGCTGCAAAGAGAAGACCCGGTGCGCCAAATCCATCGGGTGGTAGAGCGGGGCCTGCACGACAGCCGTGCCGAGCTCGACGTCCTCCGCGGCCGCCGCCGCGACGCTGAGCGCGACAAACGGATCGGTCAGCATGAAACCCCGTCCGAGGGCCTGGGCCGACCAGAGACTGTCGAACCCCTCTCCCGCGAAAGTGCGCGCCTGTTCGGCGAGGAAGTTCGCCGGTGAGTTTCCAGTGACCGGCCCTAGCAGGGCGCCGAGCCTCACGATTCACCCGCCTGCGCGCGCCCGCGTCGCTGGATCCCGGCCCGACGCGCCGCGACCACCTCCGGCTCCGGATTCGGATGGCGGCGCGCGATCTCGGACTCGTATGTCATCGCATCCCCCAGCGCGAGGTCGAAGCCCCGGTCGATCAGGCTCTTGTACTCGAAGAGGACCTCCGGCACGCACGAGAGCATGTCACGCGCGAGGGCCTCGCACGTCGGCATCAGGTCCTCGCGCGGTACCACGCGGTTGACCAGTCCCCACCGCTCCGCGCGCTCCGCCGAGAGGTAGTTGCCCGTCAGCGAGAGTTCGCGCGCGCGGTTCGGCCCGACGATCCGCGACAGGCGCTGAGACAGGCCCCAGCCGGCGAGGAGGCCGACGCGGGCGTGCGTGTCGGCAAACCGGGCCTCCGGCGCCGCGATCAGGATGTCGCACGACAGCGCGATCTCGAAACCGCCGGTGACCGCCACCCCGTTGATCGCCCCGATCACCGGTTGCCGGAGCATCCGCAGCATCTGCGGAGGGTCCGGGAACTCGCCCGGCCCCGCCGCCTCGGCGGGACGCTCCCCGCCCATCTCCTTCAGGTCGAGGCCGGCGCAGAACCCGCGCCCCGCGCCGGTCAGGATCACCACGCCGATGTCTTCGTCGTAGCGCAGCGCCTCGAGTTCTTCGACGAGCATGCGGCGCAATTCCATGGAGAGCGCGTTCATCTGCTCGGGCCGGTTCAGGGTGAGCGTGGCGATGCCGTCCTTTTTCTCCACGATCAGCACGGACGGGGACATCGGGAAGCCCTCGGTGAGGAAGACGCGCGCATGTTAGCAACGGTGACGCCGCGTAGCGGGCGCCGTTGCGGACAGAGGCCCGACTAACGGAAGATAGCCGCTCCCCGATCACCCGGCCCGACTCGCCATGGGCGACGAGATCGCGCAACGACACTTCAACGCCGAGGATTTCACGCGTTTCCGGCGGCGTCTCGACCGCGAGACCGCCGAGGTCGCGCAGCTCTTCGTGAACGGCGGATTCAGCGAGCGGGGGGACATCGCCGGTTTCGAGCTCGAGGCGTGGCTGGTCGACGCGCACGGCAATCCCGCACCCCGCAACGAGCACTTCCTCGACGCCCTCGACAATCCGCTCGTGGTGCCCGAACTCGCGAGCTACAACGTCGAACTGAACGGCAGCCCCTGCGCCATCACGGGACGCGTGTTCACGCGGCTCCACGACGAACTCGCCGCCACCTGGCGGGCCTGCCGGGAGGCCGCGGAGGCCCTGGACCTCAGGCTCGCGACGATAGGCATCCTGCCGACGATCGCCCCGGAACTGCTGAACTCGGACCACATGTCCCGCATGGTCCGGTACCAGGCGCTGAACGACCGCGTGCTGGCGCTGCGCGACGGCGCCCCATTCGAGGTCGACATCGCCGGCGCGGACCATCTCGAGATGTCCCACGACGACGTCATGCTCGAGGCGGCCGCGACCTCGTTCCAGATCCACCTCCAGTGCAAGCCCGACCGCGCGGTGCGCACCTACAACGCCGCCCTCGCGGCCTCGGCGCCCATGGTGGCGCTCTCCGCGAACTCGCCCTTCCTGTTCGGGCGCTCGCTGTGGGCCGAAACTCGCGTGCCGCTGTTCGAGCAGGCGGTTTCCCTGGGCCCGAGGGACCCCGAACGCGTGGGATTCGGCAGCGGCTACGCGGACAGGTCCCTCTTCGAGACGTTTCGCGAGAACCGGGAACTGCACGCCATCCTGCTCCCGTACGTCCAGGACGAGCCGCCGAGCAAGTTCGCCCACGTACGGTTCCAGAACGGCACCGTCTGGCGCTGGAACCGGCCGCTGCTCGGCTTCGACTTCGACGGCGTGCCGCACCTGCGGATCGAGCACCGGGTCGTGCCGGCCGGACCCACGATCGACGACTGCATCGCCAACACCGCCGTGTTCATGGGTGCCGTGCGCGCGCTCGTGGAGGACCCGGTCCCCATCGAGTCGGACCTCCCGTTCGAGACCGCCCGCGCCAACTTCTACGCCGCCGCGCGCCTCGGACTCGACGCCGAGTTGACCTGGCGCGACGGGCGTCGCCTCCCGGCCCGCCAGCTCCTGCTCGAGGACATGCTGCCGGCCGCGGCCGCCGCCCTGCGCACCCTCGACATCCCCGATGTCGAGGTGGAGCGCTACCTCGGGATCGCCACGCGACGGGTCGAGCGGGCCGCCAACGGCGCCACCTGGCAGCGCCGCTGGGTAGAGCGCCACGGACCCGACTTCAACGCGCTGACCCTCGCCTACCTGGACGCCCAGGACTCCGGGCAGCCCGTGCACGAATGGACCGTCTGACTTCGTGCGCCTGACCACGCGCTACACCCTGGCGGACGACCTCCTCGACTGCCCGGCGCCGAAGCTGTTCGACGCCCTCGGCGGACCGACGCTGTTCGATCTGAGCCGGGGCCTGCCGGACCCGCTGTTCGTGTCGGTCCTGCAGCACGGCAACGAAGTCTCGGGATGGGACGGCGTGCGCATGTTCCTCGCGGGGCGCGGGGCGCCACCGATGCTGTTGTACGTCGGCAACGTGGAAGCCGCGCGGACCGGTGAACGCACCCTCGCACATCAGCGCGACTTCAACCGCGCCTGGAACGGCGGCGACTCGCCGGAGGCCCGGCTGGCACGGCAGGTGACCCACTACGCCATGGAAGCGCAGCCGCGCCTCGCGATCGACCTCCACAACAACACCGGCGCGAACCCGCACTACAGCGTCCTCACGGACCTGGGCGCCCAGTGCCTCGGGGCGGCCCTCGCGTTCTCGCGCCTCGCCCTGCTCGCGCAGCATCGGGACGGGATCCAGACCGAACGTTTCACGGAGTTCTGCCCCGCCGTGACGCTCGAGACCGGCCGGGTCGGCGACCCGGGAAGCGCTCGCCGCGCGGCGGCCTACCTGCGGGCGGCGGCGGAGTGGCGCGAGATCCCGGAAGCGTCTTTCGCCGAGTTGACCGTCTACCGCAACGAGGTGCGCGTCACGATCGAGGACGGCGACGCCGACTTCACCGCGGACGCGCCCCTCGCCCTGCGCGCGGAGCTCGAGCGGTACAACTTCGAACGGCTCGAGGCGGGCAACCTGTTCGCCCGCCGGCCGACGGGAGCCACAGGCATCGGGCTCCGCGCCACCGACGTCTCGGGGGCCGACCTGACGGAGTTCTACTTCGAGCTGCGCGGGGCCGACGTGCTGCTGCGCGAGCCGGTCTACCCGTCCATGTACACGCGCGACATCTCCGTGGCGCAGCAGGACTGCCTCTGCTATTTCATGACGCCGTACCATCCATGACCGGACCCATGACCGACGCGCGGCGTTACCTCGAGCTCGACGGCCCGTTCCACATGATGCACGGCTCGCTGCCGGCGGTGACCCTCGCCTACGAGACCTGGGGCGAACTCTCCGCGGCGCGCGACAACGCGGTGCTGCTCTTCACGGGGCTGTCGCCCTCCGCGCACGCGGCCTCTTCGCCGCGGGACCCGAGCACCGGCTGGTGGGAAGACATGGTCGGGCCGGACAAGCCCATCGACACGGACCGCTTCTTCGTCGTGTGCGTCAACTCCCTCGGGAGTTGCTTCGGCTCCACCGGACCGGCGTCCGTCAACCCGGAGACCGGGGAACCCTATCGCCTGGACTTCCCGGTCCTGTGCCTGGAGGACATCGCCCACGCCGGCCAGGCGGTGCTCGAAGCCCTCGGCGTCGAGCGGCTCTACGCCGTGGTCGGAGCGTCGATGGGAGGGATGACCGCGCTCGCGTTCGCGATGCTCTACCCGTCCACGGCCACGGGTCTGCTGTCGATTTCCTCCGCCTGCCGCAGCCTGCCCTTCTCGATCGCCATCAGGTCCCTGCAACGGGAGATGATCCGTTCCGATCCGGCCTGGCTGGGGGGGAGATACGCGCCCGAAGCGCCGCCGGCCCAGGGCATGCGTCTCGCCCGCAAGCTCGGCATGATCTCCTACCGCTCGGCGGTGGAATGGGCCGCGCGGTTCGGGCGCGAACGCGCGACCGACGACCTCGGGGACCACGAACCCTTCGGCATCGACTTCGAGGTGGAGTCGTACCTGGCGGCGCACGCGGCGAAGTTCGTCGGCTCCTTCGACGCCAACTGCTACCTCTACCTGTCGCGGGCCATGGACCTGTTCGACGCCTGCGACCACGGCGGCAGCCTCGAGGCCGGGTTGGGCCGCGTCCAGGCGGAGCGTGCGCTGGTCATCGGCGTGGAGACGGACTTCCTGTTCCCCCTGCAGCAGCAGGAGGAACTTGCCGAAGGCCTGCGGGCCTCCGTCGGCGAGGTGAATTTCAAGGCGCTCCCGTCAGTCCAGGGGCACGACTCGTTCCTCGTCGACATGGACCGCTTCCGGCCCGCGGTCGCGCAGTTCTTCCGGTAAGCGGACGGGCTCGTGCCCGTCAGGGCATGCCGAGCTCCGCGCAGAACGTCCGGAACGGCAGGACGCGCGTCCCTTCGGACACGTAATCGCGCTCTCCGAGATGGACCTGGTAGAAGTCGGCGATGGCCGTACGCTGCCGGAAGTAATCGATCGCCCGGCCCGGTGACTTCTCGCCCGACTTGCACTCCACGGCGAAGAGCGGAGCGCCATCGCGCAACACCACGAAGTCGACCTCGCGGCGGTCCGTGTCCCGGAGGAATCGCAGTTCCATGCCGTAGCCCTCCGTGTCCTCCACGTGGTGGCAGTATTTCAGGAGCTGGCATGCGACCAGGTTTTCGAAGCGCTCGCCCCGTCCCGGGGTCTCCGACCAGTCCCAGAGATAGAGCTTCGCCTCCTTCTTCACCGCCCTGATGCGCGGAGCGCCGAACGGGGGAATGCGGAAGCAGACGTACAGGGCCTCGAGGATGGCGAGCCAGCGGGCGACGGTGGCGTGCGCCACGCCGAGGTCCTCGCTGAGGTTGCGCACGGACAGGGGCGCGCCGACGCGTTCCGGCAACGCGTTGACCAGGAGTTCCACGAGGCCGATGTCCCGAACGCTCTCGAGATCGCGCAGGTCCTCGTAGACGACCCGGGCGAGACGCTCCCTCTGCCAACGCCGCCAGGTGCGCGTACTCCCGGCGAACAGGGGCTCCGGAAAGCCGCCGAACTGCATCAGCGCGTCGACGTCCGAGGCGGTCGCAGGTGTCCCGACCAGTTCGTTCAGGGAGAACGGATGCAGCCGATGGTAATGGTAACGACCCTGCAGGGAGTCGCCACCCTTGCGATAGTGGTCGAGTCGGGCCGACCCGGTCACCAGGAAGGAGACGTTGCCCCTTTCCCGGTCGTAGAGCCCTTTGACGAGGTTGCGCCAGCGGGGGAACTTGTGCACCTCGTCGAGAACCAGCAATGCCTGACCGGGCGGCAGCTTGCCCCGAGTGAGATCGGGACGCACGAGCGGATCGTCCCAGTTGAGATACGCCGGGTGCCGGCTGTCCTCCGCGTCCAGCAGCGAGAGCGCCAGCGTGGTCTTGCCGACCTGCCGCGGACCGCCGAGGAAGACCATCTTGTCCCGGAGATCGTCCTCGACTGCCGCCCCGAGGTAACGCTGCACGAAGCGGGACCTGGTCGCCATCTATGGCCATCTCCCAGGAGCTGCGTGAAATCACCTTAACTCTAAATTACTCATGAGTAAAGTAGAGTTATATGGACGATGCACACATACGGAGACCCTACCCCGCCAGCCAGGTCTCGAGGTCTTCGATCAGGCGGGCCGAGTCCACGTATCCTCCCGCGAAGAGGCGGAAGTCGGCGTCGTCGGGGCTCACCAGCACGCTCGGGAGGGCGTTCGTGCCGTACTGGCGCGCCGTCTCGAAGCCCCACCGGACGCGCTGCCGGACAGCCTCGGAATCCATCAGGGGCCGCAAGGTGTCACGCGGCACGTCGAACTCCTCCCCGGTGGCGAGGAGCGTGTCGAGGTCGTTGACGTTGGCGCCCTCGGCGAAGAAGCGCTGCTGGAGGCGGTGCGTGTAGCCGATGGGCGGCGCGCCGCGCGCGTCGCGCATGGCCTCGGCGGCGAGACAGGGCAGCAGGCTGTTGTAGACCGTGCCCTCCGGCAGCCGGTGCGAGAAGAACTGCCCCGTGACCGTCGTCACCTCGTCCCACAGCACGTTCAGGCGTTCGCGTCCGTACGCCCCGACGGCTTTCGTGCTGTGGACGTTGATCCCGCCGAGCACGATGTCGAACGTCACGCGATCGGCGAGGGCTTCCATCGCGGCCTCGAAGTGCGGTGTCGTGCCCCAGCACCACGAGCACATCGGGTCCGTCACGAACCGCACGGCCGGGTTCACGGTGCGGTCCCCGCCTCGATCACCGACAGTCCCTCCGGCATCACGTCGCCAATGATCGCACTGTCGGCGTAACCCGCGGCCCGCAGCGCCGCGACGCAGGCGTCCGCGGCCGCGGCGGGCACGCCCGCCAGCAACCCGCCGGCGGTCTGCGGGTCCGCGAGCAGGCGCAGGCGCGGATCGTCGGGCATGCACCCGCGCACCGCGAAGTCGTCGAGGGCTTGCTCGTTGTTGGGCTGCAGCGAACTCTGCACGCCCTCCTCCATCAGCGCCAGGGCCGCCGGCACCATCGGTACGGCGCGGAGCCGCAGCCGCGCGGCCGCCCCGGAAGCCCTGGTCATTTCGGACAGGTGCCCGGCGAGCCCGAAGCCGGTGACGTCGGTACACGCCGTCGCGCCGTGCTCGACCAGGACCCGGGCCGCGGCGGCGCTCGATGCATCCATCAGGTCGAGCGTCGCGACCAGGTCGCGCCCGGAGGTGCGTCCCTGCATGGCTCCGGCCAGGAGCGCACCCGTGCCGATCGGCTTTGTGAGCACGAGGCGCTGGCCGGGTTGCATGCCTCCCTTTGTGAGCACGTCGCCGGGGGCGGCGCCGGTCACCGCGAACCCCACCGAGAGCTCCGCGCCCTCGGCGGAGTGCCCGCCGGCCAGCGTGACGTCGTGTGCGTGGAACACGGAGACGGCCCCGGCCATGACCTGGTGGAGGTCTTCCTCCATCAGCGCATCCGCCATCACCGGCACCGTGACGAGGGCCAGCGCGTGGCGTGGCAGCGCATTCATGGCGAACAGGTCGTTCATCGCGTGATGCGCCGCGATGCGCCCGAAGCGCCAGGGGTCGTCCACCATCGCCCGGAAGCCGTCGCAGGTCATGGCGAGCGTGGACGACTGCAGCCGCACGATCGCGGCATCGTCACCGATGCCCTGCACCACGTCCGGATCCGGACGGACCGGCAACCGCCGCAGGACGCGCTCGAGCAGGTCCGCGCCGAGCTTGGCGCCGCAGCCCCCGCAGCGCATCGCGTCCGGGGCGTCGACGCCCAGCGCCGGCGCCAGTGTGGGAGCGGCCGTCTCCATCTCCGGCAGTTCCTGGAAGCGGCGCATGAAACGCCGGTCGATCCAGTCCTTCCAGACCCACACCCAGCGGCCCGATGCATGCCACGGACCCCGGGAGGCGACGGCGCGACCGTCCGCGGTACCGATCAGGGCGAGGGCCTGACGCTGGGCCCGGTAACGCCTGAGCGGCCGGCCGAGGGCGTGCCGACGGAGGTTGTCGGCCAGCGCGGGACCCTGCCGCACCGCGAAGACGCCGGACTTCGGCCGCGGCGACCCCCGCATGCCGGCCGCATCTCCCGCCGCGAAGACGTCCGGATGCGACGTGGACTGGAGCGTGTCGTTCACCTCCACGAAACCGTCGGGGTCCGTGGCCAGACCGCTGTTCCGGAACGCCGCGAATGGCTCGACCCCCGTCACCCAGAACACGTGGTCGTGCGGCAGCACGCGCCCGTCGCGCGCGCGGACGTGGTCTTCCTCCACGGCTTCGACGAAGAAGTCCGTGTGGACCCCGACCTCGCGGGCGGACAGGAGCGCAGTGAGCCTGCGCCGCACGGCGCGCGCGTGCTCCACCAGGAGTTGCGGGTCCGCCGTCACCAGCGTGCATCGCGCCGTATCCGGAAAGCGCGCTCGCATGGCGAGCGCGAGTTCGACGCTGCCGGGGCCTCCGCCCACGAGCAGGAGTCGCATGGGCCGTCGCGCCAGCTCCTCGCAGACCGCGTTCCACCGCGGCAGGAAGCGGCCGATGGGCTTGACCGGGGTGACGGAGCTCCGTAGCGCGTAGCCCTCCCCCGGTACGCCCCCGGTGTTGAGGGACAGGATGTCGTAACGAAGCGGCGGGCGGTCCCCCATGAGCACGCGCTGCCCGTCGAGATCGAGGCCCGTGACTTCCGAAGGGATCAGTCGGGCATCGGCGAAGCGGGCGAGCCGCGCCACGTCGATGTGCATCCCGTCCCGGTCGTAGCGGCCCGCGACGTGGCCCGGCAGCATGCCCGAATACGGCGTGTGGACCTCCCGGGCGATGACCGTGAGCCGGATGCCCGGCTCCGGTCGCATGCCGAAGCGCCGCAGCACCTGCACATGGCTGTGCCCCGCGCCGACGAGCACGAGGTCCCTGACGGCGGGTGCGGCCGGTTGCATCGCCCTTGGCCGCAAACCGCGCCGCGCGCGGCGCTACTCTCCCGCCGCGGACGCGTCCTCGGCAGCCTGGGCCGTACGCTGCGCCCTGGCCTTTGCCTGCGCCTGCGTCACCGCCCAGTACTCCGCCTGGTCCAGCGCGCCGTTCCCGTCCCGGTCGCCCTGCTCGAGCGCCTTCACGAACTCCTCGCGCATGTCCCCCGGCACCTCGTCCAGGCGAACGCTGCCGTCGCGGTCGCGGTCCAGGAAGCCCACCGTCTGCACGGCCTCGGTGCGCTCCGGGTCGTCAATCGGGCGGTCGGACGTCTCTTCGACCCAACTGAAGACGAAGTCGCCGTAGAGCATCTCGTCTTCGGAGTACAGCCCCCACGTAATGTCCCGCGCCGGGTCCGGGTTGCCCGGGTTCTGCACCGAGTTGTCGTAGACGGTGGTGTGGATCAGCCTGGTGCCCGCCGGCAGCATGCGCGGCTTCACGAACTCGTAGCCCCGCTGCCAGTTGAAGTCGTAGTTCGGCACCGAGAGGACGAGTTCTTCCCTGCCGTCCGGGTACCGCAGTGCGAACGTCGAGCTCTTGCCCCGGTAGTGGGAGTGCGGGAGCACCTGGTAGAGGACCGCGTCGCGGTAGAACTCGAAGTAGGCGGACTCCTCGTGGTCCCGCGCATGGGCCGGGATCCGGATCGTCGGATTGAGGGCCACGCTGTGGCGCAGGAAGTTGGCCGGCGGTTCGTCATGGAAGTAGAGGCCCATGCGCGTGCGGTCCGTGACGACCTTGCCGTAGGGTGTGTAGTGCATCTGGAACAGGAACCCGACGTCCTTCGGGACGAACACCCCCGTCCCCTCGGGCATGACCTGCGGTCCCGTGCCCGGCGCGTAGCCGCCGAGGTAGTTGTTCATCAGGCTCTCACCGGAGTACTTCATCCCCTGGCCGGGGTCGGTCGTACCGACGAGGACGTGGTGCACGACCTCGGTCACGCCGGGATCGATCGCCATGGCCCGCACCCAGACGTCCCGGTCCAGCGGGTTCGCGACGACGGGGAACTGGTACTCGACGATCCCGGAGGCCGCCACCTCGAATGGCGGTATCTCGACGATGAGATCCGGCTCGCCCAGCGGCCACTCGGGCGCCTCTTCCACGGCCTCGGCCAGCGGGTCCGGACCGGTGCCGCGCGGGGCGCCCGCCTCGACCCAGTGCACCAGGGTCTGGCGTTCCTCCACCGACAGGCCGCGGTCGTTCTTCCACGTCCCGACGTGCGGGTCCGCGTGCCACGGCGGCATGCGTTTCGTGCGGAGGACCTCGCGGATCATCGGCGCGAAGCCGCGCACCATCGGATAGCCGGTCATGGCCCAGGGTGCGATCCCGCCGGGGCGGTGACACTCCTGGCAGTTGTCGCGCAGGAGCGGCGCGACGGTGTCGCTGTAGGAGATCTGCGCATGGTCCGCGTCTGCGCCCGGCAGGTTGATGAGGCAGCCCTTGGCGGCGCTCGCGTTGCCTTCCTCGAAAGCGACGGCGTCGCCGGCGAGCACGGCGTCCAGGGCTTCGCGCAGGTAGTGTTCCGAGGCCGCCGCCTTCTGCCGCTCGTAGGTGAGCCGGTCGTTGACGGCGCCGCGATAGACGAGTTCCCAACGCTGCGGGTCGATGACCATGACCTCGGCCGTCCGCGTCAGCCCGAGGGACTCGCCCACCAACTGGGCCTCGTCGACGAGGATGGGGTACGGGATCTCCCACTCCCGGGCTTCCGCGGCGATGGACTCGCGGTGGTCCTGCAGGTTCGAGTTGATCATCAGGAAGCGCACGCCACGCTCCGCGTACACGTCGCTGACCGCGCGGTAGTCCGGCAGCGCGTTGCGCACGATGGGGCAGCCGTTGCCCTGCACGATCAGCACGACGGCGCTGGCGTCGGAGTAGTAATACAGCTCGTGCGCCTTGCCGTCCTGGTCGAGCAGCATGAAGTTGTCCACGCGTATCGCGTGCCCGGCCACGGCGGCGAGCAGGCAGGCGCCTGCCAAGAGTGCTTTCATCGCCAATCCTCCTTGGATGCCGCGGATTTTACAGGCGATGCCGCCCCGCGTCAGATCGCGCCGGCAGCCTCTTCCGTTCCCTCTTGCGTTGACTCTTCCGTTGACTCTGCCGTTGAAAGGAAGTCGAGATTCGGACCCGCGTCGCGCCCGCCCAGCGTGCGCTCCGGGCCGAGATCGCGCGCCCTGCCGACGACGTCCTTGCCAAAGCGCTCGATCAGGACATCGAGCGTGCGCTCGAGGCGGGCGACGCGACCATGGCGGTCGAAGAGCTGCAGTTGTTCGGGGGCCTCCACGGGCGCGAGGTCGTAGGCCGCCATGCCCACGAGGCGGAACGGTCCGGGATGCCCGAACGCGCCGAGCAGCCGGTCCGCGGCCTCGTAGAGGACATCCGCCACGTCCGTCGCGCGGCCGAGCAGGCACTGGCGCGTCAGCGTCTCGAAGCGCGCCGTCTTGAGCCGGACCCGGACGCCGCGCGCCGCGCACCCCTTGCGCCGCAGGCGCCGTCCGATGCGGTCCGCCGCGTCACGCAGGTGCGGCAGGATCTCTGCCCGGGTAGAGACGTCCGCGAGCAGCGTGCGGTCCGAGCCGACGCTACGGGAGGCCCGGCCGCCCTCGACCGGTCTCGGATCGCGGCCGTTCGCCAGCGCCGCGAAGTGGGCGCCCATGCTCCCGAGGCCACGATGCAGCGCACGCGGATCGCAACGGGCGACGTCGCCGATGGTACGCAGGCCGAGCGCGTGGAGCTTCGGCACCGTCTTCGGGCCCGCGCCGAAGAGCCGCGAGACCGGCTGCGGCGCGAGCCACGCCTTCGCCTCCCGGGCCGGCACGACGGTGAGCCCGTCCGGTTTCCGGTAGCTGCTGCCAGCCTTCGCGACGTACTTGGTCGCCGAGACGCCGACGCTCGCGGTCAGCCCGGTGGCTTCGCGGACAGCATCCTTGATGCGCTGTCCCATCCGCTCGGGCGGTCCGAAGATGCGCTCGGCGCCGGACAGCTCGATGAACGCCTCGTCGAGGCTCAGCGCCTCGACGCACGGCGAGAAGTCGCCGAAGACCCGCATGATCGTGCGGGAGAGCTCCTCGTAACGCTCGAACCGGGGCGGAACCGTGACCGCGTCCGGACAGAGGCGCCGCGCCCGCGCAATGGGCATGGCGCTCCCCACGCCGTAGGGGCGCGCCTCGTAGCTGGCGGTCAGCACGACGCCCCGCTCGCTCCGCGGACCGACGAGCACCGGACGGCCCCGGAGTTCCGGGTGGTCGAGCTGCTCCACCGACGCGTAGAAGGCGTCCATGTCGGCATGGGCGACGATGCGCGGCCAGCTCGTCTCGCTCATGCCGGCAAGGTACTGTATACATGAACAGCAAACAAGGACCGCGCGTCGCGGCGGCTCAGGCGTCGGGCGTCCGCCCCGTCACGATCCAGAGCGGGTCTCCGCTCGGCGGCGAACGGTCGACGAACGCGACCTCCTCGAAGCCCCCGAGGTCGAGGTACGCCCCGACGAGGCGGATACGGTCGCGGGGCGGCAACTGGTGGAAGGCCCGGATCGCCTTGGTCGGGAAACAGCGGTGCGACATGGCGACGCAGATCTGTCCGCCGGGGCGCAGCACCCGGGCGACGGAACGCATGGTCTCGGCCGGCCGCACGAGGTACTGGATCGACACGGCGATGGTCGCGCGCTCGAACGCGGCGTCCTCGTACGGCAGTTCGGGGTCCGCGTTGAGGTCGTGTACGCAGCGCTCGGTCAGGCGCGGGTTCGCCTCCAGTTCCGCAGCGTTCATGCCGAGGCCGGCCACCCGGCCGAGCGCCACGTCGGGAGGGTAATGGGACACCCAGGACGACATCAGGTCGAGGACATCCGCCTCCGGGGCGAGGAACTCCCGGTACCACTGCGTGAGGGCATCGATCGTGACCTGGTCGATGTGCTGCACGAAGCGCGGCTCACGATAGAACTCGCCGTCGGGACTCGTGTCGACGCGCTCGAAGAAGTTGTCCGGAATGTCCGACGTCGCCACGGCTCGTGTCGTGATGGGCAGGGTCCCCAATGCTACACGGGCGCCCGCGAGCGTCCCCCCTACGCGTCCAACCGCGTCATCAACTCTCCGAGGCGCACCAGCTCGTCCAGCGGCATGTCCGGGTCGAACGGCAGGTGGACCGCTTCCGCCAGGCGCGCGGCGCCCGGCACATCGACGCCTTCGCCCGAGACGGCGCACAGGCGGCCGGACATGGCATCGAAGCCCCCACGGCGCAAGACCTCCTTGCAGGCATGCGCATCGGGGACGACGACCGGCACCATCCAGTACGTGTGCGGTCGGGCGTCGCGTGTGGGGAGGCACACCGCTGGCCCGAGGGCCTCATGGAGCGTCCTGCCCGGCGCCATCCGACGTGTCACGGGCGCATCGCCCTCGGCCAGCCGACGTGCGAGCAGCGCGAGAAGCGCCGCGCACGGGCGCTGCCTCAGAGCCGCCGTCCCCGGTCGCGCGTTGCGTGTCATCCGGTGCGCCCAGCGCTCGCGGTTTACCCCGACCGCGTCCAGGGCCGCTGCCAGCATGCCGTAGACCCGCGGGTTGCCGGCGCCCTTGAGGGCTCCCGCGACCAGCACGCGCCGCAGGAATGCCGCCGTGGGCTGCACGGGCTGGCGCGCGCGACACTGGCGCATCCGCTCGAACGTCTCCGGGTCCCGGACATGCGCGACCGCCCCGCCCAGGGCGGTCGCCGTCTTCATGGAGCCAAACGAGAAGAGCGCGAGGTCGCATTCCGGATGGCCGCGCCACGCGGGGCCCGCATACGCCTGGGCGCAGTCCTCGATGATCTCGATGCCGCGCCCCCGGGCAAGGTCCACGGCCGGCGCGACGTCGAGCCTGGCCCCGAAAGGATGCGTCAGCACCATGGCGCGCGTCTTCGGCCCGAGGGCGCGCGCAAGGTCGTCCGTCCGCCAGGCGCCGGTGTCGAGGTCGACGTCGACGGGCACCACCCGCAGGCCGTGGCCCCGCGCGATCGCCGGCATGTCCGGCACCGTCAGCGCCGAGAAAACGATCTCGTCGCCGGGCGCCCAGGGACGGGCGCCCAGGTAGAGATCGAAAGCCGAGCGCACGTTGAGACAGGCGAGGACCCCGCGTTCGGACCCCCACGCACGCTCCACCGCCTCCGCCGCCTGCCGCCAATCCGGCGGCGCCAGGCAGCGGCGCAACGCGAAGCGCCAGTCGCTCCACGCAAGGTCCAGGCGCTTGCACGGCCACATCCGCAAGGGAGTCCTCCGAGCCCGGGCGCGCCCGATGATGCCACGCCGGCCCGTCCCACAACGCGCGAAGCCGCGCAACGCGGCCTTGCGCCGCACCACGTTCAGTTAACATCGCCGCATGGCCACCGCCCTCCTCTACGACTGCTTCAGCGGCATCTCCGGCGACATGCACATCGGCGCCATGGCCGCGCTCGGCGTGCCGGAGGACTACCTGCAGGGGGAGCTGGCCAAGCTCCGCCTCGCGTCGGAGTTCGAACTCGTGCTCGCCCCCGAGCGCAAGATGGGCATCACCGGCGTGCAGGCGACGGTGCACCTGGCCGAAGACGCACCGCGCCCCCACCGCCGGCTGGCGCACATCGTGGAGATCATCCAGGACGCCGGTTACCCGCAAGCGGTCGAGAAGCGCGCCACCGCCATCTTCCGCGCCCTGGCCGAGGCGGAGGCGGGGATCCACGGCATCGGCGTGGACGAGGTGCACTTCCACGAGGTCGGCGCCACCGACGCGATTGTGGACATCGTGGCCGCCGCCCTCGGGCTGGACTGGCTCGGCATCGAACGGGCGTGGTCGCGCACCGTGGAAGTCGGCGGCGGCATGGTGCGCTGCGCCCACGGCCTGATGCCCGTGCCGGCGCCCGCGACCGCCGCCCTGCTGGAGGGCGCGCCCTGCAGCTACGGGCGCGTCGAGGCGGAGACCACCACGCCGACCGGCGCGGCCATCCTGCGCGGCTCCGTGGACGTGTTCGGCGAACCGGAACGTTTCACGTCCGCGCGCATCGGCTACGGTATCGGGCAGAAGGACTTCTCCATCCCCAACGTGCTGCGCGTCCTGCTGGGCACGGCGGAGACCGGGGAAGAGGCCGGCGCTTCCTACGAGACCGAGACCAACGTCGAGATCGACTGCAACGTCGACGACATGAGCCCCGAGGCCTTCCAGCCCCTGATCGAGGGGCTCTTCGAGGCGGGCGCCCGCGACGTGATGGTGACGCCCGGCCTGATGAAGAAGTCCCGCCCGGCGCACCGCGTCTCGGTGCTGGCCCATCCGGACGACCTCCCCGCGGTCGTCGACCGCCTCGTGCGCGACTCCACCACGATCGGCGTCCGCTTCCGCGACGTCCGCAAGTGGATGCTGCCCCGCGAGAGCGTCACCGTCCCGACCTCCATCGGCGACGTGCGGGTCAAGGTCGCGACGCTACCGGACGGACGGCGCAGGTGGAAGGCCGAGCACGACGACGTGCTGCGGCTGGCGCGGGAGCGGGGCGAAGACTACCTGGCGGCCAGGGACGCCGCCGAGCGCGAGATCGCCGCATGGATGAAAGACTGAAGCACCTCACCGACGTGCTGGACGCCTTCCGCACCGGCGACCTGCCATTGGGGGACACGCTCGAGCGCATCGATGCCGCGTACTTCGAGCGGGCCGGCGACGTCACGGTGGACCACGACCGCGCCCGGCGCACCGGCGCGCCCGAGGTGATCTACGGCGAGTTCAAGACGGCGGAGCAGATCCTGAAGACGTTCCGCGCGATCCGCACCCGCGGCGACAACGTCCTCGCGACGCGGGTCCACCCGGACACCTACGCCGCCATCGAAGACGAACTCGACGGCGCCGAGTACCATCCCGTCGCCCGCGCCCTCACCTTCCGCCAGAAAGCCTTGCCGGAGGTCGAGACGAGCGTCGCCGTCGTCACCGCCGGCACGTCGGACGCGCCGGTCGCGGAGGAAGCGGCCGTCACCTGCGAGTTCTACGGCAACCCCGTGACACGCATCCAGGACGCGGGGGTCGCCGGCATCCACCGCCTGCTGGCGCGCGCGGGCGAACTGCGCGAGGCCCGGGTCGTGATCGTCGTCGCCGGCATGGAAGGCGCGCTGCCGAGCGTCGTCGGCGGCCTCGTCGACAAGCCCGTGATCGCCGTCCCGACGAGCATCGGCTACGGCGCCTCGTTCGGCGGCATCGCAGCGCTCTTGGGCATGCTGAACAGCTGCGCGTCAGGCGTCGCCGTCATGAACATCGACAACGGCTTCGGGGCGGGGTTCCTCGCCAACCGCATCAACCGGCTTTGACCGGGCGAGAGAGGCGGGTCCGCCCGCTCAGAGGCGCGTCAGCGAAGGCGGGCGTTGGCGTACTCCACGAACGCGCGCACCGTCCCGTGGAGCCCCAGCATCGTCTCTTCGAGTCCCATGCGGAGCATGCCCTCCGCCAGGGCTTCCCCCGACCGGTACGTTCGCGACACAACCGTCCCCCCGATGGTCTCTGCCGTCACGGTGGCAGCATGTTCCGCGGTGTAGTCAAGATCCGTGCTCGCCCACGTCTCGTCTCGAATGAGTGCCGCCGCACGCTCCGGGGCTTCCTGCAACAGACCGGCAAACCGCGGCGCGGGCTCCAGGATCACCTCCGGCGCGGACTCACGGTATGCGTCAGCGCCCACGGTCAGGAGATGGGCTATCTCGCGGCGCGGGTCGGAACCGACGTGATTGACCGCGCAACGCAGAGCGTCGGGATCCTCGACTGCGGCCACGCAGACATCGAACACATCCCGTTCGGGCAAGCGGCGACCGCGCCCATACAGCTTTCCACAGAGGATCGACGAGTTCTCGACGAGCAGGGCTTCACTCCCGTCGATGCTCGCCGCGCGCGGCGGGAGCGCCGGGACCGGGTCCAGCGCGGTGACTTCGAGGCGGCCCGCCGGAAACCAGGTCTTGAGGGAGCGTTGCTGTACCTCCATGCGCGCAGGGTGGCGCGTACGCTCCGAGAGAGACCGCGCGCCGGTTCCGGGAGCGTCAGGGAGATGCTCATGCCGCTAGCGGGGCCTGTGATCGGGGCGTGCGAAGTCGTTCAGCCAGTGCTTGAGTTCGTTGCGGTGCGGCCCCGTTCGGTGTGCTGCGCGGACGAGGTCGCGCCAGGTGTACGCGTACTCGATCCAGCCGCCGAGCAGCTCGCTGAAGGAGGCCGCGCGCAGCCAAGTGCGCATCACGAGGGACTGCCTCTCCGTGGGCCTTGCCGACCGCATGGCCTCGTACAGCTCCGCGGCCGTCGCCGGCGTGCGCCAGCCCGCGCATTCGGAGAACAGGCGCATCTCGACGGTACGGCTCTCAGGGCCCGTGGGAATCGTGGGGTCCACCCCGCAGCCCCGCAGCAGTTCCGCCGAAGGGCGCGGCGCGTCCTCGCCGTAGAAGGCCTCGGGGGGCAACAGGTCGCACGGTTCCATTTCCCAGGGATCGCCCCAGGTGACGACCATTTCCTGTCTTGGAGCATCGGCCACGGGGGTGATTGTACGCCCCTGTGACGGCGTTCCCCGTTGCGTCATCCGGGTTAACATGCCCCTCATGGACGCAGCCACCGCGGATCGTTACGCGGCCCTGAGGACATTCGTCGGCGGGTTCGACTCGGCCCTCATCGCCTATTCGGGCGGGGTGGACTCGTCCCTGGTCGCGTACGTCGCCGCCGAGGTGCTCGGCGAGAAGGCGCTTGCCGTCACGTCCGGGTCGCCGAGCCTGAAGCGGAGCGACCTGGCGCTCTCCGAGACCCTCGCCCGCAAGTGGGGCATGCCGCACCGCGTGATCGTCACCGACGAGATGGACAACCCGGAGTACCGGGCGAACCCGGTGAACCGCTGCTTCCACTGCAAGACGTCGCTGTACGAGCACCTCGACGAGATCGCCCGCACGGAGGGCTTCGAGGTGGTCTTCAACGGCACCAACGTTGACGATCTCGGCGATCACCGCCCGGGACTGATCGCCGCCGAGGACTTCGAGGTGCGCTCGCCCCTGGTCGAGACCGGCTTCCGCAAGGCCGACATCCGCGTGCTCGCGGCCCATCTCGGCCTCGACAACGCGCAGAAACCGCAGTCCGCGTGCCTGTCGAGCCGCGTGCCCTACGGGACGGCCATCGACGAGGGCATGCTGCGGCAGATCGAGCGCGCCGAGAGCGC
>JAJDTI010000045.1 GCA_022827245.1 Pseudomonadales bacterium | reverse complement strand
CCCGACCGCAGGTCGTGCATAGCGTCTACCGCGCAGCTAAACCGTAGCCCGAGGAGCCGGATGCCCGAGTTGGGCACGTCCGGATCTGTGGGAGCCGGGGGTGGGAAACCACCCTCGGCCACCCGGCCCGTCCCGTCTTGAATTCATGGACGCTGGGACCGGACTCGTCCCTTCCCGTCTCGCGTTCAGGTACGTACGGGACCGGGCTCGTACCGCCCCTTGCGACGGCTTGGACGATTCCGGCACGGGAGACCACAAGGGTCTCCCCTACAGGAACCGGTCCAGGCTCCCGAGCACCGCCAGGTAAGCGAGCGCCAGGGCCATGCCGGCGCCGAGGACGTCGAACTTGGTGTCCAGGGCCTTGATCTCGCCCCTGATCTCGCTCTTGAGTTCGGCGAACTGCTTGTCGACCTGTGCGAACCGCTTTTCGACCTGTGAGAACCGTTCGTCCACGTGCGCACGGATGCCCGCGAAACCGAGTTCCTGGTCCCTGCGCACTATGACATGGTCGCTCAGCTGCGTCGCGAGCGTGCCAGCCAAGGCTTCGGCCTGCGCCCGCTCCATCCCCGACCGCCGTAGCGCATCCGCCACCTGCAGCGTGTCCATCACCGGCTGTGCCATGGGTTCCCGTATCCTTTCGTCAGAATAGCCGTTTCCGTGCGTTGAGGCACCCGCGCTCCGGGATGCGCGGGCGAGCCCCAGTGATGGATTTTTCGTGACCGGGGACATCGGGTCTGTAGGACGGTTCCGCAATCGCTGTAGGACGTTCGCCCGAGCCGTGTACGGGACGGGCTTGCCCGTCCCGTGTGGAGGGAGCACGTGCTGGGAAGTGCCGGGAGAAGTGCCGTGGAAGTTCGGTGCGGGGCTCAGTCGTCGTCCGTGTGCCCGAGGTCGTACTTGCGCAGGTACCCGCGGAACTGGTGGTACGTGAGCCCGACGAGTTCCGCCGCCTTGCGCTGGTTGTAACGCGCGTTGGCGAGGGCCGTGTTGCAGAGGTCGATCTCGAGTTGGCGCACGGTCTGCTTGATGTCGAGGGGCAGCCCGGGCGTGGCCGCCGCGCCGGCGACGGTGTCGGCGGGATCTTCCTCCTCGGGCCGGAACGGCGAGTCGAACGGATCGATCGTGATTTCGCGCACGGGCAGGTCGTCCGGGGTGCGGTACACCGCCCGCTCCACCACGTTCTTGAGTTCGCGCACGTTGCCGGGCCAATCGTGCGACGCGAGCCGTTCCTGCGCCGCCGGCGCGAACCCCGGAAAGTAGTCCCGCCCGAGTTCCGTCGCCATGTCGATGGCGAAGTACTCCGCGAGCAGCGGGATGTCCTCGCTGCGCGCCCGCAGCGGGGGGAGCGTGATCACGTCGAACGCGAGCCGGTCGAGCAGGTCGCGGCGGAACTTGCCGGCGTGGGCGAGCCTCGGCAGGTCCTCGTTGGTCGCGGCGATCAGGCGGACATCGGCGCGCAGGGTCTTGCTGCCGCCGAGGCGCTCGAACTCCCCGTACTCGATGACGCGCAGGATCTTCTCCTGCACGAGGGCGGAGGTGGTCGCGAGTTCGTCGAGGAAGAGCGTGCCGCCGTCGGCGCGCTCGAAGCGGCCCTGGTGCGCGCGGGTGGCCCCGGTGAAGGCGCCGGCCTCGTGGCCGAAGAGTTCGCTCTCGAGGAGCGAGTCGGAGATGGCCGCGCAGTTCATTTTGAGGAACGTGGCGTCCCAGCGGTTCGAGAGATAGTGCAGCCGCGCCGCGATCAGCTCCTTGCCCGTGCCGCGCTCGCCGACGATGAGCACGGGCTTCTCGAGCGGCGCGACCGCGGAGACCTCGTCGAGCGCGGCGAGGAACGCCGGCGACTCGCCGACCAGCCGATCCTTTTCGCGAACCATGCGCCTATCTTAGCCAACTGTTGGCGAAATCCACCATGCAGCACGGCGTTGCATGGGACGCGCGATGGGGAAGCCGTGTCAAATCAATGCGTTGCAGCGTGGTCGGGAGTTGGCACGGAATCTGATCCCTCCTCGGGCAAGCGGATGGACGATCCGGTCGAGACAGCCCTTGGAGACAGACCATGAGTGTATTTTCCCGCCTGAGCGACATCGTCAACTCGAACCTCAACGCCATGCTCGACAGGGCGGAGGATCCGGAGAAGATGGTGCGGCTCATCATCCAGGAGATGGAAGAGACGCTGGTCGAGGTGCGCACCACCTCGGCGCGGGCCATCGCCGACCGGAAGGAGCTCTCGCGGCGCCGCGAGGCCCTCGAGGCGGAAGCCGCGGAGTGGGAGCGCAAGGCCGAACTCGCCGTGCGCAAGGAGCGCGACGATCTCGCCCGCGCCGCCCTCGCCGAGCGCAACAAGGCCGCCGAGATGGCGGAGGCCGCGGGGGACGAAGTGCGCATCCTCGAGGAGACGCTCGCGAAGCTGAACGGCGACGTGGCGGCGCTGCAGGCGAAGATCAAGGACGCCAAGGCGCGCCAGAACGCCCTCATCGTGCGCGGGCAGACGGCCAAGACGCGGCTCGGCATCCGCCGCCAGCTCTCCGAGCACAACATCGACGACGCACTGCACCGTTTCGAGCTCTACGAGCGCAAGCTCGACGACCTCGAGGGGATGGTCGAGTCCTATGACGTCGGCCAGAAGACCCTGGCGGCGGAGATCGAGGAACTCGAGGACGACGACCGCATCGACGAGGAGCTCGCGGCGCTGAAGGCCCGGGTGGACACCCCGGCGGACGACGGGGCCGAAGGCAAGGGCGGGCAGTGACGGGCCGGTGCGGCTGGGTCGGACCCCCGCACCCGCGGCGGCTGACGCCCGTGCCCACACCGGACACCTCACCTAGGGAATAACCATGAACGAATACACGTTCGCCTTCGCCTTCGTACCGACGCTCCTCTTCGTCGTCATCGTCGCGCCGCTGTGGATCCTGATGCACTATCGCAGCAAGCGGCGCTCGCAGGGCGCGCTCTCGGAAGACGAGCGCGCGGAACTCGAGCGGCTTGCCGAGATCGCGGAGCGCATGGGCGAGCGCGTCGAGACCCTGGAGGCGATCCTCGACGCCGAGACGCCGGACTGGCGCAAGCGCCACGCGCAGGAATGACCGGGAGGGAGCAAAGGTGACTCGCAGATCGGACAGGGGACGCGGGGGCGACCGCAACCTCGAAGACGCGGCACGCCGGTTCCAGGAAACGGTGGAAGACCTCGCCGCACGCGCGGGGGACGAGATGGGAGACCGGGCGGCAGCGTTCCTCGACGATGCGGCGGACCGCCTGCGCGGGGACCGGGAGGACACCTCCGGAAGCCGCGAGCGGCGGTCCGGCTCCCGCCGCCGCCGCGGGCGCGATCGTCACTACGGCCCGTACTGGCACGGGTCTTCCGCGCCAGGGCCGCGAGGGCGTGGCGGGCTCTACGGCGAGTACGAGCCCTGGGAGTGGCGCAGCCGCAAGCTTTACCTGGACGACGAGAACGGCAAGCTCGTTGGCGTCTGCGCCGGCATCGCCAACTACTTCGGCATGGAGGGCTGGGTCGTCCGCTGCATCGCGGTGACCGGCCTGATCTTCATGCCGAGCATCGTCTTCCCCGCCTACTGGGTAGCCTACTTCGTCATGGACCATGCCCCCGAAGGGGAAGGGGAAGAGAAAGGAAAAGGGAAGGGCAAGCGCCGGCGCGGGAAGCGCCGGCGGCGGTGGGAACGGGACGCGCGCCGCGCCGAGGCTCCGGACGCGAACGCCGAGGACAGCGCCCGCCGCGACCACACCGCCCCGGCGCCCGAGATGGGCGTGCGCTTCTCGCCGCGCCGCAGCCTGCGCGCCGTGCAGGCGGACTTCACGGAACTCGAACTGCGCCTGCGCCGGATGGAATCCCACGTCACGTCCGGACAGTTCGAACTGCAGCGGGAGCTGCACCGGATCGACAAGTGACGCCGCGGCCGTCGCCGGCGGTCAGGCCCCTGCGACGATCCGGTCCGGGTAGTCGGTAAACACGCCCGCGACGCCCAGGTCCCGCAACGCCGCGGCGCGCGCGGGGTCGTTCACGGTGTAGGCGAGCACCCGGAACCCGGCGCCGCCCAGTCGTTCGACGAGGCGCCGGTCGATGAGCCCCTCCGCGACGTTCACCGACCACGCACCGAGCGCCTTGGCGTCCGCGACCATGCGCCCCGTCCGGCGGTGGTAGAGCGGCGCGCAGGGCACGTCGGGGCGCAGTGCGTGAAAGGCCGCGAGTTCGCCGAGGTCGAAACTCGACACCAGGATCTCGCGGCCGTCGTCCGGAAGGGCGTCCGGCAGCACCTCGCCCGTCCCCTTGCCCTTGAGTTCGACGTTGACGCCCACCGTCTCAGGCAGCATGGCCCATACCTCTTCGAGCAGCGGGATGCGCTCGCCGCCGCCCGCGTCGAGGCCGCGCAGGCCGGCGAGGCCGTGATCGGCCAGCGCGCCCCGGCCGTCGGTGGTGCGGTCCACGTCGTCGTCGTGGATCACCACCAGCCGCGACTCCACGACGTGGACATCGAGTTCGACCGCATCGACGCCGAGTTCCACCGCCCGTGCGAAGGCCGCGAGGGTGTTCTCGGGAGCGAGGCCCGCCGCGCCGCGGTGGCCGATGACCAGGAACTCGCCCCCGAAACCCATCTGCCCGCGCGACCGCCTCAGAGCGTGCGGTGCAGGAACGCGCAGAGGCGCTCGATCGCGGGGCGCGCCGCCGGCAGCACCTCGAGCTGGAGGTAGCCGTGCGGCATGCCCGCGTCGACGCAGTGCTCGTGCGGGACACCGGATGCCTTGAGCCGCGCGACGAGGGCGTCCGCCTGCCGCGTCAGCGCGTCGGCGCCGCCGACCACGACGTGGCACGGCGGCAGGCGGTCGGCCACGTGGATCGGGGACACGCGCGGATCGGCGAGCAGGCGCTCGCGGTCGTCGCCGAGATAGGCCCGCGCGGAGATGTCGTTGCCCCGCGCGACCAGTTCGTCGGTCGGGCCACGCACGCCGTCGAGCAGCGCGAAGTCGAAGGCGCCGTAGATGAGGCCCGCGGCGCGGGGGGCGTCGGTTGTCCCGGCGAGCGCGGCGGCGACGGCCGCGGCGAAGTTGCCGCCGGCGCTGTCCCCGCCGATGCCGACCCGGCCCGGGTCGCCGCCGAAACGCCCGCACTCCCGCGCCGTCCAGCGGAATGCCGAGACGCAGTCCTCGAAGGGAGCGGGAAACGGATGTTCGGGGGCGAGCCGGTAGTCCGGCGCGACGCAGAGGATGCCCTGTTCGGCGAAGCGGAGCAGGAGCTTCCGGTAGTCGCCGGGACTGCCGCACACCCAGCCGCCGCCGTGGAGGAAGCAGAGGACGGGAAACGGGCCCTCGCCGGACGGCGCCACCACCATTCCCGTCAGCCCGTCGTCCATCGGCACGCGCTCGTGCACCGTCGCGCCAACCTCCGGCGGGTCCGCGTTCGCGAGCTCCGACATCGCCGCCATGATCCGGCGGAGGTCCGCCACCGTCTCCGGCAGCGCCAGCGCGCCGAGGGCGTCGCCGGCGTTGGACGCAGTGAGCGCGGCGGCGAGTTGGTCGGTCGAGACGTCCTTCGTCATTTGTTCTCCCTGCTCCCGCGGTGCTTCTGTGCAAGAACTGCCGCCAGTCGCTGCGCTCCTGCCGCCGTTTGTTCCATTGAAGCGCCCCGGAGCCGGTCCGGCGCTTCGCTGCCGCCGCGCGCCGGCGCCGCCTCCGGCCCAGCCCCGCCGTCCTTCCACGGAACAAACGCCGCCAGTCGCTCCGCTCCTGCCGCCGTTTGTTTCGTGGAAGGCTACAATGCCCGGCAGCCATGAGCTATCAGGTCCTCGCCCGCAAGTATCGGCCCCGCACGTTCGGCGAAGTGGTCGGACAGGATCACGCCGTGCGGGCGCTCGTGCACGCGCTCGAGGCGGACCGGCTGCATCACGCCTACCTCTTCACGGGCACCCGCGGCGTGGGCAAGACCACGCTTGCGCGGGCCTTCGCCAAGTGCCTGAACTGCGAAACCGGGGTAGGCGCGGAACCCTGCGGCACGTGCAGCGCCTGCACGGAGATCGCGGACGGCCGCTTCGTGGACCTGATCGAGGTCGACGCCGCCTCGCGCACGCGGGTGGACGATACCCGGGAACTGCTCGACAACGTGCAGTACCTGCCGTCGCGCGGACGCTTCAAGGTGTACCTCATCGACGAGGTGCACATGCTGTCCGCCTCGAGCTTCAACGCCCTGCTGAAGACCCTCGAGGAACCGCCGCCGCACGTGAAGTTCCTGCTCGCGACGACGGACCCGAAGAAAGTGCCCGTCACCGTGCTCTCGCGCTGCCTGCAGTTTCACCTGAAGAACATCCTCCCCGAGCGCATCGCCGCGCACCTCGCCGAGGTGCTGCAGGCGGAGGAGGTGTCGTTCGAGCCGGCGGCGCTCGACATCATCGCGGAAGCGGCGCAGGGCAGCCTCCGGGATGCGCTGTCCGTCGCGGACCAGGCCATCGCCTTCGGCGGCGGGGCGCTCGCGGAAGCGGACGTCGCGGCCCTGCTCGGGACGGTGCGCGGCGACGAGGTCGGCGCGC
Source organism: Pseudomonadales bacterium (assembly GCA_022827245.1). Classification (GTDB taxonomy): domain Bacteria; phylum Pseudomonadota; class Gammaproteobacteria; order Pseudomonadales; family Azotimanducaceae; genus VXNE01. The sequence goes on along the minus strand of JAJDTI010000045.1, from coordinate 16,384 downwards.
TCCTCGGCACCCTGGTGGAGAGCGACCGCGAAGGGCTCCTGCGCTGCGCGGCGGAACTCGCCGAGCGCAACGCGGATTTCGCCGACGTGCTCGCGAGCATGCAGCGCACGCTGCACGACATCGCGATGGGACAGACCGTCGGGGGCGAGGTCCCGGCCACGGCGGCCCCGTTCGTGGCCCGGATGGCGCCGGAGGATGTCCAGCTCTACTACCAGATCGCGCTGATGGGCGGACGCGACCTGCAGTTCGCCCCGGACCCGCGCGTGGGGTTCGAGATGACGCTGATCCGGATGCTGGCGTTTCGCCCGGTGGGTGCGGACGAGGCGGTGCCGGCGCCGCCGGCGGCGGGGCAGGCGTCCCCGGGCGCGTCGCCTGGCGATGGTGCGGCGTCCGTCGCGGCCCGGGCAGACGCTGCGGAGGCCCCCCCCGCCCTTGCGGAGACGGGGCCTGCCGAGGACACGGCCGGCGGCGGTCCGGCCCCTGCGGCCCCCGCGGCCGATGCCGGGGGGGACATGCCCTGGCACGAACTGGTCGCGGCGATGCGACCGGCGGGGATGACGGCGCTGGTCCTTTCGAACAGCGTGCTCGTCTCCCGTAGCGAGACGGCCTGGGAGCTGCTCCTCGACGAGGCCCACGACACGCTCGTCGCGAGCGACGGCCAGCGCGCGGCGGTGCAGCGCACGATCTCGGACTTCGCCGGGCACGATGTCCGGGTCGTGATCTCCGTGGGCAACCCGTCGTCCGAGACCCCCGCGGCGCGCGACCGCCGCATCACCGGCGAGCGGCAGGAGGCGGCGGAAGCGGCGTTCCTGGCCGACGCCAACGTACGCGACCTGCTGGAGCGTTTCGACGGCCGCGCGGAGTCCGTCGGACCCGCGGGTCCCTGAAGCCGGAAGCCGAACGCGCACGCGGGATTTACGAGGTGGACGTCATGAAGAACCTGGGCGACCTGATGAAACAGGCCCAGCAGGTGCAGTCGCGTCTCGCGGAGGCACAGGAGGAGCTGGCCAATACGGAAGTCACCGGCGAGAGCGGGGGCGGCCTCGTCCGCGTCACGCTGAACGGACGCTACGAGGCGTGCCGCGTGCAGGTGGACCCCTCCCTGGTACAGGAGGACCGCGACCTGCTCGAGGATCTGCTCGCGGCGGCCATCACGGACGCCGCGCGGCGGGTCGCCGGGGCGCAGAAGGACAAGATGTCCGACTTCGCGCGCCATCTCGGCCTGCCGCCCGGGTTCAAGCTCCCGTTTTGATACGCGTCAGCCCCCTCATCGACCGTCTGATCGACGCCCTGCAGATGCTGCCGGGGGTCGGGCCGAAGTGGGCGACCCGCATGGCGCTGTACGTGCTGCAGCACAATCGCGAGGGCGGCGCGGCGCTGGCCAGCGCGCTGTCGGCGGCGGTGGCGGAAGTGACCCGCTGCCGGGAGTGCCGCACGCTCTGCGAGACCGAGCTGTGCGCCCTCTGCGCGAACCCGAAACGCGACGCGCGGCTGCTCTGCATCGTCGAGTCCCCCATGGACGTCATCGCCATCGAACAGGCGGGCGGCTACTCGGGCCGCTATTACGTTCTGCATGGCCGCCTGTCGCCGATCGAAGGCGTGGGCCCGGTGGAACTCGGGCTGACGGACCTTGCCGGGCGCGTGCGGGAACGCGGCGTCGAGGAGGTGATCCTGGCGACGAACCCGACCGTGGAGGGCGAAGCGACCGCCCACTACATCGGCGAGGCCCTCGCGGAGACGCCGGCGCGGCTGTCCCGCATCGCCCACGGCGTCCCGCTCGGCGGCGAACTCGAGTACATCGATGGGGGCACCATCGCCCACGCGCTGCGCGGACGGCGCTCCGTTGTCCGAGGACCTGCCTGAGGACCGCATGGGCCCGGACGGACTGCTCGCGACGGACGATGCCCTCGACACCTTCCTGGGCGGCTGCGGGGACCTGGTGGGCCTCGACACGGAGTTCATGCGCGAGCGCACGTTCTACCCGATCGCGGCGCTCTACCAGGTGGCGGGGGATGCCGGCATCGGCCTCGTCGACGCCTGCGCCGAGCAGGACTTCGACGGCCTCCGGCGGCTGTTCGTGGATCCCGGCGTCACCAAGATCATGCACTCGTGCTCCGAGGACCTCGAGGTGATCGACACCCACCTCGGCGTGCGCCCCGCCGGCCTGGTGGACACCCAGGTGGCGCACGCGTTCCTGACGCCGGAGTTCGCGAGGAGCTACGCGGCCCTCGTCGAGCGCTATCTCGGCGTCGTCCTGCCGAAGCAGCAGACGCGCTCTAACTGGTTGCGCCGACCCCTTTCGGACGCGCAGCTCGAGTACGCCCGCGCCGACGTCGCGTACCTGCGGGAACTCTGGACGCAGATGCGCGAGCGGCTCGCCGGGGCGGGCCGGCTCGGCTGGTTCGAGGACGAGATGGCGAGCGTCCTCGGGCGTCCGGAGGCGGACCCGGAGCAGTACTACCTCGGCATGAAGCGCGCCTGGCGCATGGCCCCGCAGGAGCTCGCGGCGCTGCGCCGCCTGTCGGCATGGCGCGAGGCCGAGGCCCGGCGCCGCGACGTGCCGCGGGCGCGCACGGTGCGCGACGAGCACCTGGTGACGCTGGCCGAGGCGCGCTCGCCGACGCGGGCGCTGGTGTTCGGGCTGCTGCCGAAGGGCATCGCGCGACGCTACGCGGACGAGTTGCTGCGCGCCCACGCCGAGGGGCTCGAGGACGACGCCCCGCCGGTCCCGGAACCGCCCCTGTCACCCCGCGAGGGCGGGGTGGTGAAAGCGATGCGGGAGTTCGCGCGGACGCGGGCCGAGGCGCTCGGCATCGCGCCCGAACTGCTGGCCCGCCGGCGCGTGCTCGAGGCGTGCGTCCGGCACTTCCGCGACTACCGCGAACTGCCGGGCTCCCTGCGCTGGCGCCTGGAACTCGTCGGCGAACGCTTCTCGGAGCTGCTGCGCGCGGGGCTGCGATGACGGCTCGCAAGCTCCCGCCACGCTTCTGGGAGACGAAGTCCCTCGCGGAGATGACCGACGAGGAGTGGGAGGCGCTCTGCGACGGCTGCGGGCGCTGCTGCATGGTGAAGCTGCGGGACGAGGCGACCGGCGAGGTCCACCACACGGCCGTGGTCTGCCGCTTCCTGGACCACGACAGTTGCCGCTGCACGCGCTATCCGGAGCGGCACGAGGTGGAACCCAACTGCGTCCACGTCGACGCGGACAACGTCCTCTCCCTGGGCTTCATGCCGTCCTCGTGCGCCTACCGGCGCGTCGCGGAGGGACGCGGCCTCGCCTGGTGGCATCCGCTGGTGTCGGGCGATCCGGACACCGTGCACGCCGCCGGCGTCAGCGTCGCCGGGAAGGTCCTGTCGGAGGACGGCGTCCACCCGGACGACCTCGAGTACCACGTGGTGACGTGGGTGGGCTCCGACGGGGAGCCGGCGCCCGCCGAGGAACGATGAGCGACTACACCGTCGCCTGGATCGTCGTCGGGGCGGCGGGGCTCGGCGTGTGCGTCGCGCTCTTCCTGGCGCTCCGCCGCTGGGCCGCCGCGCGCATCCTCGCGCCGCTGGTGGCGGCGACCTGGTTCTTCATACCGTGGCGTTTCCAGGACGATCCGGAGCACTATGCGCCCGCCTTCGTCGTGCTGCTCTTTCGCGGGCTGTTCGAGCCGGACGGCGAGCCGGGGGTGGTGGGGCGCACCCTGGCGCTCGCGACCGCCGGGGCCGTGGCCGTTTTCCTCATCGGCGTCGGGACGCGCATCCTCGTGCGCGCCGCCGCGCGCTGGCGCACGCGGCGGCGGGGCTCGTAGCCGCCTTCCGCGGCATCGGGCCCGCGGTGTGCCTCGGGGCAAGCCTTCGGGTAAAGTAGCGCCCTTGCGCGTTGTCGTCGTCAGCCCCCGGCGCAGACCGAGGCAGGGGTGCAGCGCGCGAGAAAACACCATCGCATCGCGCAAGCAAGCCAAGCAAGAGAAAACTCAATGATTTTCGAGAGCACCGACACCTACATCTCGACGGACGAGCTCTCCATGGCGGTCGACGCGGCCGTCAAGCTGGAACGTCCGCTGCTGATCAAGGGGGAGCCGGGAACGGGCAAGACCCTGCTCGCCGAGGAAGTGGCCAGCACCCTCGGCCTGGAACTGATCCAGTGGCACATCAAGTCGCAGACGAAGGCGCTCCAGGGGCTGTACGAGTACGACGCGGTCTCCCGCCTCAGGGACTCGCAGCTCGGCGACGAGCGGGTGGCCGACATCCGCAACTACATCAAGCGGGGCAAGCTCTGGGACGCGTTCGCCTCCGACGAGCGCGTCGTGCTGCTCATCGACGAGATCGACAAGGCGGACATCGAGTTTCCGAACGACCTGCTGCAGGAACTCGACCGGATGGAGTTCTTCGTCTACGAACTCAACCAGACGGTGGTCGCGAAGCAGCGCCCGATCGTGATCATCACGTCGAACAACGAAAAGGAGCTGCCCGACGCGTTCCTGCGCCGCTGCTTCTTCCACTACATCAACTTCCCCGACCGCGAGACGATGCAGCAGATCGTCGAAGTGCACTTCCCGGAGATCAAGCAGGACCTCGTCAGGGAGGCGATGGAGATCTTCTTCGACGTCCGCAAGGTGCCGGGCCTGAAGAAGAAGCCCTCCACGTCCGAGCTGATCGACTGGCTGAAGCTCCTGATGGCGGACGACATCCCGGACGAGATCCTCACCAACCGGGACCCGAGCAAGGCGATCCCGCCGCTCTACGGCGCCCTGGTGAAGAACGAGCAGGACGTCCATCTCCTCGAGCGGCTGGCCTTCATGAACCGCCGCGACAGCCGGGGGTAGCGGGGGAGACGACTCATGCTGATCAACTTCTTCCTGACGCTGCGCAAGTACAAGGTCCCGGTCACCATCCGGGAACTCCTCGACCTGATCGACGCCATGCGGCATCGGGTCGTGTACTCGAGCATCGACGACTTCTACCTCCTGAGCCGCACGTGCATGTGCAAGGACGAGAAGCACTACGACAAGTTCGACCGCGCGTTCGGGGCCTACTTCAAGGGGCTCGAGGACCTGCACGGCCTGCTCGAGTCGCTGATTCCGGACGAGTGGCTGCGCCGCGAGTTCGAGCGCGCCCTGACGCCGGAGGAACTCGAGAAGATCCAGTCGCTCGGCGGTCTCGAGAAGCTCATCGAGGCGTTCCAGAAGGCGCGCGAAGAGGAGGAACAGCGCGCCCGCGAGGGAGAGGAAGGCGAAGAGGGCGAGGAAGGGGACGGCGACCGCCCCGGACAGCGGGGCCCCGGCGGTCCCGGGCGCGGCAAGAAGAAAAAGGCGCGCAAGGTGTGGGACCAGCGCCAGTACAAGAACCTCGACGACTCCGTCGAGCTCGGCACGCGCAACATCAAGATGGCGCTCCGCCGGCTGCGCAAGTTCGCGCGCACGGGCCGGGAAGAAGAGCTCGACATGGACAACACCATCCGCTCGACGGCGCACAACGGCGGCATGCTCGATATCAAGATGCGCCCGGAGCGCAAGAACACCGTCAAGGTGCTGCTGTTCCTCGACATCGGCGGCTCCATGGACGCGCACGTCAAGGTGTGCGAGGAGCTGTTCTCGGCCACGCGCACCGAGTTCAAGCACATGGAGAGCTTCTACTTCCACAACTTCATCTACGAGTCGGTGTGGAAGGACAACCGGCGGCGGATGAACGAGCGCTTGCCGACCTGGGGCATCCTCAACAAGTACGCCCGGGACTACAAGGTCGTGTTCGTGGGAGACGCGACCATGGCGCCGTACGAGATCACCCACTCCGGCGGCAGCGTCGAGCACTGGAACGAGGAGCCGGGCGCCACCTGGATGGAGCGCTTCACGGAAGCCTACGACAAGATGGTGTGGATCAACCCCACGCCGCAGGAGACGTGGGAATACTCGACCTCGGTGGGCATGACCCAGGAACTGGTCGACGGCCGCATGTACCCTCTGACGATCCGCGGCCTCGAAGAGGGCATGAACCACCTCTCGAAGTAGGGGACGGGCTCGTCCCGTCCCGCAATCACGTAGGGGAGCGCGAGGGGTAACCCCCGCATGAAACCGGCCCCCAGCCCTGACGCGTCGACCGCGGCGCGCCGCGTGGAAAGCGTCCCCGCGCTCTCCTTTCCTCCGGAACTCCCCATCTCGTCGCGCATGGACGAGATCGTCGAGTGCATCCGCGCGCATCCGGTGGTCATCGTCGCCGGCGAGACCGGTTCGGGCAAGACCACCCAGTTGCCAAAGGCCTGCCTTGCCGCCGGGCGCGGCGTCCGGGGGATGATCGGGCACACGCAGCCGCGGCGCCTCGCGGCGCGCACGGTGGCCGCCCGCATCGCCCAGGAACTCGATGTCCCGCTCGGGGCCCAGGTGGGCTTCGCGGTGCGCTTCGCCAAAGCCTGGGGCGAGGACACCCTCGTCAAGGTGATGACGGACGGCGTGCTCCTCGCGGAGATCCAGCACGACCGGCGGCTCGAGGCGTACGACACGCTCATCCTCGACGAGGCGCACGAACGCAGCCTCAACGTCGACTTCCTCGTGGGCTACGCGAAGAAGCTGCTGCGCCGCCGAGCGGACTTCAAGCTCATCGTCACCTCGGCGACGATCGACGTCGAGGCGTTCCAGCGCCACTTCGACGGGGCGCCCGTGGTGTCGGTCAGCGGCCGCGGGCACCCGGTGGACGTAGTCTGGCGGGAGGAGGACGGCGACGACGAGGGGGACCCGATCGCGGCCTGCCTCGACGAGATCGCCCGGGCGCGTCCAGGGACGGCGGCGCGGGACGTCCTCGTGTTCCTCCCGGGTGAGCGCGAGATCCTCGAGGCGTCGCAGCGGCTCCGGCGCGCGTATCGCGACCGCTACGAAGTGCTGCCCCTCTACTCCCGGCTGCCGGCCCGCGAGCAGGCGCGGATCTTCGACAGCCGGCCGGGCGCGCGCCAGCGGGTCATCCTCGCGACGAACGTCGCGGAGACGAGCGTGACGGTGCCGAACGTCGGCTACGTCATCGACTCCGGGGTCGCGCGGATCAGCCGCTACAGCTTCCGGTCCCGCATCCAGCGGCTGCCGGTGGAGCCCGTCTCCCAGGCCAGCGCCGAGCAGCGGAAGGGCCGCTGCGGCCGCGTCGCCCCGGGTACCTGCTACCGGCTTTACTCGGAGGGGGACTACGGGAACCGGCCGCGCTACACGGACCCGGAACTGACGCGCACCAACCTCGCCTCCGTGGTGCTGCAGATGCGGGCGTTCCGGCTGGGCGACGTGTCGCGCTTCCCCTTCATCGACCCGCCGGACCCGCGGGCGGTGAAGGACGCGGTGCGCGGCCTGCACGAACTCGGCGCCCTGGACGACGACCGCCTGACGAAGGTCGGCCGGACGATGGCGCGGCTGCCGGTGGACCCGCGGCTGGCCCGCATGCTCATCGCCGCCTCCCGCGGCGGGTGCCTGCGCGAGATGCTGATCGTCGTCGCGGCGCTCTCCATCCAGGATCCGCGCGAGCGGCCGCCGGACCGGCGCCAGGCCGCCGACGAGGCCCACGGAGCGTACGCGCATCCCGAGTCCGACTTCCTGGCGTTGGTCAACCTCTGGAACGCCCTGGAGGAGGCGCGCGGAGAACGCACCCGTAGCGGCTTCCGGCGCCACCTGCAGAGGCACTTCCTGTCTCCGTCCCGGGTCGCCGAATGGCGCTCCCTGCACCGCCAGTTGCTGTTGGCGGCGCGGTCCCTCGGCATGCGCCTGAACAAGGCCGACGCCGACTACGCGGCGGTGCACCGGGCCCTGCTGGCGGGGTCCCTCGGCTTCGTCGGGCTGCATGACGAGGCCCGCGTGTACCAGGGCGCCCGCAACCTGAAGTTCCGCATTTTCCCGGGCTCCGTGCTGGCGCGGAAGGGCCCGCGCTCGGGCCCGAAGTGGGTCGTCGCCGCGGAGATCGCCGAGACCGGGCAGACGTACGCGCGCTGCGTCGCCCGGGTCGAGGCGCGCTGGATCGAGGACGCGGCGGGCAAGCTGCTGCGGCGCAGCCACTCGGAGCCGCACTGGGACGCGCGCCGGGGGGAGCCGATGGTCTTCGAGCGGGCCACGCTGTACGGCCTGCCCGTGGTCGAACGGCGCGCCGTGCGGCTCGGCCCGATCGACCCGGAGGAGGCGCGGGAGCTGTTCGTGCGGCATGCCCTGGTCGGGAGCGCGGACGGCGTGGTGCGTGCCGGCCGGCATCCGCGCCCGGCCTTCCTGGACAGGAACCTCGCGCTCACGCGCAGGATCGTGGAGCTGCAGGCCAAGGGCCGCCGCGTCGACGTCCTCGCATCGGCGGAGGCGCAGGCGGACTTCTACCTGCGGCGGCTGCCGGAAGACGTGTGGAGCGTCGCGGCCCTCACCGCGTGGCTGGCCGGGGCCGACCCGGCGTCGGTCGAGGGGCTCCGGATGACCGAAGCGGACCTCATGACGCGGACCGACGCCGGCGTCCCGGACACGGACTTCCCGCCGGTGCTGCGCATCGACGGGCTGGAACTGCCCCTCAAGTATCGCTTCGCCCCGGGCGAGCCCGACGACGGCGTGTCGGTGCGCGTGGACGTGGGGGTGCTGCCGCATCTCCGGCAGGGACCGCTCGACTGGCTGGTCCCCGGGTTCTTCGAGCAGAAGTGCGTGGACCTCCTGAAGGCGCTGCCGAAATCGGTCCGGCGGCGTCTCGCCCCCGTACCCGACAAGGCCCGCGAGATGACGGCGGTCCTGCTGCGCTCCGACCGGTATCGGCAGGGCGGCCTGCTCGCCGCCCTCGCCGAGCGGGTCGAAGGCGACTACGGCGTCGTCATCGGGGCGTCCGACTGGCGGCCCGAGGCGGTCACGCCCTTCCTGCGCATGAACGTGCAGGTCCGGGGCGCGAAGGGCCGCGTCGTGGATCAGGACCGGGACCTCGAGTCGCTGCAGGCGCGCCTGCTCGGGCGGGTCGAGCGCGGCGCGGCGGCGGCCCGCGAACGCTACGAGCGGCAGGGGCTCACGGCGTTCCCGGCGGACGGCGTCCCGGAGACGCTGACCGTGGACGGTCGCGCGGGCCGCGTCATGGCGTACCCGGCCCTGCGCGACGACGGCGACCGCGTGGACCTCGTCCTGCTCACGCACCGGTCCAGCCAACACGCCACCAACCGGCGCGGCTACAGCCGCATGGCGCTCCTGACCGATCGCCGGCGCGCGCGTCGGCTGCGCCGGGACATCGAGGCGGAACGCACGATGGCGCTGCACTACGCCACGTTGGGTACCCATGCGCGGCTCGTGGACGAACTGCTGCTGGCCGCGGCGTGGACCTGTTTCTTCGACGGCCGCGCACTCCCGACCGGAGCGCGGGAGTTCGAGGCGGCGCTCGACGCCGGCGCCGGCCGCCTGGCGTCGACGTGCGCAGAACTCGTTGCGGCGAGCCGCGCGATCCTGGCGCGCCGGTTCGACGCCGCCCGCGAGGTGCAGGCGCTCGAGTCCCCGGCGTTCCGCGCCAGCGGCGAGGACATGGCCGCGCACCTCGAGCGCCTGGTGCCGCCGGATTTCCCCAACCGGACCCCGGCGGAGCGGTTGCGCGACGTGCCGCGCTACCTGGACGCGGTCGTGTACCGCGCGACGCACCTGCAGGGGCGCGTGCGGCGGGACCTCGAGGGTGCGGCGGAGGCCGCGCGCTGGGAAGTGCGCCTGGACGCGCTCGCCGAGGCGCTGCCCGGGGCCCCCGAAGTCGTCGATGCGCGCTACCTGGTGGAGGAGTACCGCGTGGCGCTCTTCAGTCAGCGGGTGGGCACGCGGGAGAAGGTGTCGCCGGAGCGCCTGGGACGCGCGTTCGAGCCGCTGGAACGCAGGGCCGGGCTGCGCTGAACGGGCACCTGAACGGCTCCTGAACCCCCGGAATCGCGTGCGTGACGCTGCCGTCGGAAGGGTGGTACAGTCCGCTGCGCCGACGGCCTGGAAGTCTTCGGGAGGGCGCGTGTGGCGACGCGCTACCGTCACTGTCGGACCGCCTGCCAAGCAAAACACGGTAACAAGGGAAGGAAGTACCAATGACGAACCTGAAGAAGAAGACGATTGCTGCCGCCATCAGCGCTGCTTTCGCGGCCGCCATGACCGGTGCGACGGTGAGCGCCGACGAGAACCCCTTCGCTTCCGACGCCGACGGCTACGACCTCCTGGCGGGTCAGCACGAGGGCGAAGGCAATTGCGGTGAAGGCGAAGGCGAAGGCCAGTGCGGCGAAGGCCAGTGCGGCGAAGGCGACAAGGACGACACCAGCGACGAAGAAGCCTGACCCTCCCGAATTCGGGCAACCCCGCGGGAGTCCTTCCCGCGGGGCGCCCGTCTCCTTTTCCCACTCCGTGACGACCGCCGCCCCATGACGGCCGGCCTCGGGTTGCGCCGTGGCATGTTCGACGACCTCGCCGAGCACCGCGGGAAAGTCGATCGCGCCGTCGACTTCATGGAGGTCGCGCCGGAGAACTGGATCCGCGTGGGCGGCCGTCTCGGCCGCGCCTTCCGGGAGTACACCGAGCGATTCCCGTTCGTCTGCCATGGGCTCTCGCTTTCGCTCGGCTCGCCGGCGCCCCTCGACGTCGACTTCGTCCGGGAGGTCAAGGCGTTCCTCGACGAGCACGGGATCGACGTGTACTCCGAGCACCTGAGCTACTGCAGCGACCACGGACACCTCTACGACCTGATGCCGATCCCGTTTACGGAGGAGGCGGTCGACTACGTGGCGGAGCGGGTCCGCCGTGTCCAGGACATCCTGGAGCGCCGCATCGCCGTGGAGAACGTGTCCTACTACGCCGCCCCCGGCCAGGAGATGGAGGAGCTGGCCTTCGTCAACGCCGTCCTGGAACGCGCGGACTGCCAACTGCTGCTCGACGTGAACAACATCCACGTGAACAGCGTCAACTTCGGTTACGACGCCGCAGCGTTCCTCGACGGTCTCGCGGGGGAGCGGGCGGCCTACGTCCACGTCGCGGGACATCGCGTGGAGGCGCCGGACCTGCGCATCGACACCCACGGCGCCGACGTGATCGACGAGGTCTGGACGCTGCTCGAGCGCGCCTACGCCAACTTCGGCGTCCTGCCGACCGTGCTCGAACGCGACTTCAACTACCCGCCCGTGCCGAAGCTGCTCGGCGAGGTGGACACCATCCGCGCGCTCCAGGAGCGCGCGCGGAGCGGCCGTGCCGACCGGTGACGGCGTTCCGGCCTTCCAGGCCGTCCAGCGCGCGTTCGCGGGGCATATCCGCAACCCGGAGCGGCATCCGGCGCCGGCCGGCGTGGACCCCCGGCGCATGGCGGTCTATGCGCGCCTGGTCTACCGCAACATCGAGGGTTTCCTGGCGCGGACCTTCCCCACCGCAAGGCAGGTACTGCAGGAAGCGCATTGGCATGCCGCGGTACGCGACTTCGTCGAGCGTCACACGTCGCACTCGCCGTACTTCCGGGACATCTCCACCGAGTTCCTGCGATACCTGGAGACGGAACGCGAGGCCCCTGAGGACCCGCCGTTCCTGGCGGAACTGTGCCACTACGAGTGGGCCCGGCGGTCCCTCGAACAGTCGGACGAGGTCCTGCCGCCGGCCGGCGACGCGCCGCCGTCGCTCGACGCCCGCTTCGCGGTGTCGCCCCTGGCCTGGCCGCTGCACTACCGGTTTCCGGTGCATCGCATCGGCGCCGACTTCCAGCCGGACGAGCCGCCGGAGGCGCCGACCTGGCTGATCGTCTACCGCGACCGGGACGACCGCCTTCACCGGATGGAGTCGAACGCGGCGACCACCCGCCTGCTGGGCCTGCTCGCGGAGGTCGGGAGCGCTCGCGAGGCGCTGACGGCACTGGCGGACGGCCTCGGACGCGACCGCGAACAGGTGCTTCGCTTCGGCGAGGACACGCTGCGCCGGCTGGTCTCGGCCGACGTCGTCATCCCGACCCCGGACGCGCCGGAGGCAGTTGTTGTCCAGGACGCAAAGGAGTAGGGTTCGCGTCCCATCGTCGCCCTGCACGGAAACGAGATGTCCATCGTGGTGATGGATGACGATGCGCCGAGCGGTGCATCGTTGGTCCAACGCCTCAACGAACTCGGCTATGCCGCAACCCGGGGACGCGGTACGCAACTCCCCGGCGCCTCGGATACGGACCCCATCGAACTGTTTGTCTGCGGCTTCCACGGGTGCGACGCACTCGCGAAGCTGGTCCGGCCGTTCGCGACCCGCCTGGACCGGCTCCCGGCCCTGCTGGCCTGCGCCGAGACGCCCTGCGCCCAGGACCTCGCGGCGGCCATGGCGCTCGGCTTCACGGACGTCCTGCCCTGGCCCGCCGCGGACGACGACGCCCTTGTTGCCGTACTCGAACGCAACATCCGGCGTTCCCGGGCGCGCCGCGCGAACGACCCCCAACTGTTCCGGGAACTCGGCGAACTCGAGCGCGACCAGCGCGCCGGCCGGTACATCCAGATGGGCATGCTGCCGCCCAACCCGATGGCCCTCGACCACTACCGGCTGCGGCACCGCATCCATCCGTCGCTGCTGCTGTCGGGCGACTTCGTGGACTACTTCCGTATCACCGACGAGCACTTCGTCTTCTACATCGCGGACGTGTCCGGTCACGGCGCGTCGTCCGCCTTCGTCACGGTCATCCTGAAGAACTTCTCGCGCCGCCTGCGGCGCGAGTACCGCCCGAGCATGCTGCGCGAACCCGGGGAGATCCTCGTTGCGCTCAACCGGGAGATCCTCGAGAACCGCATCGACAAGCACGTCGCGATGTTCCTCGGGGTGGTCAACATGCGCACGAACGCGTTGCGCTATGCGAACGCCGGTCACTTCCCGCACGCGATCCGGGTCCGGGAGGGGCACACGCGCCTGCTCGAGCTGTCGGGCAAGCCCGTCGGGCTGTTCCAGGACGTCGCCTACGACTCCGCCGGCGTGGAACTCGCCGAGGGCGACAACCTGGTCCTGCTGTCCGACGGCGTGCTCGAAGTCATCCCGGAGACGGGGCTGGCCGGCAAGGAGCATCGCATCCAGGAGGCGGCCGTGGAGTGCGGCGCCGACATCGACCGGCTGTGGTCCGCCCTCGGGGTCGACGCCGCCGTGGCCGGTCCGGACGACATGACCTGCCTGATGGTCGCCTGCGGAGCCTGACTTGGCCGGGCGCATCCTGGTCGCCGACAGCGACGGCATGTACCTGATGAAGTTCGTGGGAGACGTGCGGGTGAACCTGTGCGCCGCCGTCGACGACTTCCTGGCGGACATGTACCGGGACAAGGACTTCAAGTCGGTGGTCGTCGACCTGAGCCGCACGGACGGGATCGACAGCACGTCGCTCGGCGTGCTCGCGAAACTCTCGATCGCCGCGCGCGAGCAGTTCGGCTTCAAGCCGACGCTGGTGTCGACGAACTACGACATCACCCGCATCCTGCGCACCATGGGCTTCGACGACATCTTCCACATCGTCGAGCAGCCGCTGCAGGAGGAGGAGCAGTTGGGCGAACTGCCGCAGGCCGAGTCGACGCCTGAGGACCTGCGCCGCCGCGTCCTCGAGGCGCACCGCGTGCTCATGGACATGAACGAGTCGAACGCCGCAACATTCCGCGACCTCGTCGCCACGCTCGAGGCGGCGCGGCCCGGCGCGAACTGACGGGTCGCGGCGCGGCGCGGCGAAAGAGCCCGACGGTCGCGGACTCAGGCCGCTTCGGGCAGCCGGTTCGCCGCAGCTTCCAGCACCTCGACGCCGGCGCCGGGCCGGCGTGTTTCCTCCGAGAGGTGGCGGCGCCACGCCCGGGCGCCCGGCATGCCGTTGAACAGGCCCAGGAGATGCCGGGCGACGTCGTGCAGGCGCGCGCCGTCGGCGAGGGTGCGGTCCACGTAGTCCCCGACATACCGCTCGAGCACGGCGTGTGGGCCGGCCGGCAGGTCCGTGCCGAACAGCGCCCGTTCGAGTTCGGCCAGCCACCAGGGGTTGCGGTAGGCGCCGCGGCCGACCATGACGCCGTCGGCCCAGGCGAGAGCACCGACAACGCGCGCCGTGTCCCGGAGGCCCCCGTTCAGCACCACCGCGAGGTGCGGAAACTCCTGCTTCAGCCGGCGGACGCGCCCGTAGTCGAGCGGTGGGACACTGCGGTTCTGCGCCGGACTCAGACCGGTCAGCGCCGCGATGCGCGCATGCACGGCGAACGTGGTGACGCCAGCGTCGGCGCAGGCGCCGACGAAGTCGCGCAGGAACGGATAGTCGTCGTGACCGTCCACGCCCAGGCGGCACTTGACCGTGACGGGCAGCGCGCATGCCTCGCGCATCGCGGCCAGGCAGTCCGCCACGCGGCGCGGCTCGAGCATCAGGCATGCTCCGAAGGCGCCGCGCTGCACCCGCGGCGAGGGGCATCCCACGTTCAGGTTCACTTCGTCGAAGCCGCGCTCCGCGGCCAGGCGGGCGCAGCGCGCCAGCGCCCCGGGTTCGGATCCGCCGAGTTGCAGGGCCACGGGGTGTTCGCTCGGGTCGAAGGCCAGCAGGCGCGCGGTCGGCCCGTGCAGCAGCGCATCCGCCGTGACCATCTCGGTGTAGAGGCGCGCGTGCGGCGCCAGCACGCGGTGGAAGGCGCGACAGTGGCGATCGGTCCAGGCCATCATGGGAGCGACGCACAGGACGTGCGTGCCGGCACGCGGGGCGCCCGATGCCGGCGAGGCGTCGGGCGGGCCCTGGCGCGCTTCTGCCGGATTCATCGATTTTCCCTCCATTTTTTCTTCATTTTGGCCCCGCGCGTGTGTATGATCGCAGTTCCAGCATCGGATTCGAACCTGATCCGAGCAGTAGCGAGCGTTTGAGATGCTGTGTCAACGGACCATTCGGGCACCGGTGTACGCCCTCAGCGTGGGCGTACACACGGGCAAGAAAGTGGCGATGACCCTGCGTCCCGCGCCCGCCGATACTGGCATCCGTTTCGTGCGTACCGACCTCGGCCATCCCCGGGTGGTGCGCGCCCTCGCCCGAAACGTGTCCGACACGACGCTGTCGACGAGCATCCTCGAGAACGGTGTCCAGGTCGCGACCGTGGAGCACCTGATGTCCGCCCTGTGGGGGCTCGGCATCGACAACCTCGTGGTGGAGCTTTCCGACGAGGAAGTGCCCATCATGGACGGCAGCGCAGCGCCGTTCGTGCAGTTGATCGAGGGCATCGGCATCGAGGAACTGCCGGCGCCGCGTCAGTTCGTGCGCATCACGCGGGAGATCGAGGTCTCCCAGGGTGGCGCCACCGCGGCATTGCGTCCCTACGACGGCTTTCGCGCGGCGTACACCTTCGTCGCCGACCACCCGGTCTTCAACCGCTATCCCAAGCGCGTCGAGGTCGACTTCGCGGCAACGTCCTACGTGGCCGAGGTGAGTCGGGCGCGTACGTTCGGGCTCATCGACGAACTCGAGCAGGCACAGGCCATCAACCGCTGCCTGGGGTCGAGCCTCGAGAACGCCATCGGCATCGACGACGCGCGCATCCTCAACACCGAAGGGCTCCGCTACGAGGATGAGTTCGTCAAGCACAAGGTGCTCGACGCGATCGGCGACCTGTACCTGCTCGGCAAGCCCGTGATCGGGGCATTCGAGGGATACATGTCCGGCCACGCCCTCAACAACAAGCTCGCCCGCGCGCTCCTGCGGGTCGGCGACGCCTGGGAAGTCGTGACCGCCGGAGAGGGCGCAGTGCCGGAGGCCGCGCTGGCCGCTTCCGGGTACGCCGGCGCCGCCAACTAGCCCGCGTCCCGCGCCCGACCGGGCGCCCCCCTTTCCATCGCCCGCCACCGGCGTTGACCGTTGGAAGTGTCCGCGCCCGTGCATGGCCAGTGGAGGGCGCTCCCTGCTCGTGGACGTGTGGGTGACCGGCCGGGCGACAGCCGGGGTCCTGCACGGCATCGCTCCGCAAACCGAACATCGCCCTAATCAAGGGCGGCGACGGCGCGGCGCCGCGTTCTCCACCGCCCGCCCACCGGCGCTCTGTGGTTTCGGGGGACCGCGCCCGTGGACGGCCCGTGGAAAACGCTCCCTGCTCCTGGTGGGGTCCAGTGACAACAGGGCCAGGAGCCGGGCTGGGGCCGACCAGGCGTTGCGAACGGCATCCCTCCGCAACGGAACATCTCCCTATTCATTGGCGAGATCGGTCGCCGAGACCGTAGCCGTCCCGAAGAGAACATCGCCCATTTCAAGATCCCGCGGCCATTCCTGGCTCGTCGGCACGGTCCGCGGCCGGCTCCCCGATGAAATGGGCGATGTTCTGTTTGGGTAAGGGTCGGTCCGTTCGGGTTTCTCGGCCTTTAACTGTTCACATGTACAGTAATCTGGGATAGACTTTCCCGTGAGCGCAAGCCTCCCGGGAACCCCTCTCGTGGCATCGAAACGCCGTCGGCCATCGCGCCAGGCCAGCATCGAG
>JAJDTI010000115.1 GCA_022827245.1 Pseudomonadales bacterium | reverse complement strand
GCCAACGGATGCTCGCCCTCTCCGCGGCGCTCGGCGCGGGTCGCGGCCGGCTCGTGCGGCAGCTCCTGACCGAGAGCGTGGCGCTGGGCCTGACCGGGGGCGTGCTCGGCCTGGCCGCGGCGGCCGTCGTCCTGCGCGCGGCACCGGCGCTCGTTCCGGTCGACGTCGCGAGGCTCGACGAGGTGGGCATCGACGCGGTGACGGTCGTGTTCACCGTCGGGCTGTCGGTGCTCGTCGGCCTGCTGTCGGGTGCGGTTCCGGCCCTGCAATGGTCGCGGCTCGACCTGGTGCGCACGCTGAACGAGGGGAGCGCGCAGTCCGCGGGCGGCTTCCGGCTCTTGCGGTCGAACCGGTCGAGAACGGTCCTGGTGATGGCGCAGGTGGCGCTCGCGCTGGTGCTGCTGGTCGGCACCGGCCTGCTGCTGCGCAGCTTCGTGGAACTCGTCACCTTCGACCGCGGCTACGACCCGGCCAACGTGGTTTCCGCCCAGGCGTTGTTTCCATTTTCGGGCCAGCCATCCATGGCGCCGGAAGCACGGGCGAACTCGCAGGATCGTTACGGGGGACTCCACGAGATGACGGCGCGGCTGGAGCCCCTTCCGGATGTCGACGCGTTCGGGTTGTCGAGGAACCTGCCGCTCGACGAGGACACGACGAGCCAGACGCTGTTCTACGTGGCAGGCACGCCGAGGCCGAGCTCGAACGAGATGGTCCGGACGAAAGTCCGGGTCGTGAGTCCCGGCTATATCGAGGCCATGCGGTTCCGCCTCCGCGACGGACGCACCATCACGCGTTTCGACGGATCCGGGAGTCCGCGTGTGCTGGTGGCCAACGAAACGCTGGCCCGCGAGCTGTTCGGGAGCGGGCCGGCGGTCGGCCAGCGGGTGGTGTCGCCCTTCGGGGAACCCTGGGAGGTAGTCGGCGTCGTGGGGGACGTCGTGCACGAGGGCCTTGAGCTCACCGCTGAATCCCAGGCCGAAGCGTTCTTCCCACTGGCTCAGGTCCGCGGCGAGAGGGGGTTCGGCTTCAGCACGATGATATTCGTGACCGTCCGAACGACCGGCGACTCGCTGGCGGTGGTTCCGTTTCTCCGCGAAGCCGTGGCGGCGACGGACCCTCAAGCGAGGCTCGGCACGGTGCTGACGATGGAGGCGCGGCTGTCGAACGCGGTCGCGGAGCCTCGCTTCTACGCGGTCTTCGTCGGGTCGTTCGCCGGGCTCGCCCTGCTTCTCGCGGCTCTCGGGATCTTCGGGCTGCTCAGCTACACGGTGGCGCAGCGCCGGGGCGAGATTGGCATTCGCATGGCGTTGGGGGCCCGGCGCGGCGACATTCTCGCGCTGGTGGCCAGGCAGGCCGGCGTGCTCGTGGCCGTCGGCGCCGCAGCCGGCATGGCCGGTGCGGCCGCCTCGAGCCGCGTTCTGGAGAGCCTGCTGTACGGTGTCGCCACCGACGACCTTCTGACGTTCGCGGCTGCTCCGCTCGTGCTCGTGGCGGTGGCGCTGGTCGCCTGCTGGCTTCCCGCGCGGCGAGCGACACGGATCAACCCCATCGAGGCGCTACGATTCGAGTAGAGGGGCGCGCGACGGACGTATCCGATGGTTCCAGAGAGAGTGGTCCTGCCGCCGCCAGCGCCGAGCCCACGGATCCAGTCCGTTGGCCGTATGCCCGGGCCGATGGTGGTTCTGCTGTGGGTCGGGCTGGTGGTGGGCGGCCACCTGTGGGTCGGGCTGAAGGGCTTGGTCTTCACGGGCCCGATCGCGTTGATTGTGCTGCCCATGACGCGATGGCGGTCGTTGGTTGAGCGTGTCCCCGGCGCGGTGGTGATTCTGCTGTGGGTCGGGCTGGTGGCGGGCGGCTACCTGTGGACCGGGCTGAAGGGCTTGGTGTTCACGGGGGCGATGGCGTTGATGGTGGCGGGAATGGTGATGCTGGGCCCGCGGCGGAAGGAACCGCCCAGGACGTGGGTGGGGATCTTCTGGTCGTGTTGGGGCCTGCTCATGTATTCGAGCAACGGCGCAGAGTGGTACCTGACGGTGCCTCCCGTCTTTGGACTTGCCACGCTGACGGCGTGGCGGGACTGGCTGTCGAGGGCTGCCGCGGCCGAGTAGGTGTGCAGGAGCGACGAGGGGATGCCGGGCGCGGGCGCGATGGTTACACGCCTGCGGTGGTACGTTTCCATGAGCGGGAGACCCAGGACCGTCTTCGGCTGGAGGCTGAGCAAGGTGCTCGGGTTCTGTTTCTGCGGCGTGCTCGTGCCCGGTTTCCTGATCTGGCGGATGGAGACCGGCGATGATCCCGATCGAACCCTGGGGTTCTTCGCGAGTGGGTGGGTCACCGGAGGGTTCGCGAAGATCGTGTACGAGCTGATCCGCGCACGAGGTGCCTACAAGCTGCTCGTCTACGACAAGAGGCGGAGCAAGCAGCTTCCGTTGCTCCTGCCTCTGGTGACCGTGATTGGCCTCCTGGGTTGGTTTGGGCAGAGCGGTGAACCATGGCGCTGGGCGTATCCGCTGCTGCCGGTCGCGACTTGGGTCTCGACGCTACAAGCGCCGCGAGCGTGAGGAGGTCCGGTCCCCGTGGCCGATGTCGACGAGCTCGTCCCGTCCAGGTCGAGCTGGCGGCCGATGAACCCCACGACGGCTGGCGGCACGAACTCGCCGGGAGCCAGCCGGCGGCCGCGAGCCACATGAACCTGACGGAGGCCGAGGTCCGGGCCTGGGGGCTGGATGTTGAGCTCGTGCCGTTGTCGGGGGAGGCGGTGGCGGACGCGGTGCTGGCGAGGCGTTCCACGCGCTGCTGGACAGCATGCAGCCGGTGGTGTCAGACACGGACCTGCTCAACATGACGGACGAGGAGCTGGGGCGGATGCTCCGGGAGACGGGGATCCTCGAGCGGGAGCCGCAGCCCGGCGGCGAGGACCTGGAGACGTGGAGCGGCGGTTCGGCCGAGGGCGCGGGCGGCGATGGCGGTGAGCCGGCTCGGTTTCAGACGACAGGGTGAACGAGCACCACGTCCGGTTCACGGAGCAGCGAACTGAGGGGGCCGGCGCCGCCTGCGCCAGCCGAAGGAGGGTGAGGGGCACATGGCAGATGAGGCCGGCGAGCGCGAGAGCAAGGTGCGGGAAGAGGTGCAGGCGGCGGCGCCGGCCCTGCCGCGGGCGCGGGAGGCGGGAGGAGACCTCGATCCCGGCGATGTGCCGGGGATGTCGGCGGAGTTGAAGGACGTGCTGCGGGCGGTCGGCACGCGCGGGTACGAGCAGGGCCACGCGGCGGGCTACTACCCGCTGGAGCGGGAGCCGTGGAGCTCGGCGCGGGAGTCGGTGGGCGCGTTCGCTGGCGAGAGGACCGCGGTCGGCGTCGAGCTGCGGTTCGTCCTCGAGCGCGCGCACGCGACCGGCTACACGCTGGGGTTCGACGACCGGATGGGAGGCAGGGAGCGGGTGCCGGCGCGGACGACGGCTTCGCCGGAGGTCGGG
>JAJDTI010000030.1 GCA_022827245.1 Pseudomonadales bacterium | reverse complement strand
TTCGAGGTAGTTCGTGGTCCAGAACCAGCGTATTCGCATACGCTTGAAAGCGTTCGATCACCGGTTGATCGACGTGTCGACGGAGGAGATCGTCGACACGGCGAAGCGTACCGGTGCGCAGGTGCTTGGGCCGATACCCTTGCCGACCCGCAAGGAGCGCTACACCGTCCTGATCTCGCCCCACGTCGACAAGGACGCGCGCGACCAGTACGAAATTCGCACCCATAAGCGGCTGCTCGACATCATCGAGCCGACGGAGAAGACCGTCGATGCTTTGATGAAGCTCGATCTGGCGGCCGGCGTAGAGGTGCAGATCAGCTTGAATTGAGGCGAAACGCCGCCTTTCCTTATCCCGGAAGGAAAAAGGGAGAAAAGGAAGGCGGCGTTTTCTTACCCGCCGCGCGACGGTTCGCCCGTCGCCTGGAGAGTGACACGGAATGGCCATCGGGGTCGTTGGGAAAAAGAGCGGCATGACCCGCGTCTTCACCGAGGAAGGCGATTCCATTCCCGTGACGGTGATCGCGGTGGATCCCAACCGCGTCACCCAGGTCAAGACGGTCGAGTCCGACGGCTACGAGGCGGTCCAGGTGACCGCGGGGGCGGCGCGGCCCAACCGGGTCACCCGGCCGATGGCCGGGCACTTCGCGAAGGCGGGCACCGCCGCCGGGCGGGGATTGTGGGAGTTTCGCGTGTCCGGGGGGACCGACGAACCTCTCGAACCCGGCGCCGAGATCGGCGCGGGCCAGTTCGAGGAGGGTCAGAAGGTCGACGTGACCGGCGTCTCCAAGGGCAAGGGCTACGCGGGCACCATCAAGCGCTGGAAGTTCGGCGCGCAGGGGTGGAGTCACGGCAATTCGCAGGCGCACCGGGCGCCCGGGTCGATCGGTCAGTGCCAGACACCGGGCCGCGTCTTCAAGGGCAAGAAGATGGCCGGCCACATGGGCGACGAGCGCGTGACGACGCAGAACCTGACCGTGGTGCGCGTCGACACCGAACGCAACCTGCTGCTCATCAAGGGTTCGGTACCGGGCCCCGCCGGTGGCGACGTGACCGTCCGTCCGGCGGTGAAGGCCAAGGCGAGGGTGGAGGCTTAGCCGTGGAACTTGCCCTGCAGAACGACGGCGGCAGCGTCGAACTGGCGGACGCGACGTTCGCGCGGGCGTTCAACGAGGCGCTCGTGCACCAGGTGGTCGTCGCCTACATGGCCGCCGGCCGCAGCGGTACGCATGCGCAGAAGACGCGTGCCGAGGTTCGCGGCGGCGGGCGCAAGCCGTACCGGCAGAAGGGGACCGGTCGTGCGCGGGTCGGCTCCACGCGCAGCCCGCTGCGGCGGGGCGGCGGGCGCACCTTCCCGGCGAAGCCGCGCAGCCATGCGCAGAAGGTCAATCGCAAGATGTACCGTGGCGCCATGCGCTGCATCATCTCCGAGCTGATCCGCCAGAACCGTCTCCTCCTCACCTCCGAATTCTCCGTCGACTCCCCCAGGACCCAGCCCCTCGCCGCGAAGCTCGCGGCCCTCGATCTCTCCCCCTCGCCTGCGAAAGTGCTCATCGTCGCGACGTCGGTCGACGAGAACCTCTATCTCGCGGCACGGAACCTGCGTGGCGTGGACGTACGCGACGTTCCGGCGCTCGACCCGGTGAGCCTGCTGAACCACGACAAGGTGCTGGTGACCGTGGAGGCGATCCGGGCCCTCGAGGAGGCGCTCTCGTGAACGACGAACGGCGGTACATGGTGCTGCTCGAGCCGCACGTCTCCGAGAAGGTCTCCAACCTCGGCGACGCGAACAACCAGTACGCCTTCAAGGTGGTCCGGGACGCGACGAAGGCGGAGATCAAGGAAGCCGTCGAGTCCATCTTCGAGGTCTCGGTGCTGCGCGTCACGACCCTCAACCAGAAGGGCAAGGTAAAGCGCGGCTTCCGGCAGGGGTCGCAAAAGACGCGCAAGAAGGACTGGAAAAAGGCGTATGTCCGGCTCGCCGAGGGCCAGGACATCGACTTCGTCGCGGAGCGCTAGACCATGCCTGCCGTCAAGACCCGACCGACTTCCCCCGGGCGCCGTTTCGTCGTCAAGATCGTCGACCCGGCGCTGCATCGGGGCGGGCCGTACAAGCCGCTGCTCGAGCCGAACCCGAAGACCGGCGGCCGCAACGCGAACGGCCGCATCACCACCCGTCACCGCGGCGGCGGCCACAAGCGCAACTACCGCAAGGTGGACTTCCGCCGCAACAAGGACGGCATCGCGGCCGTCGTGGAACGGCTGGAGTACGACCCGAACCGCAGCGCCAACCTGGCGCTCCTGAAGTACGTGGACGGGGAACGCCGCTACATCGTGGCGCCGCGAGGCGTCGCCGTCGGAGACGAACTGATGTCGGGGGGCAGCGCGCCGATCCGTCCGGGCAATGCCCTGGCGCTCCGGAACGTGCCGCTCGGCAGCGTGATCCACTGCGTGGAGCTCAAGCCCGGCAAGGGCGCGCAGCTCGCGCGCAGCGCCGGCACCTCGGCGCAGCTCGTCGCCCGCGAAGGCGCCTACGCCACGCTGCGCCTGCGCTCCGGCGAGATGCGGCGCGTGCTCACGGACTGCCGGGCCACGCTCGGCGAGGTCGGCAACAGCGAGCACAACCTGCGTTCGCTCGGCAAGGCGGGCGCGGCGCGGTGGCGGGGCCGGCGCCCGACGGTGCGGGGCGTGGCGATGAACCCGGTGGACCATCCGCATGGCGGCGGCGAGGGCAAGTCGTCCGGCGGCCGTCACCCGGTGACCCCGTGGGGGGTGCCGACGAAGGGGCACAAGACGCGCACGAACAAGCGGACGGACGCGCTGATCGTGCGTCGGCGGACGCGGAAGTCGCGGTAGCCGAAAGGCCGGAAAGAGACAGAGAGCAACGAGCAAAGAGAGGCGTTACGGGATGCCCAGATCGGTGCGCAAGGGTCCGTTCGTGGACCTGCACCTCGCGAAGAAGGTGGCCGCCGCGCAGGATGGCGGCGACAAGCGGCCCATCCGCACGTGGTCGCGGCGATCGATGATCGCCCCGGACATGGTGGGCCTGACCATCGCCGTGCACAACGGCCGCCAGCACGTGCCGGTGTTCGTGACCGAGGACATGGTGGGCCACAAGCTCGGCGAGTTCGCGCCGACGCGGACCTACCGGGGTCACGCGGCGGACCGCAAGGCGAGGCGGTAGCGATGCGGGTCGTGGCGCAGGCGAAGATGCTGCGGATTTCTCCCCGCAAGGCGCGGCTGGTGGCCGACATGGTGCGCGGCAAGCCGGTCGAGGAGGCGCAGGACATCCTCACCTTCAGCCCGCAGAAGGCCGCGGGGCTCGTGTCGAAGGTGCTCGAGTCGGCCATCGCGAACGCGGAGGAGAACGAGGGTGCGGACGTGGACGAACTGGTGGTGGGCGAGATCTACGTCGACGAGGGCGTCACGATGAAGCGCATCCGCCCCCGCGCTCGGGGCCGCGCGGACCGGATTTTCAAGCGCACGAGCCATGTCACCGTGGCGGTGACGGACGACGAAGGATAGGGCAGGCGAATGGGTCAGAAAGTCAATCCGACCGGGCTGCGGCTCGGCATCGTCGCCGACCACCGCTCGGTGTGGTACGCCGAACGGAACACCTACTCGGAGTACCTGCTGAACGACCTCGAGGTGCGCGACTACCTCCGCCGCCGGCTCGCCCAGGCGTCGGTCAGCCGCATCGAGATCGAGCGGCCGGCGCAGACGGCCCGCGTCACCATCCACACCGCCCGGCCCGGCATCGTCATCGGCAAGAAGGGCGAGGACGTGGAGCGCCTGCGCGCGGAGCTGTACCGGATGATGCGCGTCCCGGTGCACATCAACGTGGAGGAAGTCCGCAAGCCGGAGGTCGACGCCCTGCTCGTCGCGCAGAACGTCGCACAGCAGCTCGAACGCCGCGTGCAGTTCCGCCGGGCGATGCGCCGGGTCATCCAGAACGCGATGCGCCTCGGGGCCAAGGGCATCAAGGTGCGCGTGGCGGGCCGTCTCGGCGGCGCCGAGATCGCGCGCGCCGAGGTGTACCACCAGGGGCGGGTACCCCTGCACACGCTGCGGGCGGACATCGACTACGCGACGGCGGAGGCCAAGACGACCTACGGGATCATCGGCGTGAAGGTCTGGATCTTCAAGGGCGAGGTCATGCCCGGCGAAGAGACCGAGGACGAGGCGCAGGGTCGCTAGCGCCGTCCGGGCGGAGCGAGCGGAGGACGAAGGACTCGAACGATGTTGCAGCCGAAGAGAACGCGGTACAGAAAGCAGCAGAAGGGCCGCAACCGCGGACTCGCGTCCCGCGGCAACCGGGTCAGCTTCGGAGAGTTCGGGCTGAAGGCCACCGGCCGCGGCCGCCTGACGGCCCGGCAGATCGAGGCGGCGCGGCGTGCGATGACGCGCCACGCGCGCCGGGGCGGGAAGGTCTGGATACGCGTGTTCCCCGACAAGCCGATCACGAAGAAGCCGCTGGAAGTGCGGCAGGGCAAGGGCAAGGGCAGCGTCGAGTACTGGGTGGCCCAGATCAAGCCCGGGCGGATCCTCTACGAGATGGAGGGCGTTTCCGAGGAAGTGGCCCGGCGCGCATTCGAGCTGGCGGCGGCGAAGCTGCCGTTTTCCACGACCGTGGTGTCGCGGTCGGCCATGTGACGGGACGAGAAGCGACGCGACGACATGAAGGCATCGGAACTCAGGGACATGGAAAGGGACGCGCTGCAGGAGGAACTGGTCCGCCTGCGGCGCGAGCAGTTCAACCTGCGGATGCAGCGCGGCAGCGAACACCTGCCGCAGACGCACCTCCTGAAGGAGGCCCGACGCGACATCGCGCGCGTCAAGACGGTATTGCGAGAGCTGCAGGAGCCGCAGGAGCTACAAGAGCCGCAGGAGCCGCAAGAGCCGCGGGAGAACGAAGGTGAGTGACTCGAGCGAGACGGCGAAGACGCAGCCTGGCACGCGCACCCTGTCCGGGTCGGTGATCTCCGACCGCAGGGACAAGACGATCACGGTGCTCGTCGAGCGCAGCGTGAAGCACCCGGTGTACGGGAAGATCCTGCGGCGGCGTTCGAAGATTCACGCCCACGACGAGGACAACGAGTGCCGCGTGGGAGACCACGTCACCATCGTCGAGACGCGGCCCATCTCGAAGCAGAAGTCGTGGCGGCTGCTTGCGCGCGGCGCCACGGCTCTTCCGGGGGTGGACGGCGGCGTGGACGAAGGCGTGGACGAGGCCGTGGAAGAGGCCGTGGAAGAGGCCGCGGACGAGAACGACGCGACCGCGACGCCGGCCGAGGAGGAGACCAGCGCGTGATCCAGGCGGAAACCATGCTGGACATCGCCGACAACAGCGGCGCCCGGCGCGTGCAGTGCATCAAGGTGCTCGGCGGGTCGAAGCGCCGCTACGCCGGCGTGGGCGACGTGATCAAGGTGACCGTGAAGGAGGCGATCCCCCGTGGACGCGTCCGCAAGGGCCAGGTGATGGAAGCGGTGGTGGTGCGCACCCGCAAGGGGGTGCGGCGCCCGGACGGCTCCGTGATCCGTTTCGACCGCAACGCGGCCGTCCTCCTGACGCCGCAGTTGCAGCCGGTCGGTACGCGCATCTTCGGTCCCGTGACGCGGGAACTGCGCACGGAGAACTTCATGCGCATCATCTCGCTGGCGCCCGAGGTCCTGTGAGCCATGCGCAAGATCAGGCGTGAAGACCAGGTGATCGTGATTGCCGGTCGCGACAAGGGCAAGCGCGGGGAGGTCGTGCGCGTGCTGGACGACGACCGGCTGGTCGTCGCCGGCGTGAACATGGTGAAGAAGCACCAGCGCGCGAATCCCCAGGCGAACCAGCAGGGCGGCATCGTGGACCAGGAGGCGCCGATCCACGTCTCGAACGTGGCGATCTACAACGAGGAAAGCGACCGGCCGGACCGCGTGGGTATCCGGATGGAGGACGGGCGGCGCGTCCGCTACTTCAAGTCCGACGGCAGCCTTCTGGACCCCGAGTGAGCCGCCGAGTAGCCGAGTGAACGATCCATGACCGACCTGCGCGCAAGATACGATGAGGAGATCAAGCCGGCCCTGATGGGGCAGTTCGCCTACCGGACGCCCATGCAGACGCCCCGGCTCGTCAAGGTGACGCTCAACATGGGCGTGGGCGAGGCCGTGGCCGACCGGAAGATCATGGACAATGCCGTCTCCGACCTGACCCTCATCGCCGGCCAGAAGGCGATCGTCACGCTGGCGCGCAAGTCGGAAGCGGCGTTCAAGATCCGGGCCGGCTGGCCCGTGGGCTGCAAGGTGACGCTGCGGCGGGAGCGGATGTACGAGTTCGTCGATCGCCTGATCGGCATCGCCATCCCCCGGATGCGGGACTTCCGCGGACTGAATCCACGGTCGTTCGACGGCCGCGGCAACTACTCCCTCGGGGTGTCGGAGCAGATCGTCTTCCCCGAAATCGACTACGACAAGGTCGACGCCGTGCGCGGCCTCGACATCGCGATCACGACGTCGGCACGGACCGACGAGGAAGGGCTCGCGCTGCTGCGGGCCTTCAATTTCCCGTTCAGGAACTAGCAATCATGGCGAAGCTCTCCATGCGCGAGCGCGAGAAGAAGCGCGAGAAGACAGTGGCGCGCTATGCGGCGAAACGCCAGGCGCTCAAGGCGATCATCGCGGACCGCGGGGCGTCGGACGACGACCGCTGGGACGCGCAGGTCAAACTGCAGAAGCTGCCGCGCAACGCGAGCCCGGTGCGGCTGCAGAGGCGCTGCGGCCAGACGGGCCGTCCCCGGGGCGTGTACCGGAAGTTCGGGCTCGGACGCAACAAGCTCCGCGAGGCGGCCATGCGGGGCGATGTGCCCGGGCTGCTGAAGGCGAGCTGGTAGGACGACGGGTAGCACGATGAGCATGCAGGACCCCCTTGCCGACTTCCTCACCCGCATCCGCAACGGCCTGGCCGCGCGTCACCGGAGCGTCATCATGCCCAGTTCGAAGCTCAAGACGGCGGTCTGCGGCGTGCTGCGCGACGAAGGCTACATCGCGGATTTCTCGGTCGAGGAAGGCGCCCGGCCGACCCTGACCGTGCGCCTCAAGTACCACAACGGCGCCCCCGCCATCGAGGAACTGGCGCGGGTCAGCCGGCCGGGGCTGCGCGTATACCGCCGTTGCCGGGACATCCCGCGCGTGCGCGGCGGCCTGGGCGTGGCGGTGGTGAGCACGCCCCGGGGCGTGATCACGGATCGTGCCGCCCGCCAGTCCGGCGTGGGCGGCGAAGTGCTGTGTACGGTGTTCTAGCGTGTCCCGGGTAGCCAACAATCCCGTGACGGTCCCCGACGACGTCGAGGTGACGGTCGCGGACCGCGAGATCGCGGTGAAGGGAAGCCGCGGCAGTCTGCAGCTCGCGCTGACGGACGACGTCACGGTGGAGCGGTCCGACGGCGTGCTGACTTTCG
This sequence comes from Pseudomonadales bacterium, assembly GCA_022827245.1. Classification (GTDB taxonomy): domain Bacteria; phylum Pseudomonadota; class Gammaproteobacteria; order Pseudomonadales; family Azotimanducaceae; genus VXNE01. The sequence goes on along the minus strand of JAJDTI010000030.1, from coordinate 17,337 downwards.
CGGCGACGCGCGATGACCGGCGCGCCCGCGCGATGGCGGGAACCGTCCGTTCGCTGGTGAACAACATGGTCGTCGGCGTCAGCCAGGGTTTCGAGCGCCGCCTGCAGCTCTCGGGCGTCGGCTACCGGGCGCAGGCGAAAGGCCGCACGGTGACCCTGCAACTCGGTTTCTCCCATCCGGTGGAGTACACGCTGCCGGACGGCGTGGACGCGGAGACCCCGACGCAGACGGAGATCGTGGTGCGGGGCGTCGACAACCAGGCCGTCGGCCAGGTGGCCGCCGAGATCCGGGCGTTTCGTCCGCCGGAGCCGTACAAGGGCAAGGGCGTGCGCTACGCGACCGAGCGGGTGCGGCGCAAAGAGGCCAAGAAGAAGTAGCAGGAAGAAGCAGCCAAAACGCGCGAAACGGACATGAGCGACAAGAAGACATCCCGTCTGCGGCGTGCGCGGCGGGGGCGCAGGAAGATGCGCGAACTCGGCGCGACGCGGCTGACCGTGTACCGGTCGGCACGGCACATGTACGCGCAGGTAATCTCCGCCGACGGGAGCCGGGTGCTGGCGCAGGCCTCGACGCTCGACGAGTCGTTGCGCGCGAACGGGTCCACCGGCAACGCGGAAGCGGCGAGCAAGGTCGGCGCTCTGATCGCGGACCGGGCGAAGGGCGCGGGCGTCACCCGCGTCGCGTTCGACCGCTCGGGGTACAAGTACCACGGGCGCGTGAAGGCGCTCGCGGATGCGGCCCGCGAAGGCGGGCTGGAGTTTTAGGCGAAACGGCATGGCATACAGCGAAGAAATCAAGGAAGAGGGCCTCGTAGAGAAGCTCGTCGACGTCAACCGGGTCGCCAAGGTGGTCAAGGGTGGACGGATTTTCGGCTTCACGGCCCTGACCGTGGTGGGCGACGGCAACGGCCGCGTCGGGTTCGGCCGCGGCAAGGCCCGCGAGGTCCCGGTGGCGATCCAGAAGGCGATGGAGGCGGCGCGGCGGGACATGATCGACGTCGAGCTGAACGGCACCACCATCTGGTACGCCGTCCGCGAGCGCCACGGGGCTTCGATGGTGTACATGCAGCCGGCGTCGGAAGGCACGGGCGTGATCGCGGGTGGCCCGATGCGCGCGGTGCTCGAGGCGGCCGGCGTACAGAACGTGCTCGCCAAGTGCTATGGGTCCACCAACCGGGTCAACGTGGTGCGAGCCACGTTCAAGGCGCTCGCGAACATGCGTTCGCCGGACATGGTGGCCGCCCGGCGCGGCAAGACCGTCGAGGAGATCCGCGCCTGACTGGCGCCCGGGATCGCGGCAGGAAAGCGAGATGGCGAACACTGCAGGGAAGACACTGAAGGTGCGGCAGGTGAAGAGTTCGAACGGCCGGCTGAAGCGCCACAAGGCGTGCCTCGCGGGCCTCGGACTGCGCCGCATCGGGCACGTCGTCGAAGTGGAAGACACGCCGGCCGTCCGCGGCATGGTCGCGAAGGTCGGTTACCTGGTGCAGGTGGAAGAGGCTTCCCAGGAAACGAACAGATGACCATGGAACTCAACGCGCTGCACCCGGCTCCGGGTGCGAAGAAACGCCGCAAGCGGGTCGGCCGCGGGGTCGGCTCGGGCGTCGGCAAGACGTGCGGGCGCGGGCAGAAGGGGCAGAAGTCCCGCTCCGGCGCGAAGCTCCGGCCCTGGTTCGAGGGCGGGCAGTTGCCGCTGCAGATGCGCGTGCCGAAGTTCGGCTTCCGCTCGCGCATCGGCCTGACGACGGCGGAGGTGCGCCTCGGCGAACTGGGCAAGGTCGAGGGCGACGTGGCGGACCTCGCGGCCCTCAAGGCCGCCAACATCGTGCCGCGCAACACCAAGCGCGCACGCGTCATGCTTTCCGGCGAACTCGACCGGGCGCTGACGGTGCGTGGCCTCAAGCTGACTCCGGCGGCTGCGGCCGCCGTCGAGGCTGCCGGGGGCCGCCTGGAGGCGGCGGGCGCGGCGGACAGTACTGCGGACAGCGCAGCGGAAGCGAAAACGGACGTGGAAGGCGACTAGCGATGGTCACGACACGACAGGGTCTGGCGGGGACGCGACCGGGTCTGGCGGGAGCCCAGGCGGGCCTGTCGGAACTCCGCGGCCGGCTCCTGTTCGTCCTGTTCGCGCTGCTCGTGTACCGCATCGGGACGCACATCCCGGTGCCGGGCATCAACCCGGACGCGTTGCGCAACCTCTTCGAGCAGAACCAGGGCGGGATCCTCGAACTCGTCAACATGTTCGGCGGCGGGGCGCTCGAGCGCATGAGCATCCTGGCGCTGGGCGTGATGCCCTACATCACGTCGAGCATCGTCATGAACCTGCTGACGATGATGTATCCGACGCTGCAGCAGCTGCGCAAGGAAGGCGAAGCGGGGCGGCGCAAGATCACGCGGTACACGCGCTACGGCACGCTCATCGTGGCCCTCATCCAGGGCGCGGCGCTGACCGGCACGCTGATGGCCCAGGGGCTCGCCTTCAACCCTGGCGTGGCGTTCTACGTCATCGCGCTCATCACCCTCGTGTCCGGCGCGCTCTTCCTGATGTGGCTCGGGGAGCAGATCACCGAGCGCGGGGTGGGCAACGGGATCTCCCTGCTGATCTTCGCGGGCATCGTCTCGGGGTTCCCCGCTGCCGTGGGGCAGTCCTTCGAAGCCGCCCGCCAGGGCGACATCAACATCATCGCGCTGCTCGCGATCGGCGTGTTCGCGATCGTGATCGTCGGCTTCGTGGTGTTCATAGAACGGGGCGAACGGCGCATCACGGTGAACTACGCCAAGCGTCAGCAGGGGCGCCGCGTGTACCAGGCGCAGTCGAGCGCGCTGCCGCTCAAGGTGAACATGGCCGGGGTCATCCCCGCCATCTTCGCTTCGAGCCTGCTGCTCGCGCCGGCGTCGATGGCTACCTGGTTCGGCCAGTCGCCAAGCATGTCGTGGCTGCAGGAGGTGGCGCTCGTGCTGTCGCCCGGACAGCCCCTCTACATCATGATGTTCGCGGCGGGGATCATCTTCTTCAGTTTCTTCTACACGGCCATCGTCTTCGATCCGAAGGACATGGCCGACAACCTGAAGCGCCAGGGCGCCTACGTCCCCGGCATCCGGCCCGGGGCGCAGACGGCGCGGCACATCGACGACGTCATCACCCGGCTGACCCTGTTCGGCGGGCTGTACGTCACCCTGGTGTGCCTGCTGCCCGAGTTCATGGTCGTGGCGTTCAACATCACGTTCCAGCTCGGCGGCACGGCGCTCCTGATCGTGGTGGTGGTGGCCATGGACTTCATGACGCAGGTCCAGGCGCACCTGATGTCCAGCCAGTACGCCAAGCTCATGGAGAAGTCGAACCTGCAGAACTACGGGCGGCGCCGGTAGCGGGCCGCACGCGAGAGACGACGGGAGACAGCGACATGAAGGTACGGGCTTCGGTCAAGAGAATGTGCCGCAGCTGCAAGATCGTGAAGCGGCACGGCGTGGTCCGGGTCGTCTGCACGGCGCAGCCCCGGCACAACCAGCGGCAGGGCTAGCGGGGTCGGCGGGGTTAGCGGGGTTAGCGGAGACGACGATGGCACGGATAGCGGGGATCAACGTCCCGGACAACAAGCACGCGAGCATCTCGCTCACGTACATCTACGGCATCGGCCGTTCGCGCGCCCTCGAAGTGTGCGCGGAAGCCGGCGTCGATCCCGCGCGCAACGTCGGCGAGCTGTCCGAGACGGACCTCGACTCCATCCGCAACGTGGTCGCGCGCCTCCCGGTGGAGGGCGACCTGCGCCGGGAACTGTCGATGAACGTGAAGCGCCTGATGGACCTCGGCACTTATCGGGGCATCCGCCATCGCCGGGGCCTGCCGGTGCGCGGGCAGCGCACGCGCACCAACGCGCGCACGCGCAAGGGCCCGCCGCGGCCGATCAAGCGGTAGACGGTCGAGCGCCGCGGACCGAAACAGCACAGACGGAAGAACGATTCATGGCAGAGCCGAGTCGCAGGAAGGGCAAACGCGTCGTGGCCGACGGGGTCGCGCACGTTCACGCGTCCTTCAACAACACGATCATCACCATCGCGGACCGGCAGGGCAACGTCCTCGGCTGGGCCACGGCCGGCGGTTCCGGGTTCCGCGGCTCCCGCAAGAGCACGCCCTTCGCGGCGCAGATCGCGGCGGAGCGCGTGGCGACGGACATGGTGGACAACCACGGGATGAGGAGCGTCGACGTGTTCGTCAAGGGCCCGGGCCCGGGGCGGGAGTCCTCCGTACGCGCCATGAACGCGGCGGGTCTCAAGATCAACAGCATCGCCGACGTGACCCCGATCCCGCACAACGGCTGCCGGCCGCCCAAGCGGCGGCGGGTCTGACGAGACGAGGCGAGACCAGGCGAGATTAGGCGAGAAGAGACGAGACGAGAAAAGAAATGGCGCGCTACACCGGACCCAGACTCAAGCTCTCCCGCCGGGAGGGCACCGACCTGTTCCTGACGAGCGGCGTCACGTCCATCGACGCCAAGTGCAAGCTCGACACCCCCCCGGGGCAGCACGGCACGCGGCGTACCCGCCTGTCCGACTACGCCGTGCAGTTGCGGGAAAAGCAGAAAGTGCGGCGCCTGTACGGGGTGCTCGAGAAGCAGTTCCGGAACTACTACCGCAAGGCGGACCGGCAGCGCGGCGCGACCGGGGAGAACCTGCTGCGCCTGCTCGAGTGCCGCCTGGACAACGTGGTCTACCGGATGGGTTTCGGTGCGACCCGCGCCGAGTCCCGGCAACTCGTCTCGCACAAGGCGCTGCAGGTGAACGGCCAGACGGTCAACATTCCCTCCTACCAGGTGCGGCAGGACGATGTGGTGGCCGTGCGCGACAAGGCGAAGGAGCAGCTCCGCATCAAGTCCGCGCTCGAGGTCGCCGCGCAGCGCGGCATCGTGGAGTGGGTCGACGTCGACCCCCACAAGCTCGAGGGCGTCTTCAAGCGGCCGCCGGACCGGGCCGAACTGTCGCAGGAGATCAACGAGAACCTGATCGTCGAGCTCTACTCCAAGTAGCGCGCGACGCTCTCACACAAAACAGACGCACACACACGCGGAACGGCTTGCCGCAAGTCCAAGCGAGCGGAGGATGACGCACACATGACACAGTCGGTGAACGAACTGCTCACGCCGAGGCAGATCCGCGTACAGGAGATCAGCTCGACGCGGGCGCGGGTGACGCTGGAACCGCTCGAGCGGGGCTTCGGCCACACCCTCGGGAACACGTTGCGGCGGATACTGCTGTCGTCCATGCGGGGCGCCGCCATCACCGAGGTGCAGATCGACGGCGTGCTCCACGAGTACAGCACCATCGAGGGCGTCCAGGAGGACGTCATCGACATCCTGCTGAACCTCAAGGGGATCGCCGTGCGGCTGCATCACGCCGAGTCCGCCACCATCACCCTCTCCCGGGACGGTACGGGCGGGGTGACGGCCGGCGACTTCCAGCTTTCGCAGGACGTCGAGGTCGTGAATCCGGACCACCTCGTGTGCACGCTGAACGAGAACGGCGCCATCCGCATGGAGGCGACGGTGACGCGGGGCCGGGGCTACGTGCCCGTGGAGTACACGGGCGACGAGGAAGACGAGACGCGCACCATCGGCGTACTGCGCCTCGACGCGAGCTACAGCCCCATGCGCCGGGTGGCGTACGAGGTCGAGAACGCGCGGGTCGAGCAGCGCACGGACCTCGACCGGCTCATCCTCGACATCGAGTCGAACGGGACCATCGACCCGGAGGAGGCGGTGCGCCATGCCGCCACCATCCTGCAGCGCCAGCTCGACCCGTTCGTGAACCTCGAGGGCGAGGGCGAGCCGGTGGTCGAGGAGCGGCACGAGGAGGTCGCGCCCATCCTGCTGCGTCCGGTCGACGACCTCGAACTCACCGTGCGCTCCGCCAACTGCCTGAAGGCGGAGAACATCTACTACATCGGCGATCTCATCCAGCGCAGCGAGGTGGAGCTGCTGAAGACTCCGAACCTCGGCAAGAAGTCGCTGACGGAGATCAAGGAAGTGCTTGGGTCGCGGGGGCTTTCCCTCGGCATGCGGCTCGAGAACTGGCCGCCGCCGAGCCTGCGGGGAGACGACCGGGTCGCCTGACCGCGACCGGCGACGTCTGGAGTCAGAGCATGAGACACAGGAAGAGCGGCCGGCATCTCAACCGGACCAGTTCGCACCGCAAGGCGATGTTCCGCAACATGGCGGTGTCGCTGATCGAGCACGAGGTCATCAAGACGACGGTGGCGAAGGCGAAGGAACTGCGCCGGGTCGCGGAACCGCTCATCACGCTGGCCAAGGAAGACACCGTGGCCCACCGGCGGCTCGCCTTCGACCGCACCCGCAGCAAGGCGGCGGTGGCGAAGCTCTTTACCGAGCTCGGTCCCCGGTACCGGGACCGCCCGGGGGGCTACACCCGCATCCTGAAGGCCGGCTACCGTGCCGGAGACTCCGCCCCGGTGGCCTGGATCGAACTCGTCGACCGGCCAGGCGTCGAGGAAGACGACCTGCTCGACGAGGACGAGGAGGCGACCGAGGAAGAGACGGCGGTGTAGGGGACGCCCTTGCGGCGTCCCGTCCCGGCATCATGCACGCCCCACCGCGGGCGGGGACAAGCCCCGCCCCTACGAATACCCCGGTGGCGGGGTGAACGCGAACCCCTCCGCCTCCAGCAGCTTGGCCAGCCCGATGGTCTTCAGGTCCCCGAACTCGGGACCGATGATCTGCACGCCGATCGGCAGCCCGTCCCCATCGGGTCCGGTCGGGATCACGGTGGAGGGCAGGTAGCTGCAGATCGCGATGCCCGCCCAGAACACCTGGGCGAAGTAGGGCTGTTCCGAGTTGTCCACGGTCAGCGTCCGTTCGCCGAACGGACGATGGTCGTGGGGGAAGGCCGGCGTGGACATGATGGGGGCGATCACGGCGTCGTAACGCTCGAAGAACGCGTGCCACGCCCAGCGCAGTTGCGTGCGGGCCTCGTTGGCCGCCACGTACTCGCGGAAGCTCGCGACCTGGCGGCGCAGCGTCTGCGCCCCCTCGCTCTGGTCGTCCGGGTCGAGTTCGCCCACCTGGCGCTCCAGGCGGTCGTACGCCTCCTGCGGTTGCCGGGACATCATCACCGCCTGCAGCAGCGTCTGGTAAGTCTCGAAGCCCGCCGTGAGGTCGCAGTCCGGGGCGGCGTCGAAGTCCGCCTGGCCGCCGGCGGCCGACACCGCCTCGGCGACGGCGGTGACACGGTTGCGGGTCTCCGCACTCACCGGGGCCAGCTCGTGGTCCGTCCAGCACGCGATGCGATAGCCGGAGAGGTCGCGATGTTCCGGGCCGCGCAGGCGCAGTTCGTAGCCCGCGCCCTGTATCTCGTCCGGTCCGGCCATGGCGGCCACGCCGAGCTCGAGGTCGCTGGCGCCGCGCCCGAGGGGTCCGATCACGGAGAGGTCGGGCTGGGCCAGCACGCCGGGCATCGCGTGGCCCCGCGGCGGGAGCAGTCCCCAGGTGGGCTTGTGTCCGAAGACGCCGCAATAGTGGGCCGGATTGCGGATGGAGCCGCCAATGTCGGACCCGCTCTCGAAACCGGTCATGCCGGCGGCCAGCGCGGCCGCCGACCCGCCCGACGATCCGCCCGGAATGCGGTCCGTATCCCACGGATTGCTGGTCGTGCCGTAGACCTCGTTGTAGCTCTGGAAGTCCGCGAGCCCGAGGGGCACGTTCGTCTTGCCGAACAGGACGACACCGGCGGCCTTGAGCCGCTGTACGGACAGCGCGTCCTCGGCGGCGATGTTGTTGCTGAGGTCCGGCATGCCCCAGGTGGTCGGCGTGCCGGCCACGTTGTAGGACTCCTTGATCGTCATCGGGACCCCGTGCAGGGGCCCCCACACCTCGCCCCGCGCCAGGGCCGCGTCGGCCTCCCGGGCCCGCTCGCGCGCACCGTCGGCGTCGAGCACGACGATGGCGTTGAGCGCGGGGTTGAACCGCTCGACGCGGTCGAGGTAGTGGTCCAGCAGTTCCTCGCAGCCGATCTCACGGCGCTGGATCATCCCGGCGAGTTCGGACGCCGTACGGAATGCGATTTCTGTCGCTGTTTCTGTCACAGGGGGGTCTCCGGCGTTACGGGCGACATGGGGTCCGCGAAGGGACGCCGCCCGGCCGTCCCCGCCAGCGGCCGACGGTATCAGGAGCCGCTGTTCTTCGGCAGCGGCATGGGGAACGGGGTGATGTTCTGCCCGCTCGAGTCGGTGACCTTGGCGGTCCCCTCCTTCTCGACCTCGTCGATGCGGATGATGGCGTGCATCGGCACGAAGCTGCGCTGCACTCCCGAGAACTCGGTGCGCAGCTTGTCCTCCGCCGGATCGATCACGACCTGGGCCTTCTCGCCGAAGATGTAGTCCTCGATCTCGACGAACCCGTACAGGTCGCTCTGGTAGATCGCGTGGGCGTACACCTCGTAGATCTGTCCCTGGCTGTGGAAGTAGATCCGGTAGATGTGCTGCTGGTCGTCGGCTGCCATAGCGGCCTTATAACTGCCCCGGTCGTGCTTTTTCAAGCAGCTTGCCGCGCTCGGCCCGCAAGCGGCCCGTGTCGGGGCCCGCATGCGGGGCCCCGTATCGGGGCCCGGTATCGGGGCCGCGCCGCATGTGTTCCAATTGGCGCCCCCCACGGGATCGGGACGACGGTGGTGACCAGGGTCCACGTCCAGACACAGGGCTGCCAGATGAACGAGTACGACTCGTCGCGCATGGCGGACCTCCTGCGCGAGCGCGACGGCGCCGTGCTGGTGGACGCGCCGGAAGAGGCGGACATCCTGTTGCTCAACACCTGCTCGATCCGCGAGAAGGCCCAGGAAAAGGTCTTCCATCAACTGGGGCGGTGGAAGCGGATCAAGGCCGCCCGTCCCGACGTGCTGATCGGCGTCGGCGGCTGCGTCGCCAGCCAGGAAGGGGCCGCGATCCACGCGCGCGCGCCCTACGTCGACGTGGTGTTCGGGCCGCAGACCCTGCACCGGCTGCCGGAACTCCTCGACCGGGCGCGGCGGGGAGACGGCCCCGTGGTCGACGTGAGCTTCCCCCTGATCGAGAAGTTCGACGCCCTGCCCGAACCCCGCGCGGAAGGGCCCACGGCCTACGTGTCCGTCATGGAAGGCTGCAGCCGCTACTGCACCTTCTGCGTCGTCCCCTACACCCGCGGCGAGGAAGTGAGCCGCCCGTTGGCGGACGTGATGCGCGAAGTCGCCGCGCTGGCCGACCAGGGCGTGCGGGAGGTCAACTTCCTCGGCCAGAACGTCAACGCGTACCGGGGGGAGACAGGGGAGAGGGGGGAGAGGGGGGAGAGGAAAGGCCGCAAGGCCGACCTCGCCAGACTCGTCCGCGACGCGGCCGGGATCGACGGCATCGACCGGATCCGCTTCACGACGTCGCACCCGCTGGCGTTCGGCAACGCGCTGATCGAGGCGTTCCGGGACGTGCCGGAACTCGCCGGCCACCTGCACCTGCCGGTGCAGTCCGGCTCGGACCGCGTGCTCGCGGCGATGCAGCGCCGCTACACGGTGATGCAGTACCGGGAGAAGATCCGGCGGCTGCGCGAAGCGCGCCCCGACGTGGCGCTGTCGTCGGATTTCATCGTGGGCTTTCCGGGCGAGACGGACCGGGACTTCGAGGACACTCTCAAGCTCGTGCGCGAACTCGACTACGACCTGTCGTTCAGCTTCCTCTACAGCCCCCGCCCCGGCACGCCGGCGGCCAGCCTCCCGGACGACACCCGCCCCGAGGTGAAGCGGCACCGGCTGGCGATCCTGCAGGACCAGTTGCGCGCCCAGGCTGCCGCCCATGCCGCGGCCATGGTGGGCGGCGTCGAGCGGGTCCTCGTGACGGGCCGGTCGACCCGGGACCCGGGACAGCTCCAGGGCCGGACGGAGAACAACCGGGTCGTGAACTTCCGCTGCGCCGACGACGGGCTGGTCGGCGCCTTCGTCGACGTTCGCATCACCGAGGCGCTGCCCAACTCGCTGCGTGGCGTGCCGGTGTTCGCCGAGCCAATCGGGGCCGAAGCCGTTGACAGCCCGGGGATGCCCGATATGCTACGGGTCCCGGCAACTACGTGAACCAGACTTGAGCGACGACTCATCGCGGGTGGTGGCACTCACCGCCAGCGTCCACCTGGAACCCAACGACTCCCGCCGCCTGGCCGCCCTGTGCGGTCCGTTCGACCAGAACCTGAAGCAGTTGGAAGGCCGGCTGGGTATCCGCATCACCAATCGGGGCAACCTCTTTCACGTCAGCGGACCGGAGACGCGCGTGCAGGCCGCGGGGGCGCTCCTCGCGAAGCTGTACCTGGAAACCGAGAATGCCGAGGTCGTGGCGGCGGAGACCGTGCACCTCTACCTGCAGGAGGCCGGGGTGGAGGACCTGCTGTCGGGGGTCGACGAACCCGACGAGGTGATCCGCACGCGGCGCAAGACGATCAAGCCCCGCGGACGCAACCAGGTGGGCTACGTCGAGGCCATGCGCGCGGCGGACATCTGCTTCGGCGTCGGCCCCGCCGGGACGGGCAAGACCTACCTTGCGGTCGCGTGCGCCGTGGAAGCCCTCGAGAACCGGGCCGTGTCGCGCATCCTGCTGGTGCGCCCCGCGGTGGAGGCCGGCGAGAAGCTCGGGTTCCTGCCCGGCGACCTGGCGCAGAAGATCGACCCCTACCTGCGGCCGCTTTACGACGCGCTGTACGAGATGCTGGGCGTCGAGCGCGTCAACAAGTACATCGAGCGTAACGTCATCGAAGTGGCGCCCCTCGCCTTCATGCGGGGCCGCACCCTGAACGGCTCGTTCATCATCCTGGACGAGGGGCAGAACACCACGGTCGAGCAGATGAAGATGTTCCTGACCCGCATCGGTTTCGGGTCGACCGCGGTCATCACCGGCGACATCACGCAGATCGACCTGCCCGGCGGGCGGCACTCGGGCCTCATACATGTCCTCAACGTCCTGAAGGACGTGGAGGGCCTCAGCTTCACCCGTTTCGGAGCGCGGGACGTCGTGCGCCACCCGCTGGTGCAGCGCATCGTCGAGGCCTACGCGCGGGAGGACTCCGGACGCGCCGCCGACGGTGAGCGGGCGCGCGGTGACGGTGGGTCGGGATGACGCAGGGGACCGGCAGCGCGGACAGCGACCCTCCGGACGGAGGCGGCGACGGCCCGAGGCTCGAGGCGCCCGACTCCGCGGCGCCCGATCCCCGCATCGCCGTAGAGATCGCGGCCGCGCCCGCGCCCGACGCGGGCATGCTGTCCCGCTGGGCGGCGGCGGCCCTCGGCGCGGAACGCCGCGCGGTGTGCATGCGGGTCGTGGACGAAGCCGAGGGGGCCGCGCTGAACGCGCGTTTCCGGGGCGGCGCCGGCCCGACCAACGTGCTCTCCTTCCCCGCCGGCGAAACGGACCTGCTCGGCGACATCGCCATCTGCGCTCCGGTCGTGGAGGCGGAGGCGCGCGCGCAGCGGAAGACGCTCGATGCGCACTTCGCGCACATGGTCGTGCATGGCGTGTTCCACCTGCGGGGCATGGACCACGGCGACGACCTTCGGGCGGCGCGCATGGAAGCCCGCGAGTCGGCCGTCCTGCACACCCTCGGGTTCGGCGACCCCTACGCGACGTCATGAGCGAACCGAAGCAGGACCACAGGCGCACCTGGCGCGACTGGGTCGCGGACCTCTTCTCCGGCGAACCGTCGGACCGGGGCGAACTCCTCGAGGTGCTCCGCGACGCGGCGGACCGGGCGATCCTGGACGGCGAGGCGCTCAACATCATCTTCGGCGCGCTGCAGGTCTCGGACGTGCACGCGCGAGACATCATGATCCCGCGCTCGCAACTGGTGTCCGTCAAGGCGGACGCCCCGCTGCCGACGCTGCTCGTGCAGATCATCGAGTCGCAGCATTCCCGCTTCCCGGTCATCGGCGACGACCTCGACGACATCAAGGGCATCCTCCACGCCAAGGACCTGCTGCCGCTGCTGCTGCAGGACGACCGGGAGGACTTCGACCTGAAGGACTGCATCCGGCCGGCGTCGATCATCCCCGAGAGCAAGCGGCTGAATATCCTGCTGCAGGAGTTCCGGCAGACGCGCAACCACATGGCGGTGGTCATCGACGAGTACGGACACGTCTCCGGCGTCGTGACCATCGAGGACGTCCTCGAGCAGATCGTGGGCGAGATCGAGGACGAGTACGACGTCGACGACGACAGCTTCATCAAGGAACTCGACTCCGGCAGCTACACGGTGAAGGCGCTGACGACGGTCGAGGACTTCAACGCGTACTTCGAGGCCGACTTCGACGAGGACGCGAGCGACACCATCGGCGGCGTCGTGCTTCGCAAGTTCGGCCGGCTGCCGGAACGGGGCGACAAGGTGTCCGTCGACCGCTTCGACTTCCAGGTGCTGCACGCCGACAGCCGCCGCATCCGGCTGCTGCAACTCGATTGCCGTTGATCCGGCGCCCGTCGCTGCAACGCGTCGGCGCGGCGCTGCTGGCGCTCGCCGCCGGCGCGGCGTTCCCGCTCGGCCTTGCCCCGTTCGACTGGTGGCCCGTCACGCTTGCGGCGGCCGCCGCCCTCTTCTGGCTGTTGTGCCGCAGCGATTCCCGCCCCCTGCTCCTCGGCTGGCTGTTCGGCATCGGCAAGTACGGCGCGGGCGCCTCCTGGATCTACGTCAGCATCCATGTCTACGGGGAATCGCCGCCGCTGCTCGCGGGTTTCCTGGTTGCCGTGTTCGTGGCCGGGATGGCGCTGTTCCACGCCGGCGCGGCGTGGGTCTTCGTGCGCCTCCGCCCACCGGGGGCGGTGGCAGCCGCCGTCGCCTTCGCCGCGGTCTGGGTGCTGACCGAGTGGCTGCTCACCTGGTTCCTGACGGGGTTCCCGTGGCTCTTCGCCGGCTACGCGATGCTCGACACGCCGCTCGCGGCCCTCGCCCCCATCGGCGGCGTGCTGCTGGTCGGCTTCGGAGCGGTGCTGACCGCGGCATGCCTCGTGCGGTGGCGGTCGCGGGCCGCACTCGTCGTGGCGGCGCTGCCGTGGCTCGCGAGCTGGTCGGTGGCCGGCGTCGAATGGACGACGCCCGGGGAGCGGCACAGCGTTGCCCTCGTGCAGGGCAACATCGACCAGGCCACGAAGTGGGACGAGGCGAGCCGGGCGGACATCCTCGAGCGTTACGCGAGCCTGTCCGGCCCCGTCTGGAACCGCGACATCGTGATCTGGCCGGAAGCGGCCATCACCCTCCCCCTGCACATGGCGGGGAACTTCCTGTCGGACATGGCCGAACGGGCGGAGGGCGCGCTGGTGCTCGGCATCCTCTTCGGCGAGTGGTCCCCGGACGGCGCCCGCTGGTACAACGGCGCGGTCGCCGTCGGTGACGGCGACGGGCGCTACGCGAAACGGCGCCTGGTGCCGTTCGGAGACTACGTCCCCTTGCAGTCCGTCCTCCGGGGCCTCATCGGTTTCTTCGACCTGCCGATGTCCCGCACCGTGCCCGGTGACTTCGAGCAGCCGCTGCTGCGCGCCGGCTCTGCCGCGCTCGCGATGTCGGTCTGCTACGAGATCGCCTATCCGGAGCTGGTCCGCGCATCCGCCGGGGAGGCCGACGCGCTGGTCACGATCAGCAACGACACCTGGTTCGGCGCCTCCATCGGTCCACGCCAGCACCTGCAGATCGCCCGCATGCGGGCGCTCGAGAACGGGCGGTACGTCCTGCGAGCGACCAACAACGGGGTCACCGCCATCATCGACGCGTACGGGCGGGTCGTCGACGAACTGCCCCAGTTCGAGCGGGGCGTACTGACCGGCGAGGCCGCCCGCATGGCGGGGACGACCCCGTTCGGTCGATGGGGAACGCTCGCGGTGGTCGGGCCGCTTGCCCTGGTGCTGATGGGTCTCGGGGTGATGCGTCTGCTGCGGCCGGCTCCTCGCCCGGAGTACTGATCGGGGCGGCTCGCGCGACCGCGGGTCTTGCCGACCCGCGCGCCAAACCGGTATGCTTGCAGAACAGTTGCAGAATGCATGTTTGCCCATGGCATCCATCACGATCCGAAGTCTCCCCCCCGGGCTCCACGAGCAGCTTAAAGCCGCGGCGAGACGACATCACCGCAGCCTTCAGAACGAGATCGTTGCGTGTCTCACCCGTTACGTGGAATCGCTGCCCAGGCCCAGGACCGAGCTGATGGCGGAGGCGGCTGAACTCCGCGCCAGGTTGCCTTGGGTGGATCACGCCCTCGTGGATGACTACAAGCGCGCGGGCAGGGCGTGAACGTCGTCGTCGACACGAACATTCTCGCGTACTACTGGCTTCCGGGCCCATTCAACCGCCAGGCGGTGACCCTGCGGGCAGCGACCGACGACTGGCTCGTCCCGCGGCTCTGGCGGTCGGAGTTTCGCAACGTGCTCGCGGGATTCCTGCGCGGGGGACACCTTGGCGCGGACGAGGCGAAAGCCTTGGCCGTAGCCGCCGAGGCGGACCTGGTGGACTTCGAACGGGACGTCGATTCGACCGCCGTGATCGACCTGGTGGCTGCGTCGCGATTGTCCGCATACGACTGCGAATTCGTCGCGCTGGCGAGCTGGCTGGGCGTCGCGCTGGTGACCGAAGATGCCGCGATCCTCGAGCGGTTTCCGGATGTGGCGGTCTCGATGGGCGCGGTCGCGGGGTAGAATCGCCCGCCTTTGCGAGGCGCCCGGAGGAGGGCCAGCGATGCGCACCGAGGAACGTGGTCGCCTGCTCGGCATCCTGAAGCACGGCCTGGAGCACGGCGGCGCCGTCCATGGCGACGGCATCGTGAAGAGCCCGCTCGAGGACTTCACCTGCCGGGACCTGCTCGCCGACGAACAACGCGTCTTCTTCCGGGAGACCCCGCTCTTCATGGGCCTGTCGGGGGACCTGCCCGGGAACGGCAGCTACTGGGCCGACAGCCAGACCGGCTCCGCGATCCTGATGACGCGCGACGATGCGGGACGCTTTCGCGCGTTCGCGAATTCCTGCCGTCACCGGGGCGCCCAGGTGGTCGCCGACGGGCGCGGCGCGCGGACGCGGTTCGCGTGTCCCTTCCACGCCTGGACGTACGGCAGCGGCGGCGACCTGATCGCCGTCAATCGCGCGGACCGTTTCGGCCCGGTGGACAAGGCGCGGCACGGACTGGTCGAACTCCCGTCGGCGGAGCGGCACGGCACGCTGTGGGTGCGGCCCACGCCCGGTGACGCGGTCGACGTCGACGCCTGCCTGGGCGGCCTCGCGGACGACATGGCGCATTGGGACCTGCCGCGGCAGGTCTACGCGGGCTCCCAGGTCCTCGAGGCGCGCATGAACTGGAAGCTCGCCATCGACACCTTCGGGGAGAACTACCACTTCGACGTGCTGCACCGGGAGACCCTGGCGTCGGACATCCGCGGCAACCTCCAGACCCACGACGTGTTCGGCTCCCACTACCGGATGGTGTTCGCCAGCATCCCGGGTTTCGCCCAGGTCGACACCGACCGCCTGCCCGTGGCGGACTGGCCGTTTCGCCGGATGACCCTGTCGGTCTACTTCGTCTATCCCGGCACGATCTTCCTCGTCACCGCCGAAGCGGTGCACGTGGTGCGGATCTTTCCGGACGGCAACGAACCGGGCAGGTCGCGCACCGCCCACAGCCTCTACGTGTCGCCGGAGGCGAAGGCCCGCCTGGACGATCCGGCCGACACGGAGTGGACCCTCGAGGACCGCTTCCGGAACTTCAACGAAGTCGTCTTCGAGGAGGACTACCGGACGGCGGAGGCCACCCAGCGCACGGCCGAGGCGGGCGTGCTGGACCACATCCTGTTCGGCCGCAACGAGCCGGCCCTTCCGCATTACCACAACGCGCACCGGCGCGGGCTCGGTCGGCCGTTGCTGCAAACCGAATCGGCCTGAGCGCCAACGCGCGAGAAGCCGATGGCCAGCCGCGATCCGGAACGCCCCAACGTCCTCTTCCTCCTGACGGACGACCAGGGGGCGTGGGCGATGGGCTGCGCCGGCAACGCCGAGATCCGCTCGCCCAACCTCGACCGGCTGGCGCGGGAAGGGATCCGTTTCGACAGCTTCTTCTGCACGTCGCCGGTCTGTTCGCCCGCCCGGGCCTCGCTCCTGACGGGCCGCATCCCCTCCCAGCACGGCGTCCACGACTTCCTGCACTGGCAGTCGCGCACGGGCTCCGGCGGCCTCGACCGCCCCGTCCCGGCCGACGGCGTGCACTTCCTCGCCGGCATGACGACCTACGCGGAGGTGCTGTCCGACTCAGGCTACGACACGTGCCTGTCCGGCAAGTGGCACCTGGGCGACGGCCTCACGCCGCGGTGCGGATACCGGACCTGGAACCCCATGCCCTACGGGGCCACCAACTACTACCAGGTGCCCGTGGTCGAGGACGGGCAACTGGCTGTGCACGAGGGCACGCATGCGTCGGACCTCTTCACCGACAACGCCCTCGCGTTCCTGGACGCCCAGGCCGACGCCGACCGGCCGTTCTGCGTCGACGTGCACTACACCGCCCCCCACGCGCCATGGGGACGCGAGCATCATCCGGCGGAACTCTGGGACGACTACCACGGGAACTGCCCCTTCGAGTCGGTCCCGGGGCCCGACGAGCCGCGGCCGCTGGGCTACCAGGCGCCGCGCGTCGACGCGGAGCGGCGCCGGGAGAACCTGGCCGGCTACTTCGCGGCGATCGAGGGCATGGACCGCAACATCGGACGGCTCCTGGACTGGCTCGAAGCCCGGGACCTGCGGAGCAATACGCTGGTCGTCTTCGTAAGCGACAACGGCATGAACATGGGCCACCACGGCCTCTACGGGAAGGGCAACGCGACCTGGCCCCAGAACATGTTCGACACGAGCGTCAAGGTGCCTTGTCTTGCCAGCCGGCCCGGTCACGTGCCGGCCGGGCGTGTGCACGGCGAGCTGCTCAGCCAGTACGACTGGCTGCCGACGCTGCTCGACTACGCCGGGGCGGCGGACCGCGTGCCGCCGGGACTGCCGGGCCGGTCGTTCGCCCCGCTTCTCCACGGCCGGTCCATCGGTGCGCGGGAGAGCGTCTACGTCTTCGACGAGTACGGCCCGGTGCGCATGATCCGCTCGCGGGAGTGGAAGCTGGTCTGGCGCTACCCGGGCGGTCCGCACGAGCTCTACCACGTCGCGGAGGACCCGGAGGAACGCCGGAACCTCTTCAGCCGCCGCGGACATCGCGACCGCATCCGGACCTTGAGGCGGGAGCTGGATGACTGGTACTCGAGCTACGTCGATCCGGACCTGGACGGCACCCGGCTCCCGGTGACCGGGCGCGGCCAGCGCGATCTCGC
>JAJDTI010000087.1 GCA_022827245.1 Pseudomonadales bacterium | reverse complement strand
GCCGACGAGGGCGCCGAGCCGATACTGCTCCGCGACGGGATTCTCGCAGGTCTTGGCCGGCACGCGTTCGCCCTGCTTGAGCCGCGTGATCGCCTGCTGACGGTCGGTGGCGCACCACGCCGAAACCATGTTCTCGTACGTCTGCGAGTCGGTACCCGCGCGCGGGTAGGCCAAGTAGCGCACCTCGATGCCGTAGTCCGCCAGCTCCGCCCGTTCCTGGTGCAGCTTGCGGCAGTACCCGCAGTCGACGTCCGTGAAGACGTTGACCACCGCCTTCGTCTCCTTCGGGGCGAACACGATCGTGTCCGACGGGTCGACATCGGCCAGCAGTTGCCGCCGGCGCTCCTGGCGGCGGACTTCCGCCAGGTTCACCGGCCCCGCCTCCGTCAGCGCGTACATGTCCCCGGCGATCACGTGGGACACCTCCGCGTCCGCGTACAGCACGGACCCGTCCTCCATTTCAACCGCGTAGATGCCCGGCAGCGGCGACTGGGCAACCGTCGACACCGGCATCCCGGGCAGCAACTCGGCGAGCCGCTCCCGCAGGGCGGTCTCGTCCGCTGCCTCGGCCCCGACGCCGTGCGCGCACGCGACCAGGAGGGCGAGCGCCAGCCCGGCTTTGGGGCGCTTTCCGGGGACCTTCATGAATCTTCTCCTGCGCGTCGTCGGCTACGAAGGCACGCGTTCCGGCTGGTCACCCTCGTGGGTGATGGGCCGAGTGTAACCGCTTCAAACGATCCCGCGCGACGTGGGTGTAGATCTGCGTGGTGGAGAGGTCGGCGTGCCCGAGCATCGTCTGCACGGCGCGCAGGTCCGCCCCATGGTTGACGAGGTGCGTGGCGAACGCGTGCCGCAGCGTGTGCGGGGAGATGTCGCGTTCGATGCCGGCCCGCGCCGCGTATCGCTTGATCGCGTACCAGAAGGTCTGGCGCGTCATCGGCGTGCCCCGATTGCTCGGGAACAACGCGTCGCTCGGCCGACCGCGCAACAGCGCCGGGCGGGCCGCGACCACGTAGCGGTCCAGCCACTCGAGGGCAACCTCGCCGACCGGCACCAGGCGTTCCCTCCCGCCCTTGCCCGTCACCCGGACCACTCCCTGCCGCACGTTGAGCGCCGACACTGCAAGACCGACCAGTTCGGATACCCTCAAGCCCGTCGCGTACAGGAGTTCCAGCATCGTCCGGTCGCGGTACTCGCCGGGGCTCCCGCTCGGGTCCTCGACGTTCGGCGCCGCCAGCAGCGCTTCGACCTCGTTCTCCGCCAGGGACTTCGGCAGTGGCCGGCCAAGCAGGGGCTGCGCCAGGTCCGCGGTCGGATCGCGCTCTAGGCGCCCCGCGTCCACGGCCGCCCGGTAGTAGCCGCGCAGGCACGACAGGAGCCGCGCCGTGGACCGCGCCGAAGCGCCCCCCGCGTGGCGTTCCGCCAGGTAGTCCTGGATGTCGTAGGTGCGCGCCGAGTCGAGGGAGCGTGCGAGCCACGTCCGGAAGGCGGTGAGGTCCCGGCGGTAGGCCGCCAGGGTGTTGGTTGCGAGGCCCTTCTGCAGCCAGAGCCCGTCGAGGTGGCGGTCGATTTCTTCCGGGCCGCCGGCGCCCTGTTCCGAGCCGTCCTGGCCGGAACGCGGCGCCCGATCGCCGGACACCGCCGCCGTGCCCCCGGCCGTCAGACTTTCTCCTTGATGCGCGCGGACCGGCCGGAGCGCTCCCGCAGGTAGTAGAGCTTGGCCTGGCGCACGTCGCCGCGACGCTTCACCGTGATTCCCGCGATCAGGGGGCTGTGGGTCTGGAACGACCGCTCGACGCCCACGCCGTGGGAGATCTTGCGCACGGTGAACGACGAGTTGAGGCCGCGGTTGCGTTTGCCGATGACGACGCCCTCGAACGCCTGCAGGCGTTCCCGCGAACCCTCGCGTACGCGGACGCGGACGGAAACGGTGTCTCCCGGGCCGAAGTCCGGCACGTCGGTGCGCAACTGCGCGTTTTCCAGTTCCTCGATGATCTTGTTGCGACGCATGGGTCTACTCCATTGTGTCTGCGATGGGCGCGCCGTCGGACAGGTCGATAGGCGCATCGGCGATGAACTCCCGTAGCAGGCGCCGGTCTTCCGCGTCCAGCGGACGCGCGGCCAGCAGGTCGGGCCGCCTCTGCCACGTGCGCCCGAGCGCTTCCTTCCGGCGCCATCGGGCCACGGCGCCGTGATCGCCGCCGAGCAGCACGTCCGGCACCGGCTCGCCGCCGAAGCTGGCAGGGCGCGTGAAGTGCGGGTGGTCGAGTAGTCCGTCGGCATGGGACTCCGCGCCGACCGACTCGGCGTTGCCGAGCGTCCCCGGAAGTAGCCTCGCGACCGCGTCGAGGACGACCATCACGGCCAGTTCGCCCCCGCTCAGCACGAAGTCCCCAAGCGACAGCTCGAGGTCCACCTCCCGGCGGACGAAACGCTCGTCCACGCCCTCGTAGCGGCCCGCCACGAACACAAGGCAATCCATCTCGGCGAGTGCCGCCGCGACGCGATGATCGAACCTCCGGCCCTGCGGAGACAGGAACACCGTCGTCACCGGGCCCGGGGCGGCCGCACGCGCTGCGTTCAACGCGCGCGTCAGCGGCTCCGCCTTCATCACCATTCCCGGCCCGCCGCCGTAGGGGCGGTCGTCGACGGTCGCGTGGCGGTCGTCCGTGTGGTCCCTCGGATCCACGACCCGGAAGGAAAGGAGGTCCCGGGCGATCGCCCGTCCGACCACCCCGTCGCCGCCGGTCAGCGCGTCGAACATGCGCGGGAAGATACTGATGGCGGCGGTCCACATGGCTAGAAGTCCGGGTCCCAGTCGACCACGATGACGCCGCGCTCGAGGTCGACCTCACGGGCGACCTGCGCGATGAACGGAATGAGCCGCTCCCGGTCCCCGTCCCGGACCACGACGGCATCGTTGGCGCCGGTGGCCATGAGGGTCTCGACCCGGCCGAGGTCCGTTCCCGCCACCGTCGTGACCGCCAGTCCGATGAGGTCGCGCCAGTAGTATTCGTCCGCTTCCGGGGCCGGCAGGACGCTCTCCTGCACCGCCACCAGCGCGCCGCGCCATGCCGCCGCCGCATCGCGGTCGGCAACGCCGTCGATGCTGCAGCGGAAGCCCTCGCCGTGCGGGCGGACCTGCTCCACGCGGACCTCCCGCCAGCTTCCGTCGCCGTTGCGGTCCAGGTGCCACGGGCGGTAGTCCGTGAGGTTCTCGGGCGGGTCGGTGTATGACCGCACGCGCAACCAGCCGCGCACCCCGTAGGGCCCTTCGATGCGGCCCACGACAACCATTGCGTCGTCCTCGGACGCACGCTCCGGCGCGCAAAAGCCGGGTTCGTCTGGAAGGGCCTGTGGGGCCGCCATGTGCATCGCTCCGCTCGCTGCGCCGCGCAGCGAGGCCGTGGTCAGGCAGACTGGGCCGCCGCGGCCCGTCTGGCGCTGTCGATGAGCTGCCTGGCCCGTTCGCTGGGCTGGGCGCCCACCGACAGCCAGTAGTCCACCCGGTCGAGGTCGATCCGCGTGCGCTCTTCCTGGCCGCGCGCGACCGGGTTGTAGAAGCCGATGCGTTCGATGAACCGTCCGTCCCGCTTCGCCGTCCGGTCGGCGACGGTCACGTGGAAGAACGGGCTCTTTTTGGCGCCATGTCTCGCTAGGCGAATCGTGACCATGGGCTACGCTATCTTCTCGAAAAGGTGCGGCATTCTACAGGAGGGGTTGGGCCGTGGGAACGTCGCGTAGCCCGACACGCCGCGGCGCGCTACGTCACCGGCGGCGGCGTCCGCGCCCCGCCGACCGCTGCGCCTGACCCTGCGCGTTCAGGGCGCGCATCATCTTCTGCATGCCGCCCTTGCGCGTCACCTTCTTCATGGTGCGCTGCATCTGCCGGTGCTCCTTCAGCAACCGGTTCACCTCCTGGATGCGGGTCCCGCTGCCCAGCGAGATGCGCCGCTTGCGCGAACCGTTGAGGATCTCCGGGTAGCGGCGCTCCTGGGGGGTCATCGAATCGATGATCGCCTCCATGCGGCGCATCCGCCCCGGGTCCATGCCGGCCTGCGCCGACGGCGGCAACTGGTTCATGCCGGGGAGCTTCTCCAGCATGCTCTCCATGCCGCCGAGGTTGGCCATCTGGCGCAACTGTTCGCGCAGGTCCTCGAGGTCGAACTTCTGACCGCGCCCCATCTTGCGCACGAGGCGCCGGGCCTGGGTCTTGTCCACCTTGCGCTCGGCTTCCTCGATGAGCGTCAGGACGTCGCCCATGCCCAGGATGCGAGAGGCGATGCGCTCCGGATGGAAGGGTTCGAGGCCGTCCGTCTTCTCGCCGCTGCCGAGGAACTTGATGGGCTTGCCGGTCAGCGCCCGGACCGACAGCGCCGCCCCACCCCGGGCGTCCCCGTCCGCCTTGGCGAGCACGACCCCGGTCAGGGGCAACGCCCGGTCGAACGCCTTGGCGGTGACCGCCGCGTCCTGGCCCGTCATCGCATCGACGACGAAGAGGGTTTCCACCGGCGCGAGCGCGGCGTGCAGCGCCGCGATCTCCGCCATCATCTCCTCGTCCACGGCGAGGCGGCCGGCCGTGTCGACGATCAGGACGTCGTCGAAGCCGGCCCGCGCGTCGTCGAGGGCCCGCTCGGCGATCGCCACGGGGGTCTCATCGGCCGCGCTCGCGATGAAACGCGCCCCGACCTCGTCGGCGAGGGTGTGCAACTGGTCGATCGCCGCCGGGCGGTAGACGTCGGCGCTCACGACCGCCACCTTCTTCTTCTCGCGCTCCTTGAGCAGCCGCGCCAGCTTCGCGACGGTCGTCGTCTTGCCGGAGCCCTGCAGGCCGGCCATCAGCACGACGGCCGGCGGCGCGGCCGACAGGTCGAGGGCGTCGTTCGCCTCGCCCATCAGGGCGGTGAGTTCGTCGCGCACGATCCCGACGAACGCCTCGCCCGGATTGACCGCGGACGTCACCGTCCGCCCCACGGCCTTGCGCTGCACTTCGCCGGTGAAGGAACGCACCACCTCTAGCGCGACGTCCGCCTCGAGCAGCGCCATGCGCACCTCGCGCACCGACGCACCGACGTTTTCCTCGGTGAGATGGGCCTTGCCCGCGAGACCCCGGAAGGTCTGCGCGAGGCGGTCACTCAGGCTGTCGAACATGGAGCGGCTTCCGTCCCGTGAAAGGCGGCCGCGGCGCCCAGGGAGGCGCACGCCGACCGTGGCGCGGCAGTATAGCGAAGGCCCGGACGAGGGCCTGACAAAACACCTCTGCTACTCTCCTCCCGCCATGACTGTCGAACGCGACGAATTGGGCTTCGACGCCCCCGCACCGCTAGGGCATCCTGGCCGGCTCGGCCTCCCGGACGGCCACGCCACGGGCCCCGAGATCGGCGACGCGTTGCCGGACTTCACGCTCCCCGATGCGGCCGGCGATCTCGTCCGCCTCCACGAGAACCGCGCCGGCGCCCGGGCCGTGGTGGTGTTCTTCCGCTCGGCGGTCTGGTGACCCCCGTGCTGGACGCAGCTCGGCGAGCTGCGCGACGCCTACGGCAAGTTCGTGGCCGCCGGGGTCAAGCTCTACGCGATCTCCTATGACGACCGCGAGGCGCTGGCCGAGTTCCGCGAGAAACAGGACATCCCGTACCCGCTGCTCTCGGACGTCGACTCCGCAACGATCCGGCGCTACGGCATCCTGAACGACCGCATCCGTCCCGGCGACGCCCTCCTCCACGGCATCCCCTACCCCGGCGTGTTCGTCTGTGACGAGGACGGCGTGGTGATCTCCAAGTTCTTCCACGACACGTACAAGAAGCGGGACAGCCCGGAACGCCTGCTCGACGCGGCGCTCGGCCGCGTGGTGCTCGACGGGAGCGGCCCCCGCGCCGAAGGCGGGGACACCGGCGTCCGGGTCAGCGCCGCCGTGCGGGGCGGGACCGGCAGCCTTCGCCAGGGCATCATTCGCGAACTCGTGGTCCGCTTCGAACTCGCGGCCGGGCTGCACGTATACGGCGAGCCCGTTCCGGAGGGGATGGTCCCCGTGCAGGTGGACGTGCAGGGGCCGCCGGGGCTCGTGGTGCAGGCGCCCGTGCTACCGCCGACGACACCCCACCGCCTCGGGGAGATGGATCTCACGCTGCCGGTCTGGAGCGGGACGGTGGACGTGCGCGTGCCGTTCTACGCGGTGGGCGAACTCGCGAGTGAAACGCGCCCGCTCGACCGCGGGTCCGCGACCCTCTCGGTCACGGTGCGCTACCAGGCCTGCGACGACCGCACGTGCCTGCTGCCGCGCACCGAGGTGTTCACGCTCGAACTTCCCCTCGACGTGGTCGACGTCCCGCGGCTCTCGATCCACATGGGGCACGGACAGCGGGAGGCGGAGTACGACGCCTTCCCGCACGCCCGCCGCCTCCTGCGCCGCAAGATCCGCCAGGCGCCCTTCGGCTTCCTGCGTTACCTCGTGAAGCAGTCCCGGCTGGAACGCGCCGCCCGCCGGAGAGCCCGGACGGCGGGCGCGTAGGTACAGGGGCGGGGCTTGTCCCCTCCCGGCTTGCCGGCCAGGACCTGTGTCCCGGCGGTTCCGCCACGATGGATGCCCAGTGAACAGTTGGCGCTACGAGCGCCGGTACAGGGACAGGCAGGCATCGTGCCTCAGACGTCGTCCAGCACGTCCTTCACGATCACCCCGCAGGCGTCCCGGCCACCGCCGGCGCAACCGGCCGCCTCTCCGTCCGGACAGTAGGTGTCGGTGTTCGCGTGGATGATGAAGGCGCTACCGTCCGCGTCGAACAGCGACAGCGGCCCATCCGACAACGTGATGCGCGTGGTCAACGTCCAGAGCGTCCCGCCGCCGACCTGTTCCCCGTCGCTGTTGTATTCATACGCCGACAGCTTGTCCACGTTGAGGTTCACCAGTTCGCCGGCATGAAAGGGATGGTTGCCGTCGGGGCTCGAATGGCCGTAGGGTCCGGGATCGAAGTGGCCGCCAGCCGCCGAGCACGGCTCGCACGCTCCGGTCTCGTGGATATGCACGCCGTGTTTCCCTTCCGTGAGGCCGCGCCGCACGTCGATCACGATGTCGACGATCTTCATGGCCTCGGTGGAGCGCCGCTCGCGCAGCAGGGCCCGGCCGATTCGCCTCTGCGAATCGCAACTCCGGATGACCGCCGTTGCCGTGACTTCGTCCGGCTGCGCGTCGTCGTCGCCGTACGCGCCGTAGCAAAGTGCCAGCAAGAGAGCCGCGACCGCCGCCCGCCAGGCCGAACCCGGCAACCCGAATGGTGGTGTCGTCATGTCTGCCTTCTGATCCAAAACGTCCATCCGGACTGAACCAGCCACCGTAGCGCCAAGCACAGTGGACGGCAATCTCACCGCTGTCCGCTCGTCCCCGGCGGCCCGGCCGCCTTCGCGGACGCCCCTACCGGCGGATCCTCCAACGCCGGTTGACCGCGGAGACGATGGCCGACAGCGACGCCGTGATGGTGTTCCGGCTCATGCCGATGCCGTGGCAGCGCGCGTCGCCGTCGTCGATGGTCAACAGGCAAATCGCGGTGGCGTCCTTGCCCGTGGACAGCGAGTGCTCGTGGTAGTCGATGATGTTGAGCGGCTCGTTGAGCGTCTCCACCATGCCGTTGACGAACGCCTCGATCGGGCCGGAGCCCTCGCCCGCGATGTCGACCCGCTGCTCGGACACCTCGAGTTGGGCGGCGCAGCGCTGCCGGTCGCCCTCCCCGTGGGAGAGATCGTAGTCGAGCAGCCGGTAGGGGCCGTCCTCCGCCACGTACTCGTCGATCAGCGCCTGGTAGATCTCTTCGGGCCGCACCTCCCGGTCGAGCCGTTCCGTCAACTGCTGCACGACGGAGGAGAACTCCACCAGCATCTCCCGCGGCAGCGCCACGCCGTAGCGCTCCTCGAGGATGAAGCCGACGCCGCCCTTGCCCGACTGGCTGTTGACGCGCACGGTCTCCTTGTAGGAAGAGCCCACGTCCGCCGGGTCGATCGGCAGGTACGGCACTTCCCAGGAAGCGTCCGCCACGTGCGCCATGCCCTTGCGGATGGCGTCCTGGTGCGACCCGGAGAAGGCGGTGAACACGAGGTCGCCCGCGTACGGGTGGCGCTCGTGGACGGGCAGCTTGTTGATCTCCTCGACGGTCGAGCGGATGCGCGGCATGTCACGGAAGTCGAGTTCGGGGTCGACACCCTGCGAGAACAGGTTCATCGCCACGGTCACGATGTCGCAGTTGCCGGTCCGCTCGCCGTTGCCGAACAGCGTGCCTTCCACCCGTTCGGCGCCGGCCATCAGCGCGAGTTCCGTCGCGGCGACCCCGGTGCCCCGGTCGTTGTGCGTGTGCAGGCTCACCACCACGCTGTCGCGCGCCGGGAAGTTGCGGCAGAACCACTCGATCTGGTCCGCGTAGACGTTGGGTGTCGCCATCTCCACCGTGGACGGCAGGTTGACGATGATCTTCTCTTCCGGCGTCGCGCCCCACTCCTCGGCCACGGCCGCGCAGATGTCCACCGCGAAGTCGAGTTCCGTGCCGGTGAAGCTCTCCGGGGAGTACTCGAAGACGATGTTCGTCCCCGACAGCGCGGAGAGGCCGTCGCGCACCACCCGCGTGCCCTCCACGGCCAAGTCGACGATGCCCTGGCGGTCCATCCCGAAGACGACCCGGCGCTGCAGCGTCGAGGTCGAGTTGTAGAGGTGGAAGACCACGTTCGGCGCGCCTTCGAGGGCATCGACCGTGCGCCGGATCAACTCCTCGCGCGCCTGGCAGAGCACCTGGATGGAGACGTGCGGCGGAATCCGGCCCTCGCCCACGATGCGCCGGATGAAGTCGAAGTCCGGCTGCGACGCGGACGGGAAGCCGACCTCGATCTCCTTCATGCCGATGTCGAGCAGGAGATCCCACATGCGGAGCTTCTCCGCGACGTTCATCGGGTCGATGAGCGCCTGGTTGCCGTCCCGCAGGTCCACGCTGCACCAGCGGGGCGGCGCTTCGAGGACCGCGCTCGGCCAGGTCCGGTCGGGCAGGTCGATGGGCTGGAAGGGACGGTACTTGCCGTGCGGCATGGCGCCGGCGCGCGCACCCGCGGGCCCGACGGCAAACGCCGGGTGGGCTGTGGATTCCATTGGCTGCGAAGTCATGACGAACCTCTCGACACTCTGTGGCGGCGGTCTTGGAGGCGGGTCGAGTGGGCGGAAGCGCCCTTGTGGGTCAGATATATGCCGGCTACGCCGGCAGGATCAGGCGCAGGGCGCGAATCGAGATGGTGGGGGGCAGGCTGGCCATGTCGGCGGCCACTATACGCGCGTTGCCGCGTTTGTCCAGCGCTGCGCGTCAACCCTCCCAACATCGGGATGCCTCCGGACGTTATCGAGAACGACCTGTTCGGAGAGCGTCATGAAACGAAGTGTGAAACGATCAAGTCACTGAAGTACGAGAAGATTCCAGAATGCAGCGACTGATCGTTGCGCCGCGGATGCAACGATCTCCTCATGCTGACACCCGCACCGCGGCCGCGGCCGCCTGCGCCTTCTCGCGCGCTTCCTCGACCGAGTCCGCCAGCGCCAGCGCCACGCCCATGCGTCGCTCGCCTCGCACCTCGGGCTTGCCGAACAGCCGCAACTGGGTGTCCGGCGCGGCCAGCGCTCCCTCCAGGTTGGAGTACGTCACGCGGTCCGAGTCCCCGTGGGCGAGGATCACCGCCGAGGCAGCCGGCCCGTACTGGCGGATCACGGGGATGGGCAGGCCGAGGATCGCGCGGGCGTGCAGGGCGAACTCCGAGAGGTCCTGGCCGATCAGCGTCACCATGCCCGTGTCGTGCGGGCGCGGGCTGACCTCGGAGAACCAGACGACATCGTCCTTGATGAAGAACTCGACGCCGAAGAGGCCCCGGCCGCCGAGTGCGCCGGTGACCGCCGCCGCGACGCGTTCGCATTCGCGGCGCGCCGCGGCGCTCATCGGCTGCGGCTGCCACGACTCCTGGTAGTCGCCCCCCTCCTGCCGGTGGCCCACCGGCTCGCAGAAGCTCACTTCGCCCTCGCCGTGGCGCACCGTGAGCAGCGTGATCTCGTAATCGAAGTCGACGAATCCCTCGACGATGACCTGGTCCGCCGCGCCCCGGGCCCCCTCGCGGGCGTACTGCCACGAGCGGGGGGCGTCCGCGGGGGTGCGTACCGTGGACTGGCCCTTGCCGGAGGAACTCATGACCGGCTTCACGACACAGGGCGTACCGATCTCGGCGATGGCCGCGTTGTACTCGTCCTCCGTGGCCGCGAAGCGGTACGGCGACGTGCGGATACCGAGTTCTTCCGCCGCCAGCCGGCGAATGCCCTCGCGGTTCATCGTCAGGCGCGCGGCCCGGGCCGTGGGAATCACGTGGACGCCCTCGGCCTCGAGTTCGACCAGGGTCGGCGTCGCGATGGCCTCGATCTCCGGCACGACGAGGTCCGGCCGCTCCGCCTCGATCAGCTTCCGCAGCGCGTCGCCGTCCAGCATGTCGACGGCGTGGCTGCGATGGGCCACCTGCATCGCGGGGGCGTTCGCGTAGCGGTCGACGGCGATCACCTCGACGCCCAGCCGCTGCAACTCGATGGCCACCTCCTTGCCGAGTTCTCCCGAGCCGAGCAGCATCACCCGGGTCGCCGCCGCCGACAGCGGCGTGCCGATCGTCGTCATGGCCGGTCCGCCTCCCGCTGTTGCGCCAGTTCCTTCTGCATCCGCTTGAAGTTGTTCACGTAGAGGTCCGAGAAGCCCTTGATCTCCGCGATCTCCTCGTCCGTCACCTCGCGCACGATCCGGCCGGGAGACCCGAGCACCAGACTCCGGTCCGGGATCTCCTTGCCCTCGGCGACGAGGGCGTTGGAGCCGATGAGGCAGTTGTTCCCGATGCGCACGCCGTTGAGCACCACCGAGTTGATGCCGATCAGGCTGTTGTCGCCGATGGTGCACCCGTGCAGCGTCGCCTGGTGTCCTACCGTGACGTCGTCCCCCACGGTGACCGGAAACCCGTCGTCCATGTGCACGATCGCGCAGTCCTGGATGTTCGAGTTCCGCCCGATGACGATCGCGTCGTAGTCGCCGCGGACCACCGCTCCGTACCAGACGCTCGCGTTGTTCCGGAGCGTGACGGAGCCGATGACGGAGGCGGTCGCGGCGACGAAGTAGTCGCCTTCCGCAACCACCCGCTGCGCGCCCAAGCTGTAGATCATCCCTTCCCGCCTTCCCCGTTGCCCCGAGCCCTCTCCGAACCATTGTGCCAATGTTCGGGGCCAATTCCATAGGGCGCGGCCCGGGCCGGCGGGCCCGCGACGCTATAATCCCCCCGGTGAACTACTGCAGCCGCTGCGGCCGGAAGGTCGAGCGGAAGATTCCCCCCGGCGACAACCGCGAACGCTTCGTCTGCGGTCACTGCGGCGCCATCCACTACCAGAACCCGCGGATCGTGACGGGGTGCCTGCCCCTCTGGGAAGGCCAGGCGCTCCTGTGCCGGCGCGCGATCGAACCGCGCCGGGGTCTGTGGACGCTGCCCGCCGGGTTCCTCGAGGTCGGTGAGACGGTCGAGGCGGGCGCACTGCGCGAGACCTGGGAGGAGGCCCGGGCGCGGGTCGAGTTGCTCGGCCTCTACACGCTGTTCAGCGTGCCGCACATCTCACAGGTACACATGTTCTTCCGGGGCAGCCTCGTGGACGGCGAATTCGCTGTCGGCGACGAGAGCCTCGAGGTGCGCCTGTTCGACGAGGACGCGGTGCCGTGGGACGAGCTGGCGTTCCCGGTGGTCGGCAAGACGCTGAAGCACTACTTCACCGACCGCGCCGGCGCCGGCCGATTTCCGGTCCACACCGAGGATCTCGTCGTCGAGCGGCGCTGAGCCGGGCGGAGTCGCGCCCGCCCTCACCTCCCGTCAGTCTTCCCGCGAGGGCAGCGCCACCAC
This sequence comes from Pseudomonadales bacterium, assembly GCA_022827245.1. Classification (GTDB taxonomy): domain Bacteria; phylum Pseudomonadota; class Gammaproteobacteria; order Pseudomonadales; family Azotimanducaceae; genus VXNE01. The sequence goes on along the minus strand of JAJDTI010000087.1, from coordinate 12,135 downwards.
CGCCGTGCCGAACGCCGTCGCGAGCCCCGACTGGTTGACGTTCTGCATGCGCACATCGACGAGATGCTCGCCGTCGACCACGCGCTTGCCCGTGACTTCGCCCTGCACGGTGTTCGTGTCCCCGACGATGTTGGGGTGGCGGATCGACGCGGTGAGCCGCTTCAGCGCGCCGTCGTCGCCCATCCAGTCCGTGACGACCTGCGCGAGCCAGCAGACCCGCTGCGGGCCGTAGTCGAACTGGCCCGGCATGTTGCGGCGTTCCTTCGCGTGTCCGGAGTCGAAGCGGCCGCCGCCCCCGAGTTCCACGGACCCCGACGCCTCGAGCGCCGCGCGCGTGCTCCGGTACGTGCCCAGCACGCCGTGGGTGAAGAGGAAGAGCTCGTTGACGGAGTACGTCCCCTTCGGCAGCGCGGGCAGCGTGTCCCCCTCGGCCACGTCCTCCCAGTAGCGCGTTTCGGCGCCCCGCCTTTCCCGCTCCCAGACCAGCGGATCCGGGGGCTCCGGACGGGCCTCGCCTTCCTTGGGCGCGCGCTCGTAGTCGAGCGCACCCCCGGTGTTCTGGAACCGCGCCATGGTCGTGCGCACGTCGGCGACCACCTCCTGGCGCTGGTTGCTGTAGGTCACGAGCCCCGTGTTGAGGTTGATCGGCCCGATGCGGCCGCTCTCCTTGCGGACCGTCTCTCCTACCCGCTCGGTGCACGTGATCCAGTCGTCGCGCCACACCGGCCGGAGGAAGTCGATCTCGACACCGGCGTAGTTGACCGGCAGGAACTGGGTGGAGACCCGCGCCCGGTCGATGTTGCCGGTCTCCCCCGCGACCACGCCGAGGGACACGCTGTAGAGAAAGGTCGGCGGGGCCGTGATCATGCGGAAGCGGCTCGCCGCCGCGTGCGCCGCGTCACGCCACAGGGGGTTGTAGTCCCCGACACCGTCCCCGAAGCGGCGGATGTTGTCGAGGTTGGCCTGGCGGGTGGGCCGATTCGCGAGCGTCTGCCCGATGGTGCTGCGGTACTCGGCCTGGAACTCGTCGATGGTGGTGATCAGTGCGCTTTCGGCCATGACTTCCTCCCGGTGTATGCGGGGCAGTCTACCAAGTTGCCTTCCCGCCGCAGGCGCGCCGGCGACGCGTCTTGTCCCCATCGGCCCACCTCGGTTAGGGTGCGGTTTTTCAAGGGGAAAACGGCCCGCACCACCATGAAATACCTCCACACCATGGTCCGCGTCACGGACCTCGACGCATCCATCGGCTTCTACGAGGCGATCGGCCTCAAGGAGATCCGGCGCATCGACAACGAACCCGGCCGGTTCACGCTCGTGTTCATGGCCGCGCCCGGCGACGAGGACGCCCAGGTGGAACTCACCCACAACTGGGACCCGGAGGAGCTCGCGGGCGGACGCAATTTCGGACACCTGGCCTACGAGGTGGACGACATCTACGGCCTCTGCCAGAACCTGATGGACTCCGGAGTCACCATCAACCGGCCGCCGCGGGACGGCTACATGGCTTTCGTGCGGTCGCCCGACGGCGTCTCCGTCGAGCTCCTGCAGACCGGCGGACCGCGCGACCCGGCCGAGCCCTGGAAGAGCATGGGGAACACCGGAGAGTGGTAGACGATCGCGCCGCGCCGCCCTCCCGGACGGTGGCCGTCGCGCGCGATCCGTGTTACGTTTCGTAACGACATGCCTTTCGGTACAAGCCGCCGCTACGCTGCCGGCCGCCGGCCCCTGACCGCCTGATGCGCAAGACGTACATTACCGCCATCGCCATCGCGGTCGCGACCGTGATCTGGCTCGCCTCGGGACAGTTCGGCGCCGGGCCGGACGAGTCCACCCAGCTCACCATCGACGAACGCAACGAGCGCGCGGCCGCGGCGGTCGAAGACCGCGCGCCGTCCCGCGTGCGCGCCCGCGTTACCACCGCGGTGCAGCAGACCGCATACGCCCGGGTCCGCGGGCGTACCGAGAACAAGCGCACCGTCGACGTCCGGGCGGAGACCGTGGGGCGCGTCGTGGACCGTCCGGTAGAACTCGGCGACCCCGTGACCACCGGTGACGTGCTGTGCCGCCTCTCGATGGACGACCGCGGGGCGCGCCTGGCGGAAGCGCAGGCGGCCGTACGGCAGGCGTACATCGAGTATCGCGGCAGCCAGCGGCTGCAGGCCGAGGGCCTCCAGTCCGAGACCGCGATCGCCACCGCCCGCGCCCGTCTCGCCGCGTCCAGCGCGCGGCTGAAGTCGACCGAACTGGACATCGCCCGCACCCGCGTGCGCGCCCCCTTCGACGGTGTCGTCGAGGTCACGCACGTGGAGGTCGGGGATTACGTGCAGCCCGGCGCCGGCTGCGTAACGCTCGTCGATCTCGACCCGATGCTGCTCGTCGGGCAGCTCATGGAGAAGGACATCGCGCGCATCCGCGTGGGAGAGCAGGCGTTCGGAGAACTCGCGACCGGCGAGCGGCTCACCGGCTCCATCGGCTTCATAGGACAGCAGGCCGATCCGGCCACGCGGACGTACCGGGTCGAGGTCGAAGTCCCCAACCCGGACTACGCCCTGCGCAGCGGCATCACCACCGACCTCATGATCGCCGCGGAGACCGCCCCGGCACACCACGTGAGCCCGGCGCTGTTCGGCCTCGACGACGCGGGCGCGGTGGGCGTGCGGACGCTGGACGCCGACAACCGCGTCGAGTTCAACCGGGTGACCATCCTCCGCGACGACGCCGAGGGCGTCTGGATCACGGGCCTCCCGGACGTCGCCACGCTCATCACCGTGGGCCACGAGTTCGTCGTTCCGGGCGAGCGGGTCGATGTCGACTTCGAGCCCACCCGGGCGCCGCCGGGCGCGGGCGACGACCTCCGTGCGTTCGCCACTACCGTCCGGCCGGACGGGGCTACGGCAGCCGACCCCGAGCCACTGCCCGGCATGCCGGGACGGCAGGAGGACGCCGCCACGTCTCCGGGCAGCGGGAGCCAGGTGGAGCCCGGCGGCGAGTCACCGGCCGCCGTCGCGCCGGCGACGGCGCCGGGTCTCGGCGGCGACGCGCCGGCGGGCACACGGCCCGTCCACGCCTCGTGAACAACGTTCTCGTCGACGCGGCCGTCAGCCGCACCCGCACCACGATGCTGCTCCTGTTCGCCGTCGTGCTCGCCGGCTCCGTGGCGCGCTGCGCCATCCCCATCGAGGCCGAGCCGCGCGTCGAGGTCCCCTTCTTCGCCATCACGATCGTCCATGAGGGGATCTCCCCGGAGGACGGCGCGCGGTTGCTCGTCAAGCCGATGGAGATCGAGCTGCGCACCGTGGAGGGGGTCGAGGAAGTCAACGCGTTCGCCTCCGAAGGCGTGGCCACTGTGACGGTGGAGTTCGACGCCGACTACGACCTCGACATCGCGCTGGCCGACGTGCGCGAGGCCGTCGACCGCGCGAAGCCGGAGCTTCCGACCACGGCGGAAGAGCCCATGATCTCCGAGCAGAGCACCGACGACTTCCCGATCATCCAGATCAACCTGGTGGGCGACGACGTGCCCGAGCGCATGCTGTTCGACCACGCCAAGGTGCTGCAGGACGAGATCGAGACGATTCCCGACATCCTCGAAGCCCGCCTCTACGGACACCGGGAGGAAGTGCTGGAGATCGTCGTCGAACCGGCGAAGCTCGAGGCCTACGGCCTGACGAACGAACAGCTCATCAGCACCGTGATGCGCAACAACCGGCTGATCCCGGCCGGGAGCCTCGACACGGGCCGGGGCCGCATGTCCGTCAAGGTGCCGAGCGTCATCGAACAGGGACAGGATCTCCTCGACCTGCCAGTGCTGAGCGACGGGAACACGGTCGTCACGGTGGCCGATGTCGCGACCGTACGCCGCACGTTCAAGGACCGCGAGAGCCACGCCCGCGTGAACGGGCAGCGCACGATCTCGATGGACATCATCAAGCGGGCGAACTCCAACATCATCGACACCATCGCCCGGGTGAAGGCCACGGTCGCCAGGCACGAACCGAACCTGCCGAACCGCGTGACGCTCTTCTACACGCAGGACGCCTCGCCGCGGGCCCTGCAGCAGGTCACCGAACTCGAGGGCAACATCGTCACGGCGCTGGCGCTCGTCATGACGCTGGTGGTGGCCGCCATGGGCCTGCGCAGCGGGCTCATCGTCGGAGTCGGCATCCCCATCTCGTTCCTGTTCGCGCTGATCTTCATCTACCTGTTCGGCTACACGTTCAACTTCATGGTGATGTTCGGCATGCTGCTCGGCCTCGGCATGCTGATCGACGGCGCCATCGTCGTGACCGAGTACGCCGACCGGAAGATGGTCGAGGGGTTCGACAACCGGGCCGCCTTCACCCTCGCCGCGAAACGGATGTTCTGGCCAGTGACGGCCTCCATCGCGACCACCTTGGCCGCGTTCCTGCCGCTCATGTTCTGGCCGGGCGTGTCCGGCAAGTTCATGAGCTACCTGCCCGTGACCGTGTTCACCGTCCTGTCCGGCTCCCTGCTCTACGCACTGGTGTTCTGTCCCACGATCGGGTCGCGCTTCGGCAAGCTGAGCGCGCGGGATGCGCGGCAGCGCCGCACCCTCGCGGAGCTCGAGAGCGGCGACCCGACGACCCTCGGCGGCTTCACCGGCTGGTACGCGCGCCTGCTGATGTTCGCGAGCCATCACTCGCTGGTCACGATCCTGATCGTCTTCACGGTCCTTGCCACGACGTTCTGGGCGTACGGCAACTACGGTCGCGGCATGACCTTCTTCACCGGCACGGACCCCGCGTACGGGCGGATCAGCGTCCGCGCGCGGGGCAACCTCGCGACCGACGAGATCGACGTCCTCGTGCGTGAGGTGGAGGACCGGATCCTCGCCATTCCGGGCATCAAGGACGTGAACACCTGGACCCGTCTCCCGGGTGGGGACGCCGGGTTCATGGGCGGCTCGTCCGCGAAGGACATCATCGGGACGGTCATGGCGGAGCTCCACGACCAGGACGACCGTGCCATGACCGGCGTCGAGATCCTCGAGCTTATCCGCGAGCGCACCTCCGACCTTGCCGGCATCTATGTCGAGGTCCAGAAGGAGGAGATGGGGCCGCCCATCGGCAAGTCGCTGCAGATCCAGTTCTCGGCCGTCGACAGGGAGGACATCCAGCCGGTGATCGGCCGCGTGCGGGACTTCATGGACACCCGCGTCGCCGGGCTCCGGGACATCGAGGACACCCGCTCCCTGCCGGGGGTCGAGTGGAAGATCGACGTCGACCGGGCCCAGGCGGCGCTTTACGGCGCCGACGTGTCCCTGGTCGGCCTCGCGGTACAGCTCGTGACCGCCGGGGTGAAGATCGCCGAGTACCGTCCGGACAACGCGGACGAACCGGTCGACATCCGCATCCGCTACCCGAACGACGCCCGGGGCGTGGCGGCCCTCGACGAACTGAAGATCGCGACGCCGACTGGCCAGGTGCCCATCTCCAACTTCGTCACGCGCACGCCCGTGCCGAACGTGGACACCATCCAGCGCATCGACGGCGACATCGTCGAGTTCATCCGCGCCGAAGTCGCCCCGGGGGTGCTCGCCGACGACAAGGTGCAGGAGATCGAGGCCTGGATCGGGGCGCAGGACTTCGACCCGCGGGTGGAGGTCCAGTTCCGCGGGGCGAACGAGGAACAGGCGCAGTCGATCGCGTTCGTCGGGGTCGCCTTCGTCCTGTCCCTCATCCTGATGTTCATGCTGCTGGTCACGCAGTTCAACAGCTTCTACCAGAGCACGCTCATCCTCGTCGCCGTCGTGATGTCCACCGCCGGCGTCCTGCTCGGCCTGCTCGTCACGCAGATGCCCTTCAGCGCCATCATGACCGGCATCGGCGTCGTGGCGCTCGCCGGCATCGTCGTGAACAACAACATCGTGCTGATCGACACCTACAACCACCTGCGCCGCGAACACCCGGACATCCACTACCTCGAGCTGATCGCGCGCACGGGGGCGCAGCGCCTGCGGCCGGTCCTGCTCACCACGGTGACCACCGTGTTCGGCCTCCTGCCGCTCGCGACGAACTTCTCGATCGACTTCATCAACCGCGACATCGTCTACGGGAGCCAGGTGTCCGGATTCTGGATCCAGACCTCCCAGGCGATCGTGTCGGGACTCAGTTTCGCGACGCTGCTGACGCTGGTGGCGACGCCGGCGATGCTGGCCGTGCCCGAGCAGTTGAAGAGCGGCATCCGGCAGGTGCGGGCGCGTTTCGCGCGGCCGGAACCCGTGGAGCCAGTGGCGGCAGGCTGACTACGCAGGCGACGTCCTCAGTGGGCGGCGGCATAGTGCCACCAGAACCGGTGCCGCTGGCAGTGCGGATCGGCGCCCCGAGCGCGGCACACGCGACGGACACGCTCCATGACCGCCGCGTCGTCGAGGGCTGCGGCACGCAGGGCGCACCAGTCCTCCCAGCGTCCCCGCGAGACGATGTCGTCTATTGCGGCGGCAGTGAACCGCTCATGGTTGAGGTGCCGGTGATGCATGCCCATGGCCCCTCGCCGGTCGGACCGGAATTATAGTCGTGAAGCGCCGCCCCGGAATCCCTTCACCGGTACAGACGTTCCCTCGCGCGGACCGGGTCGAGCAGCGACCAGTCGCCTTGCTCCAACTCGAAGCCGTCCGGGTAGGGCGGCCGCGGTTCCATGCCGAGGGATGCCATGACGCGCTCGTCGCGGTAGTAGCACTGCGCCACGATCCCGACGAGGCGGGCCGCCAACATGCGGTGGGAGTCCACGAACGACGTCGCAACGGCCACCCGGGCGTCTTCGTCCAGCGCATCGAAGCCGTCGCCGCGGCTGCTCCTCGACAGCGCGTCCAGTGCGGCAAGCGCTTCGGCCACCTCTGCCGCACCGCCTTCCGCGCTGGCCACGATGTCCGCGGTGATCGCCTCGTCGTCCGCCCCCGGGATACCGTGTTCCGGACTCGGCGGAATCACCGCGCCCGCAAACGAGCGCAGCAGCGCCCGCTCCGCCCCCAAGAGCCCGCGGTCGCTCGAGATGAAGTCGTCGCTCATGGTGTCGCTCAGTCGAACAGGTTGGCCAGGCGCTGCTTCATCGAGTCGGCGACGTAGAGCGCGAGCGCCTGGATGGTGCGCGTCGGGTTCACGCCGGCGCAGGTGACGAACAGGCTGCCGTCGACGATGAAGAGGTTCCTGACATCGTGCGACCGTCCCCATTCGTTGACGACGGAAGTCTCCGGGTCCGTGCCCATGCGCGCCGTGCCCATCAGGTGCCAGCCGCCCTGCGGGATCGGCGCCGTGGTCAGGATGTCGACCGCGCCCGCCGCGCGGAGCACCTCGGTGCCGCGGGCCACGGCGTGGTCGAGCATGCGCCGGCTGTTCTCGGACAGGCGGTACGTGACCTTCGGCGCGGGGATGCCGTCCGGGTCGGTGAGTTCGGGGTCGAGGGTCACCGTGTTGTGTTCTTCCGGGAGGTCTTCGCAGATGCCGACCATCCCGGCCATGCGGTTGAACATGGCGCGATAGGCCCGATGGTGGTCGGGGCCGAACGGGATACGCCCGGACATCATGCCGTTCATGGCGGTCGCCACCGGCCCACGGCCGCGGCCGCACTCGAAGGTATAGCCGCGCACGAAACCCCGCTCCGCGTCGGTCTCGTAGAACTCCTGGCTCCAGATGCACAGGCCGGGTCCCCGGTAGCCGTCCATCGGTTCCCCGAACACACCGTAGATGGCCGCGTAGGGGTGGAACATCAGGTTCCTGCCGACCAGCCCGCTGCGGTTCGCCAGGCCGTCCGGGAAGCGGCCGGACGACGAGTTCAGCAGCAGTCTCGGCGTCCCGACCCCGTTGCAGGCGAGGATCACGACGTGCGCGCGCTGCTCGTGCTCGACGCCGTCGGCGTCGTGGTAGATGACGCCGGTGGCCCGGTCGCGATCGTCCACGGTGATCTCGCGGACCCGGCAGTGCGGGCGCACCTCGACCCCGGCACGCAGGGCGTGGGGCCAGTAGGTGATGTCCGTGCTCGCTTTCGCGCCCTGGGCGCAACCCGTCGAGCAGGCGCCGAGGTTCAGGCACTGGTCCCGGCCGTCGTAGGGCTCCGTCGCGATCGCGGTATCGGACGGCCACCAGTGCCAGCCGAGCCGGTTGAACCCCTTGCCGAGCGCCTGGCCCGACTTGCCGAGGGGCAGCGGCGGCATGGGCGGATCGTGCGGCGGATTGGCGGGATCGCCCGCAAGGCCGGAAACGCCCATCATGCGGTCGTTCTCCGCGTAGTACGGCGCGAGCGTGTCGAAGTCGATCGGCCAGTCGTCGGCGACGCCGTCGAGGCTGCGGACCCGGAAGTCCGAGGGATGGAAGCGGGGGAAGTGCCCGGCATACAGGATCGTGCTGCCGCCGACGGCGTTGAAGTTGGCGACGGAGATGGGAGACTCGTCGTCGTTGACCGGATAGTCCGTGACACGACGCCGGCGGTTCGGGCTGATGCTGAAGTCGCCGAAGCCCCGCGCCTCCCAGTCCCGCCCCGAACTCGGGTACTCCGCAGGGTTCATCCAGCCGCCCTGTTCGAGACACACGATCCGCATGCGCGTCTCCGCGAGGCTCCACGCGACCGCCGCGCCGGACGCCCCGGCGCCCACGATCAGGACATCGACCGGTTCTGCCGCCATGCTTCCCTCCGAAGAACGCCACGGCGAGTATGCCCCGAACGTGCGTGTGGGTGCGCGTGGATGCGCGTTGGCTCCGGCTCCGGGGCGCTGCTATGCTCCCCGCCCGCTTTCCTCGAGACCCTCCATGGCGGAGTTCCTCTACCGGCTCCGGCTCGCGCGGCCGGGCATGTTCGACGACGGCGGCACGCGCGACGAGCAGGCCGCGGTGGCCGACCATTTCGCGTACCTCCAGAAGCTGCACGGCGAAGGCGTCGTGCGCTTCGCCGGCCGCACCACGACCGAGGACGAGCGCACGTTCGGCATCGTCGTGCTCGAAACCGACGGGGACGCGACCGCCACACGGGTCATGAACGAGGATCCCGCCGTCCGCCGCGGCCTCATGCGCGCCACCCTGTACCCGTTCAGAACGGCGCTGTCCTAAGGAGACTCCATGGCCATCTCGCTCGGCGTCCACGTCGGCCAACAGAACATGCCCATGTCCGAGATGCGCGCCCTGTGGCGCAAGCTCGATGCCGCCGGCGTCGACTGGATCTCCGCGTGGGACCACTTCTACGAGGCGCCCCCCCGGGGCGGCACGCAGCCCCACTTCGAGGCGCTCGCCACGCTGGGGGCGCTCGCCGCCGAGACCGAACGCGCCCGCATCGGCTGCCTCGTGTTCTACGTCGGCTATCGCAACCCCGCCCTGCTCGCCAAGGCGGCGACCACCCTCGACCACATCTCCGGCGGTCGTTTCGAACTCGGCATCGGCGCCGGCTGGCACATCTGGGAGGCGTCCGCCTACGGCTACGCATTTCCGGACATCGGCACGCGGCTGGACATGCTCGACGAGGCGGCCGACGTCATACGGCGGCTGCTCACCGAGGAACGGACGACCTACTCGGGCCGACATTTCCAGGTGGACGACGCTTCCTGTCTGCCACGACCCGTGCAGGACCGCCTGCCCATCTGGATCGGGGGCCTGGGCGAGCGCCGTACGCTGGAAATCGCCGCCCGGCGGGCGGACGGCTGGAACGCGGCGTACGTCTCCGCGGACGAGTGGCGGCGCCTGAACGGCGTGCTGGACCACTGGTGCGAGGAGGACGACCGCGATCCCACCGAGATTCGTCGCGGGGCGAACCTGGCGTTCGGCATGGCGATGGACGACGCCGCGCTACGCACCGAACGCGGGCGCCTGGAAGCGGAGTGGGGCGCCGCCGCCGAGCGCATCCTGGGGGGAACGCTGCTGTGTACGCCCGGCCAGGCGGTGGACGGCGTGATGCGCTACGTCGAGGCAGGGGCGCAGGAAATCAACGTCGCCCTGCGCGCCCCGTGGGACCCGGACGCCCTCGACTTCTATCTCGAGGACGTGATGCCCGCCGTCCGGCGGGAGGCCGGCTAACCTTCAGCGACGCCCGGCGAGGGCGTCGGCGAACGCCAGCGTGCGTTCCGCCTCCGCCACGTGCATGTTCTCGACCAGGCGGCCGTCCACTTCCACAACGCCCTTGCCTGCGGCCCGGGCCGCCTCCCAGGCCTCGCGGGCACGGCGCGCGAAGTCGATCTCCTCGGCGGAGGGACCGAACACCGCGTTCGCGACAGGCACCTGCGTCGGGTGGATCAGCGTCTTGCCGTCGAAGCCGAGATCACGCCCCTGCTCGCACGCCGCCCGGAAGCTGTCGGCATCGCGGAAGTCGAGGTGCACGCCGTCGAGAATCTCCTTGCCGGCGGCGCGCGCGGCGATCACGCAGCGCTGCAGCGCGTAGGTCACGCCGGCGCGGTCCGCCCGGTGCCGCCCGCGCAGCTCCTTGACCAGGTCGCTCGTGCCCATGGCGAGCACGGTCACGCGATCGCTCGATGCCGCGAGGGCCTCCACGTTCTGCACGCCCCGGGGGGTCTCGATCATGATCCAGACCGCGAGCTCCGCCCCACCCGCCGCATCGACGCGCGCCACGATCTCGGCGACCTGCGCCACCGTCTCGACCTTGGGGAACAGCATCGCCGCGATCGGCAGGGCCGCCATCCGGGCGATGTCCTCGGCGCCCCAGGGCGTGTCGAGGCCGTTCGCGCGGACCACGAGTTCGCGGTATCCGTAGCCGCCCGCCGAAATCGCCGCCGCTATCCGCTCCCGTGCGCGAGGCTTCACCTCGGGCGCGACCGCGTCCTCGAGGTCGAAGATCACGCCGTCGCAGTCGATGCCGCGCGCCTTCTCCATGGCGCGTTCGTTCGCGCCGGGCATGTACAGGACGGAACGGCGCGGTGTCATGCGCGAATCCTCCGCGCGCGTCGGCGGCAACGTGACGTCAACGTCAGGCGGTGGGCTTGCGGATCTGGTCGGGAGAGCGGGCGGGGAAGAAGCGGGAGAGCAGGCGGCGGAAGGAGAACTCGGATACCGACTCTTCGCGGCCGGCGCGGGAGTCGCGGGACTCCTGTCCGACCTTCATGCGCCGACTGTACTCCGACAGTACGGGGATCATGCAGAAGGCCGCGATCAGGAGATTCGAACAGGCATGACCCTGCATGATCCAGTCGCCCCGGAGATGCGGCGCGATCTGAAAGAAGAGGGAGAAGTAGGCGAACATCATGCCGGCGGCAGCCACGGCGCAGGCCCAGACCATCCAGTCGGGCATTCGCGCCTTGAGGGACGACAGGGCGATGACGGCGCCGGCGCCGTAGATGGGCAACCAGATGATCCAGTCCGTCGTGCCGACATGACTGCCCGCGACGAACAGCAACGCCACTCCGATCAACCCGTTGATGTAGCGCATCCCGACGTTCGCTTCCCCCGATGCGACCTGACGCGACGCCCGTGGCGCCTGGGCCGGAGCCCCCTGCCGACCGAACCCCTATTCAACCCGTTTGTTACGTTCGGTGACAAGTGGGGGGACCGCTCCCTTATGTAACAAATAGCAATTAAACCGACCGCTTTACGTTCCCAATCGTCTAACGGCGTCCCGAGAACGCCCTCAGGGGCGACTCGACGAGCCCACGGCGGTCAGCCATCGAATCCCGGCACACCCTCGTCGCGCTGGACGCCGAACGAGTTGAGCCCCATCGCAAGCATGTTGTACTGCCCCACCGTGAAGACGATGTCCATCATCTGCCGCGTGTCGTAGAGCCCCGACAGTCCCGCCCAGGTCGCCTCCGACACGAAGGTGTCGTCGAGCAGTTCGTCCGCCGCCGCGAGCAGCAGCCGGTCCCGCTCCGTGAGGCCGGGCGCCGCGGGGCCGTTACGCGCCATCGCGATCTCGTCCTCGCTCATCCCCGCGTTCCGCGCGATGACGACGTGCTGGCCCCACTCGTACTCCGAACGGACGACCCACGCCGTGCGCAGGATCAGCACCTCCCGGTCGCGCACCGAGATCGTCGACTTGCCCAGGATATGGTTGGCGAAGGGCAGCCAGCGCCGGAACAGGCCCGGATGACGGAGCATCGTCCCGAAGACGTTGGCCACCGGGCCGTCCCCGAACCGCGCCGCCACCTCGGCCTGCTCTGCGTCCCACTCGGCGCGCTGCGTCGGCGCC
>JAJDTI010000077.1 GCA_022827245.1 Pseudomonadales bacterium | reverse complement strand
GCACATCACCACGTCGTCGTCGTGGTGGTGATGATGGTGCTGGTGGCGCATGTCGAGGTGTCCCCCGGTCTGGCTGAGCGCGCGGCCACAGAAAAAGAGCCGCGGCGCCTGGATGAGCCCCTGCTGGATGGCCAGCCACAGCCCGAAATCGGCGCCGGCGGTGTCCCGCACGGTGGTGAAACCCCGGTCGAGGCAGTCGCGCAGCATGTTCGCGGCATGGTGGGCGATCATCGTCATCGGCAGGTGTTGTGCCCGGGTGACGTTCAGGTCGTAGGCGTAGACGTGCACGTGGGCATCGATCATCCCCGGCATCAGCACGCGGCCGCCGCAGTCGATCACCTCGGCGCTCGGGTCCGGGGGCGCCGGGGAGACGCTCGAGATGCGTTGCCCCGTGACGGTGACGTTGACGCGCCTCAGCGCATCGCTCACCCCGTCGAAGACCTGTGCGTTCGTGAATGCGATCATGCTGTTCCGCTCGCGACTGGGACCCTCGGATGGACGCAGCGGGGCGTCGTCACCCTCACAGGAGCGGTCCCGGCGCGTTGGTCACGGTGACGTCGCGCGGCGGTTCCATGCCGTGCAGGTGCCGGACGAAGTAGTCCCAGGTGCGCTGGATGACGTAGCCCTCGCCGGCGGCGCCGTGGGCGCGGTTGGGTAGCGCGAGCAGGTCGTAGGGCTTGTTGGCCGCGACCAGTGCGTCGATCAGCCGGAAGACCTGCACCGGCGGTACGTTCTCGTCCATGTCGCCATAGATGAGCAGGAGGTGGCCGTTCAGGTTCCCCGCGAGGGCGGTGATGTCCAAAGGTGCCCAGTTGGCCGGGTATGCGTCGGGCGCGGTGCGCTCGGCGGAGCCGTCCTCGTAGACCGGCGCGCCGGTCATCGCCTCGAAGCCGGGGTAGATGGCCGCGTAGTCGTAGACGCCCGCCCCGGAGACCGAAACGTCGTAGAACGCCGGACGGCTCAGGATGGCCTGCGCCGCGAACGTGCCGCCCCAGGACCAGCCGTAGATGCCGGCCCGTTCGAGGTCGATCTCCGGTTGTTGGCCGGTCAGGTGCCGGATGGCGGCGATGTGGTCGTCGATGCCGACCTGGGTGAACTCGGTGTAGCCGGCGTTCCGGAACGCGTAGCCGCGGCCCGGCGTGCCGCGCGCGTCCGTGACGGCAACGGCGAAACCGAGGCGCGCCAGGGCGCTCTCGCCCACGGGGTTCCTTCCCAGGTGCGCCTCCATGAAGTTGCGCGGCGCGACGTAGACCTGCGGACCGCCGTACGCGGAATCGATGACCGGGTGCCGGCCGCCGGGCAGGGCGCGTGCCGGGGCGTAGTAGACGGTGGCGATGTCCGTTTCGCCGTCGGCGGCCTTGACGAGCTGACGCACCGGCGCCTGCCAGCCGGCGGCGAAGAGCGCACCCGCATCGGCCTGCTCCAGCTCGGCGACGATGCTGCCGTCCCGGGTGGAACGCAGGACGGTGACCGGCGGCCGGTCCACGGTGGACCAGGTATCGATGAAGAGGCCGAGGTCCGGCCGCACTAGGGGTTCCCCGGGCGCGGTCCCGTACAGCACGGTGAACAGCGGAATCGGCTCCGCCGGGATCATGTGGTCGGCGTCGTCGGGCGTCAGCAGGAAGGCGTCGCCGCCTTCGAGGGACGCGCGGTACAGGTGCCGGAAGTAGGGGTCGCGCCCGGCTTCGCGGCCGCCGGCGGTGAAGTAGATCTCCCGGGCCTCCTCGTCGAGCGCGTGTATGTCGAACACCGCCCATTCCCCGGACGTGATCGCGCCCTTGAGGTCCCCGGACTGCGCATCGTGAAGGTACAGGTGCCCCCAGCCGCCCCGGTCGGAGTACCAAACGACCTCGTCGCCGTCGCCGAGCAGACGGATGTTGGGCCGGTTGTACATGAGCGTGTTCGTCTCGAGGCGAACTTCGGACGTCTCCTCGATCACGGGCACGGCCTCGCCCGTCGCGAGATCCACGCGCAAGAGCGCGGCGGACTGGGCATCGGCGGTGGCGACCACCATGAACGCCTGGCCGCGGGCCGTGCTCCAGCCGAGCACGCCGGCGTCGAGGAGGCTGTTCACCCGGTGACCCTCCGGCAACGCGATGGGCACGCTGGCCCCGGTCTCGATATCGATGGCGAAGAAGTCGATCCCGAGGGTGTCGGCATCCCCGGCGATCGGCATGCGCAGGTTGTGCACGGCGGGCCGGCGCGACCCGTCCGTCGGCACCCACTCGACGAAGGGCATCGCCGGCAGGCGCCGTTCGTCGATACGGGGCGCGATCAGGTAACGGCTGTCGGGGGACCAGGCCGTCATGTAGGGCGGCAGCGGCCAGTCCGTCTTCCTGCGCGGTATGGTGATCAGCGAGGTGTCGGGCCACTTGCCGTAGGAGAGGCCGGGCGACCCGTCGGCGGTCAGTGGGCGTTCGTCGCCGGTCTCGAGGTCGACGGCGTGGAGGTTGTCGTCCCGCGCAAGGACGGCGGTGCGGCCGTCGGGGGAGACGAGGTGGTCCGCCCGCCCGTCGGCGGCGGGCGCCGGGGTGCAGGAGAAGGGTTGCAGGGTACACGCCACGCGTTTCGATTCGCCGCCCGCTCCCACGTCGGCCCGGAGGCTCGACAGATCATCGGCCAACGTCAGCGACCGCAGTGGAAGGCTTGCTGCATCGAGGGCTTCTTCAAGGTCGAGCGCCTCGCTGATGGCGGCCGCCGCGGCGTCGTGATCGAAGGCCCGGGTCTTCTCCCCGTTCGCGGCATCGAAGACGACGTACTCGTGCCCCGCCCCGGTATCCCGCCGGTACCAGAACCGCCCCGTGTCGCCCAGCCAGTGCGGTTGGACGCGGGCGTTCTTCACGAGGCCGGCGACGTTGCCTTCGAGCAGTGCCGCGGCGGCGGTGTAGTCGGCCGCCGTCAGCGGCCCGGCTTCGGGCTGGGCGCTATCGGCCGGCCCGGCCGGGGCGCAGCCCGCGAGCGAAAGAACGAAGAGTCCTGCGAGAGACGGTAGTCGGAAGGAAGGTCGTGCGTACACCGGGCGAGTCTCCTCTGGCTTACGCGGCGGTGATTTCGACGCCATGGTCCACGATGCGGTCCTCGAGGCCGGATGCCAGGTAGCCCGCGGCGTCGCCCCTGTCCGTAAGGTGCGCGTCCATGTGGGCCAGGAGCAGCGTCGTAGGACATGGGGCTTGTCCGCTTCGAATCGGGTGACCCGACTTCGCTATATGCTCAACCGCACGCCGGCGACGTAGCGGCGTCCGTAGGCTTCGACCTGGTTCGGGTTCCAGGCGCTTCCGGTATAGCGGACATCGGTTTCATCCGAGAGGTTGTTGGCGTCGACGAAGACCTGCACCTTGTAGCCCGTGAGCTCTTCCAGGTCGTAGCGGACGGAAAGGTCCAGCCGCTTCTGTTCGTCCCACCAGATGGCCGTGGGGTCGTCGAACGCCACCGCTTCGGTCTCGTCGAGCCATGCATCGCGGTAGCGATAGCTGACCCGTGCGGACAGACCGTAGTTCTCATAGAACAGGGAAACGTTGTAGGCGCTGTCGGACTGCCCGGGCAGATCGAGTTTCGCCCCCTGGACGGACGTGTACTCGGAATCGATCAGGGTGAGATTCGCCTCGAGGCCGAAACCGGACCAGAAGCCCTCCATGTAGTTGTCCAGCCTGCCGGTGAACGAGAGCTCGAGCCCCTGGAGCCTCCCATCCTTGCCGTTGCCGAATGCCTGCAAGGTCCACGTCTCACCCGGTGGAGCGATGTCGGAATAGATACTGCCGAGGACCCTTTCGTTGGCTTCTCCGATAACGTTGTCTATGGAGCGATGGAACACCGTGACGGCCAGGATGCTGGCCTCGGCGAAGTACCACTCGTACGCCACATCCACGCCCCAGGAGGTCTCTTCCTCCAGGTCGGGATTGCCGCCCACCACGGCGCGACCCACGGGATTGATGGAGGCGGACGCCCGGGCTTCGATGTAGGTGGGGCGGCTCATGCCGCTCGAGAACGACAACCGCAGCTTCTGGTCGTCGCGGAAATCCCAGTTGACGTGGGCGCTGGGGAGGACGTTCGTGTAGGTTCTGGATACGTGGAGGGGCTCGAAGGTAGTGCCGACCAGCCGCGATCCGGCGGTTTCGTAGTCGGTGTCCTCGATCCTGACCCCCAGGACGATGTTGCCCCAGTCCCGATCGATGGTCTGCATGATGTACGCCGCCATGATCGTTTCCTCCAGTGCGAGCACTTCCTCCGGGGGAAACGGTGCGCGCGTCAGGCCGTTGGCCTCCAGGGCGTCGCGGATCGCCCGGTTGTTGGCGTGGTAACCCCCGATCGTATTGTTGAACTCCGTGTCCCACGGACCGGAGTAGAACGGCTCGACGGGGATACCAAAGCCGCTGATCACGACGGAGAGCGGCGCACCGCCGCCAGTGGCGTCCCGGTCGTCGTGCTTGAAGCCGAACTTCAGTTCGCCCCATCGGTTGGGTCGGTTCACGTGGATGTTGAACTGCTTCGCATCGGTGTCCAGAGTGCCGAACAGTTCCGCAAACAGCGGCAGGGCATACTCGAGGTCCTGCAGACGCTCGTCGAACGTCAGGACTGGCTCCTGTGCGTCGGAAAGATCGTAAAACACGTTGCTGACCTGGTTGAAGCCGAGCAGGTACGGAACTGGTAGATAGGAGTCGAACCATGTGTCGATCTGGCTGTAGTTCGCGTCTACGTCCCAGTCCCCGATGCTGAAATCCGCGCCGAGCGTGACTACGTCCGTTTCGTTGATGTAGTCCCCGTCCTCCAACGCGCGCGTAACCGAGGCATTCGGTATGGTGCCCCTTTGCGCAGGAATGTCTGCCGGGAAATTGAAGACCCACTGGTTGCGCTCTTCCGCGTCAGTGAACTCCGTGCTGAGCACATCGACGTAGACTCTGCCTCCGTTGTCGAGGTAGTACTCCACCGAGCCGCCGTACGCTTCGTCGCCGCGATCGACGAAGTAGTTTCTGAAGTCGAGGAGCACCGGTACCAGGCTGCCACGGGTGCCGGCGTACACCATCTCGCGGTTGTCGGTGATCTGCTCCCGCAGGTTGTCCGAGGCGTAGACCAGGAAGCCGAACCTGTCGTTGGAATAGGATACGCGTGCGTTGCGGCGGTCTATGTCCCCCCCCCCGAGATCCTGCTCCCCGATGCCGTACTCGGCCGTAGCCGACCAGCCCCTCACATCCGATGGCCTGAACGCCTTGATGTTGATGTAGCCGGAGATGGACTCGCCGGGCATATCGGCCGTGATGGCCTTG
This sequence comes from Pseudomonadales bacterium, assembly GCA_022827245.1. Classification (GTDB taxonomy): domain Bacteria; phylum Pseudomonadota; class Gammaproteobacteria; order Pseudomonadales; family Azotimanducaceae; genus VXNE01. The sequence goes on along the minus strand of JAJDTI010000077.1, from coordinate 15,524 downwards.
TTGGCCACGATCTGGCCCGTGATGACGGCGGGGTAGGCGTCGAATCTCGGGATCCTGCCGTTCTCGACACCGGGAATGTCGATGCCGTTGAAGGCCGTCGTGGTGTAGCGCTTGGGCGATCCCCGAAAGCTGACGTACCGCGCCTGCCCCTGGTCGCGTTCGATCGCGAGCCCGGCGAGTCTGCCCAGGGCATCCGCGAGGTTCTGGTCCGGGAAGCGGCCGATCGCGTCGGCCGAAATGATGTCCGCGACATTGTTCGCGTTGCGTTTGGCTTCGATCGCGGACATCTGGCTCGCCCTGATCGGTTTCGCGACGACCACCACTTCTTCCAGTTCTTCGGCGTACGCTTGTGCCGAACCGATGGCGGCGACAAGTGCCAACGCCATCGCGACTCGCTGCATGCTATTGATTTCCACAGGATGCCCCCAGTTCGCTACATCCGTACGGGCAAACGGGCACCCCACCGGGAGGGCCCGCCCGCGTTTGAGCGATCCTACCCCGAATCTGACTGGGGTGGCGCGGATTCGACGCGTCCCTTACGGTACGGCCGTGGCGTCCGGTAGCCGGGAATGGGAATGACCCTGAACCGAAAGGATATCGACGCGTTCCACGCGGACGGGGCGATCGCCCTGCGCGGCGTGGTGGACGCGGCATGGCTGCGCGTCCTGGCCGAGGCCATCGAGGACGACATCGCGAACCCTGGGTCCTTCTATCACGGCTACGAGCCGGAGGACGGGCAGGGCCGCTTTCACGGGAACCTGCGTACCTGGGAGTTCCACGACGGCTTCCGGCGCTTCTGCTTCGAGTCGCCGCTGCCGCGGATGACCGCGGAGATACTAGGCTGCCGCCGGATCAACCTCCTCTACGACCAGCTCTTCGTGAAGGAGCCGGGCACCCTCAACCGCACCCGCTGGCACAACGACCAGCCCTACTGGCCCGTCGACGGGAACCAGATCCTGTCGTTCTGGGTGGCGCTCGATCCCACCTCCGCGGGAACGGGCGCGGTGGAGTTCGTGCGCGGTTCGCACCGCTGGGGGCGGTTCTACCAGCCGGAGGTGTTCGGGCGCACGCACCTCGACGGCTACGAGAGCAACCCGGACTACGAGCCGACGCCCGATGTCGAGTCGGCGCGGGCCGACTACGACATCTTCAGCTTCGATCTCGAACCCGGCGACGTGTACGCCTTTCATGCGCTGGTGCTGCACGGCGCCGCCGGCAACGCGAGCGAACAGGTGCGCCGGCGCGGCTACGCGGTCCGCTACACCGGCGACGACGTCACGTATTCGAGCCGCCCGGGCACCAACAGGGACTTGCGGAACGGCACGCTCAGGGACGGCGACCCCCTGGACAGCGCGCAGTACCCGCTGGTGTGGGAGGACGGCGCGGAGGACGGGGCTTGACGCTTTGTATCTACACTGGATACACTGCTTGTCCGCCAATCGCCGGGGCGAGAGCGTGCGCGTCGAAACAGAGATCAAGAAGTGGGGCAATAGCCTGGCATTGCGGGTCACCGGTGCCATGGCGGAACTGCCACGATTCGAGCCAGGCATGCGCGTCACGGTGGATGTCGACAACGAGGGCTTTACGGTCAGGCGCGCGGCCGGCAGCGTTCGCTCCTTCCGCTTTCCCGAAAGCGAGAGCGTACTCCTTGAGGGCATGACGGCGGAGACCGCCCACGCCGACCTGCTCGCCGATCCCACGGACCGCGAGCTCGGCCTCTAAGTTGGCCGGCGACGACTATGTCCCGGACCGCGGGGACGTGGTCTGGCTCGATTTCGAGCCGACCCGGGGCAAGGAGATCGGCAAGTACCTCCCGGCACTCGTCCTGAGCAGCCGGGACTACAACTGCCGGACAGGCCTGTTGATTTGCTGTCCGATCAGCACGAGCATTCGGGGCGGCTCAACCGAGGTGCCGATAGGCAACCTCGAGCGACCGTCCGTCGTCGCCGCGAATCTGGTTCAGACACTGGCGTGGCGGGAGCGGAAGGCGAAGAAGATCGTCGCCGCCACGCCAGAGGAGTTCCGGGCCACGTTGCTCAAGTTGCTGCCCCTGGTGGGGGCCCTCGATGTCCTCGGCGAATGAACCGTTGACCCCTCTTTCCGCCGACCATCGTCGGTAGCGACCGAGATCCCTGTCACGATCACGTTCGCGCGCTCCCCCCTACGATTGGCTGCCCCACACCTGCCCGAAGACGCGCAGGAAGTTCCCGCCCAGGATGCCGCGTACCTGATCGTCCGTGTAGCCGTGACCGACCATCAGTTCGGTCAGCGGCGCGATCACGGACGGGCCGGCGATGGCCAGGCGGTTCATCGGCGGATACTGTTCCTCGCCGTAGAGTTCCGTGTACTGCGGGACCACGTTCTCGACCGGCAGCGGTTCGTCCATGAGGGGTACGTGGTCGAGGCCGAGCCCGACGTGCCGGTCGCCGACCAGTTCCGCGACGTAGTCGACATGCCGGAACATCTGTTCCGCGGAAGGATCGTACAGCGCCTCCGAGAGGAACAGCGAGACGCCGTTGATGCCGATCACGCCCCCGGTGGCGGCCGCCGCCCGGATCTGGCCGTCGCTGATGTTGCGCTCGTGATCGCGCAGCGCCCGGGCGGAGGAGTGGGAGAAGATCACCGGCGCCGTCGAGTGCTCGCACATCTCGAGCGTCGAGCGCTCGGACATGTGGCTGCCGTCGCAGACCATGCCGACCCGGTTCATCTCGGCGACGAGGGCGCGGCCGAAGTTCGACAGCCCCGGGTTGTCGTGGTCGTGACTGCCTCCGGAGGCGAGGTTCTTGTCGTTGTAGGCGAGCAGCATGTGCCCGACGCCGAGCCCGAACAGCACCTCCACCAGGTTGATGTCCCCTTCGAGGGGCGTCGACCCCTGGAAGTTGAAGTTGACCCCCAGCTTGCCCTCGGCCTTGGCGCGGGCCACGTCCGCGACGTTCCGCACGAAGACGTACTCGTCCGGCCGTTCCAGGAGGTAGCGCCGGTTCGCCGCGAGCACGTGCAGCATCTGGCCGGTGGTCTTGGTGAAGTCGGATCCCGCCGTCATGGACAGCCAGGTGACGTTCGCCTTCCTGTACTTCGCGATCCAGGTGTCGTAGCCGACGGGCTGCATCGAGATCGCGTGAATGGGCGAGTTGGCGCCCGTCAGGTCCACGACCGGGTTCTCGGCGAGCAGCCTCAGCGTTCGCGCCGACAAGGCGGGGACCGACGCGGCGGCCCGTACCGGCACCGCCCGCGGCAGTAGCGCCAGGCCCGCCGCGGTCAGGACGAGCTGCCTTCGGTTCATGGACCCTCCCGCTTCCCGGTTGTCTGGTCAGCCCCGCGGCAGGTGCGGCCCGTAGAGATAGAGCAGCGCGTCGTTGATCGCCGGGGCGAGAATCGTCGTATGCGTGTGGCCCGGGTACATCTTCGATGCGAACGTGAGCCCGTCGTTCGGCGTCGAGTTGAGCACGCTGACGAGGCTGTTGTAGTTGCGCCCCATGTCCTCGTAGAACGGTACGCCGCCGTTGGCCTCCATGGCGCCGAACGAGAGGTACATCTTCGTGTCGTGCACGAGTTCGCCCTCGAGCAGCTTCCGCAGCTCCCCGATGTAGTCGATGCCGGTGGTGAACAGCCCCGGACTGCCCAGGAAGTACCTGTCGAACAGCTTCGACTGGCGGCGGAACGCATGAAAAGTGAACGTGCCGCCGTAGGAGTCGCCGAGGATCCCCGCAGGCCGGTCGCTCACGTCGTAGCGTGCGCGAATGAGCGGATCCAGCTCTTCCTCCAGGAAGCGCAGGAAGTTGTCCGCGCCGCCGATGGTCTGCTCCGGGGGCAACTCGCCGGGTTGCAGGGGCGTCGCCAGGTCCGTGTGGGTGTAGTCCCGGGTGCGGGCGTTGGGCTGGTCTTCCGGGTAGTCGACGCCGACCATCACCAGGGGCGGGAAGCCGGGTTTGACCAGGTCCACGAGCTGCAAACGGGCGATGGACACCGCGATCGCCAGGGCCCAGGAGCCGTCCAGCACGTAGACGAGGTCCGGCGGGGGCAGTTCCTCGGTTCTGCCGAGGAGCTGCAGGAACTCCGTGTCGGGTTGCGAGACGCCGACCGCCAGGCGGTCGCCGACCGCCTCGGAGTCGATGACGAAGCTCTCCGATCCCCGGAGCGGCCAGGGCCCATTGGAGGGAGTGACGTTGGGGGCGTCGGCGGCCCGTGCGTCCAAAGTGCCGGGAATGGTCGTAGCCGCGGCCAGCGTTGCGGCCCCGGAAAGGAAATGTCTGCGCTGCATGGTGGTCTTCCGATCGTCGTCAAATCGCCGCCAGAGGGTCTGGCGGTCCGCTTGCCAAGGACGCAGTAGGCTAACCTCGTCCTCAACATGAACCCCGTAACCGCCAGTCGGGAGGCGCCGCTTTCATGAACGTCCGGAACCGGGAAGGCATGTCGCCCCGTCTCGAGAAGCTGCTCGCCGAGGCGGTCGTCTGGGACAACCATGCCTGCATGCCGGTGCGTGCCGGCGACGTCTCGTTCCTCGACGACCTCGAACGGCATCGGCGGAGCGGTGTCTCGTTCGTGAGCCTCAACGTCTCCTTCGACCACTTCCCCTGGCACTTCGGGTTCAAGATGCTGGCCACCTTCCGGAGCTGGATCCAGCGGCGCCCGGAACGCTACCTGCTGGTCGACCGGGTGAGCGACATCCATCGCGCCAAGCGGGAGGGCAAGCTCGGTGTCGCCTTCGACCTGGAAGGCGCCGTGGCCGTCGACGACCTGCCCGAACTGGTCGAACCCTATGCCGCGCTGGGCGTGAAGTGGATGCTGATCGCCTACAACCGCAACAACCGCGTCGGCGGCGGTTGCCAGGACGACGACTGCGGCCTCACGGACTTCGGGCGGCGCGTCATCGACGAGATGAAACGGGTGGGCATGGTGCTCTGCTGCAGCCACACCGGTTACCGCACGGCGCGGGAGGCGATCGAGTACTCGACGAACCCGGTGATCTTCTCCCATTCCAACCCGCGCGCCCTGTGGGACCACGAGCGCAACATCCCCGACGACCTGATCGAGGCGTGCGCCGCGAGCGGCGGTGTCGTCAACGTCAACGGCATCGGCTTCTTCATGGGCGACAACGACAACTCCACCGACGCCATCGTGCGCCACATCGACTACGTCGCGGACCTCGTGGGCCCGGAACACGTCGGGCTCGGGCTCGATTACGTGTTCGACGCCTCGGAGCTGGATGACCTGATCGCGGCCGATCCGGAGCTGTTCCCGCCGGAGAAGGGCTATAGAAGCGGATTGCGCATGGTGGAGCCGGAGCGGATACCGGAGATCGCCGAGCGGCTGTTGACGCTGGGCTGGGACGACGGCGCGCTGCGCGGACTGCTCGGCGGCAACAACATGCGCGTGGCGGAACAGGTGTGGAGGTAAGGAGGATTCTCATGAGGCGATTGGTGTTGGCTGGGGCGGTGATGCTCGGCATGACGGCGCCGGCGATGGCCGAGGCGGGGCAGGCGACAGCGCACGACGGCTCCTCGATCTACTTCGAAGTGCACGGCAGCGGGGAACAGTTCCTGTTCCTGGGGCCCGGGACCGCGGCGGCCCGGGCGGCGGCCTTGCCGGGGCAGGAGTTGATGCCCGAGGTCTTCGAGCTCATGGCCGGGGCGAAGCAGGCCTACATCGACGCCCTGGGCTCGAAGTACCGGCTGATCTTCATCGAGTATCCCGGCGTCGAACCGAAGCTCTATACCCTCACCCCGTCGGCCGTCGCGCGCGACTACCTGGCCATCGCGGATGCGGCCGGCGCCGCGGAGTTCGCCTACGCGGGGTTCTCGTGGGGTTGCGTCACCGGTCTGCAGTTGGCGTTGCGCACCGACCGGATGCAGGCGCTGGTCTGCGGCGGCTTCCCGGTGATGGACGGCATCTACGAGGACATGCTCGCGACCACCCGCGCGATGTCCGAGGGTCCGGCCTCGCTGTACGGCCTGGAATCCGATGCGCCGGAGAACGGCCGGCAGTTCCTCACCTACTACGAGGGGCTCCGGAGCTTCGACGACCGGGCGATCCAGGGCGCGCTCGACATGCCGCGGCTGACCTGGATCGGCGACCAGGACCTCCCCACCCTGAACGGCGAACCCCTCACCCACATGGGCGAAGCGATCATCCGCAACCGCGCGGAACTCGAAGCCGCGGGTTGGGACGTCAGGATCATTCCCGGCAGGAATCACCTGGACGCCGCCGCGCCGGACGTGCAGGTTGCCGTGATCGACGAGTGGCTGTCGGAAGCGTTTCGGTAGCGGCGTCGAGCGGTCCCGTAGCCGGATGGACTGACCGGAGAGCGACGATGAATGCACGAATACGCGCGACCGCGGCCGCCTGCCTGCTCGCCTGTTGCGCCGCGTGGGGCCAGCCGAACCAGCTCCTGGTGGAGGGCGCCCACTACGCCATGACCCAGTTGCCGGCCATGCGGTTCCGGGCGGAGGGCTACGACTACGACCACGAGGTGCTGGTGGCGCTGCCGGCCACCTATGACGCGTTGCCCGACAAGCGCTACCCCGTGCTCTGGGTCATGGACGGCGCGCTCCTGTTCGACATGACGGTGGGCCTGGTGGGTTTCTACGCGGCGGGCAACCGCATCCCGGAACTGATCGTCGTTGCGGTGGGGCATCCCCGCGAAGAAGGCCTGGCGGGGCTCGCCAAGCGGACCGTCGACCTTTTTCCGCCGGGGTCGTCGGGGTGGGAACCGGGGCCGGCCCTGGATTACATGCGCGAGGAGGCCCAGTGGGGCGTGGACCCGGACGCGGATATCTTCGCCAACGTGAAGGGGGATGCGTTCCTCGCCTTTCTCGTCGACCGGCTCCGCCCGGCGCTGGCGGAGCGGTACCGCATGGCGGACGACCACGCCCTGCTCGGTCACTCCGCGGGTGGCGCGTTCACGGGCTACGCGTTGCTGGGGCGTCCGGGGGGCTTTGACCGCTACATCATCGGCAGCGGGACCAACCGGCTGAGCCTGACCCTGGAGGCGGACTACGCCGCCGGCCACGACGACCTGCCGGCCCGGGTTTTCGTGGGCGCCGGCGACCTCGAGGTCAACAATCTCCCGATGTCGGCGCAGCGCATCGTCAGCCGGACGGTGCTGTTCGCGGAAAACCTGCTCCTGCGCCGATACCCGTCGCTGGCCCTGCAGACGCGCCTGTACCGCGACAGGGACCACTTCGACGTGTTGCCGATCATCATCGGGGACGGCCTGAAGTGGGCGTACGCGGATGCCGCCGCGGAACTCGAGCCGCCGCTCTATTGATGGACGAAGCACGATGAAACCTCAGACACGATCCGTCGCCGTCACGGCGCTTGCCTTCTGGTGGGCGGCCGGTGCCTGCGCGGCGGACAGCGACGACGCGCGGCAGGACCCCGCCGAATTCGAGTCCGCGGCACTGATGGCGCTCGTGACGAACCTGCGTCCGGAGGCCCACTGGATCGGCGGCGAAGACCGGTTCTGGATGAAGCAGGAGACCGGCGACGGCACCCGTTTCGTGGTGGTGGATGCTGCGTCGGGCGAGAAAGAGCCTGCATTCGATCACGCCCGCCTCGCGGCGGCGCTTGCCGACGCCGGACTCGCGGAGGCCGATGCGGACAACCTGCCGATCGTCTCGCTCGGCCTGGACGGCGACGGCCTGCTCGTCACCACGGCGAGCGGCGTGTTCGCCTGCTCCGCGGATGCCGCCGAATGCGCGAAGGACGAATCGCCCCCACCTTCGGCCGCCGAGCGGCCTTCTCCTGACGGTACGCGCGCCGCTTTCATCCGCGCCGCCAACCTCTGGGTCCGGGACCTGGATTCCGGTGAGGAGACCCAGCTCACCACCGATGGCGAGGACGGTTTCGCCTACGGACACCTCGGTTTCGAACTGAACCGCATCCAGCGCCGCCGGTCCGGCGAACCGGCGCCGATCGTCTCGGTGAACTGGTCTCCCGATAGCCGCTACGTGGCCGCCATGCGCGTGGACCTGCGCGCCGTGCCGAAGCGCTCCTACATCAAGGAGCACCTGCCCCCCGATCTGCCCTTCACCGCCGTCCATCTCGACCGGGTGCTGGTGGCGGCCGAGAAGACGGCGCCGCCGAGGGAGATCGCCGTCATCGACACGGAGACCGGCCGCACCGTGCGCGCCGACATCGACCCGGCGCGCCTGCAGGACTTCGCACCCATGCACTTCGGGGCGAACGTCCTGTGGTGGAACATGGACGGAGAGCCCTCAGCCGGGGAGCGCGAGGGGGCACCCCTCGCAAGAAAGAAACTGTTTTTCGTCACCGCGGACCACGGAGGCCAGACCTACGGCATCGCCGCCATGGACCTCGACACCGGCGCCGTACGCACGGTCGTCGAGGAGAGCGAAACCCATTTCTACGCGTTCTCGGCACGGGACTACCACGCCCCCAACTTCCACGTCACCGCCGACGGTTCCGAGGCGCTCTGGTACTCCCAGCGTTCGGGCGCCGGACAGCTCTACCTGTACGATGCGGGCACCGGCGAACTGAAGAACCAGGTCACGGACGGCGGCGTGGTCTTCGACGTCATCCGCGTCGACGAGGGGGCGCGGGAGGTCTACTTCACTGCGGGCGGGCGCGAAGACGGACGCAATCCCTACTTCGCGCACCTGTACCGCGCATCGTTCGACGGGGGCGACGCCGAACTGCTCACGCCCGAGGACGCCGCCCACGAGTTCTTCCGCTACGCCCTGCCGGTCAGCGTCGGGTTCGGCTCGCTCTCGAAGTTCTCACCGTCCGGCGACTATTTCGTCGACGTCTTCTCCACCCTCGAGCAGCCGCCGGCGATGGTGATCCGGGACCGCGACGGCAACCTGGTCTCCGAGGTGCTGCGCGCCGATGCGTCCCGACTGCTCGCGACGGGCTGGCAACCCCCCGAACGGTTCGTCGTCAAGGCGGCGGACGGGGAGACGGACCTCTACGGGGCGCTCTTCAAGCCGCTCGACTTCGATCCCTCCCGGAAGTACGCAGTGGTCGACCAGACCTACCCCGGACCGCAGATCGACTCCGGGCCGCACACGTTCCTCGACAACTTCGCGGCGATCACGACGCGCGACGCACAGGCGACGGCGCAGGCGGGTTTCGTCGTGGTGGCCGTGGACGGCCGCGGCACCACGCGCCGCGACCGGGACTTCCGCTACGCCTTTTCCGGCACGGAGGACCTCTTCGGCGCCGCGGACCACAAGGCCGCCATCGAGAACGTGGCGGTCGACCGGCCCTACATGGACACGAGCCGGGTCGGCATCACGGGCGCGTCGTTCGGCGGCTACGGCTCGCTACGGGCGGCCCTGCTGTTCCCCGGGTTCTTCGACGTGGTCGTCTCCCATGTCGGCCCCCACGAATACCTGCACTCCGTCACGTCCGGCATTTCGGTGGAGCGCTTCTTCGGCGTCCCGGGCAGCGACCGCGACGTCCACGAACTGACGAGCAACATCGCCATCATCGACCGCCTCGAGGCGGACCTGATGCTGGTGTACGGGGAGATCGACGAGAACGTGCCGTTCCGGGCCGCGATGGCCATCTTCGATGCGCTGATCGAAGCCGACAAGGACTTCACCTCCTACGTCGTGCCCGATGCGAACCACGGCGGCGCCGCCACGCATCCCTACATCGTCAAGCGGCAGCGGCGGTTCTTTGAGGAGCAATTGGGGGGCCCGGTGCCCTGAGAGGGGAGAACTATGAGAACCACTACCTCGATCACGGTAGCGCTGGCCGCCGCGGTCGGCCTATCCATTTCCGCGGTGGCGCAGACCGAGCCGAGCCTGGAGGAAACCCGGGCCGACATCGAGGTGCGCATGGCCGCGGCCAAGGCGCGCACGAAGGCCGGCGACGAGATGGTCAACGCGTACTTCTTCATGGAGGACGAACCCGTCTATCCCGCCCCGGGCGATTCGCCGGACCGGGGCGAGGGGCCCTATTCCCGGCTGGTCATCCGCGGCGTGTACTACGTCGCCGGGACGGGCGCTCCGGCGCGCGGCCCGGTGGACATCGTCGTCGAGGGGGACCGCATCGCCGCCATCTCGGGGACGAACCTGGTCGAGGCTGCCCGGCCCGCGTCCGGGGACCGCGAAATCGACGCGACGGGCATGTACGTCCTGCCCGGATTCATCAACAGCCACTCCCATACCGGGCCGTACCAGGTCGTGGACTTCAGCATGGACTACGTCTACAAGCTGTGGCTCGCACACGGCCTGACCACCGTGCGGGCGGTGGGATCGCATCGCGGCGGACTGACGTGGACCGTGGAGCAGTCGAGGCGGCTCGAGGCGGGGGAGATCGACGGGCCCGACCTGCACGCCTATGCCTTCTTCGCCCCGGAACTGCCCACGTCCAGCCTGCGCACGGCCGAGGATGCGCGCCGCTGGGTACGGGCGGTCGCCGAGGCCGGCGCGCGGGGCGTCAAGTTCCACCACGGTTCCCCGACCCTGCTGGAGGCGGCGATGGGCGAGGCCAGGACGCTGGACATCAGGACCACCATGCACCACGCGCAGATCGCGAGTCCCCGGGCCAACGTGCTGGATACCTCGGGCTGGGGCCTCGAGTCCATGGAGCACTGGTGGTACGGCCTGCCGGAAGCGCTGTTCGAGAACCAGCGCATCCAGCACTACCCCACCTACCACAACTACGAGAACGAGGAGCACCGCTTCCAGGGCGCGGCGCGCATCCTGTCGCAGGCCGCCCCGCCCGGCTCCGACCGCTGGAACGAGGTGATGGACACCCTGGTGGAGCGGGACTTCACTATCTCCCCGACCTTCGCCGTGAAGGAAGCCACCCGCGACGTGATGGCGGCGGCGCGGCGCGAATGGCACGACACCTACACCATGCCCTGGCAGTGGAAGTTCTACACCATCAGCCGCAAGAGCCACGGCTCCTTCTTCTTCGACTGGACGAGCGAGGACGAAGCCGCCGGCGCGGAGGACTATCGCCTCGGCATGGCTTTCGTCAACGCCTTCAAGAACCGGGGCGGGCGGGTCACCGCCGGCAGCGACGCGGGCTACGTCTGGTGCCTGTACGGGTTCTGCTACGTGCGCGAACTGGAGCTGCTCCAGGAAGCGGGCTTCAATGCCCTGGAGGTGCTGCGCGCGGCGACCCTGCACGGGGCGGAAGCGCTCGGCATCGACGGGGAAACCGGCAGCATCGAGCTCGGCAAGAAGGCGGACCTAGTGATCGTCGGCGAGAATCCCCTCGACAACTTCAAGGTCCTCTATGGCACCGGCGCCCTGCGTCTCGACGAGAACGACAGGCTGCAGCGCGTGGGCGGCGTCGAGTACACCATCAAGGACGGTATCGTCTACAACGCGAAGGAGTTGCTGGGGGACGTCCGGGAGATGGTGGCGAAGGACAAGGCCGAGAGGGGCATTCCGGAAGGCGCGCTGCCCCTGGAAGGGCTGTAGACGCAGGTCGGGTTTGAGGTTTCTTTTGCACCAACCGGAGTTACGGCGCCTGCGCTGCTCGGCGGCGGGCGCGATGCTGCTGCTGGCGGCAACGCTGGCCGCGGACCCGGCCCCCATCGTTCAGCCGGGCAAGCCCGGGGAACCGGCGCGGGAGCTGACCGCCGAACAGGCGATCGACGTCGCCGTCAGCAGCTACTCGATCGACGATGTCCGGTTCATGCAGGACATGATTCCGCACCACCAACAGGCCGTGGAGATGGCTGCACTGGTGGCGGACCGCACGAACCGGCCGGAACTCGCCGACGCGGCCGGCCGTATCAATCTCTCCCAGCGGGACGAGATCGAGTTCATGGAGCAATGGCTCCGCGACCGCGGCGAGGCGGTTCCGGATTCGTCGGACCACGCCGCCATGCACACCGACCATCGCATGGCCGGCATGGCCACGCCAAAGCAGATGGCCGATCTCGCCGCCGCGACGGGCACGGCATTCGACTGGCTCTTCCTGCAGTTGATGATCACGCATCACGAAGGCGCGGTGACGATGGTCGAGGAACTGCACGAACGGCCGGGCGCGGCGTACGACCCCGTGCTGTTCGAGTTCACCACGGACGTCACCAACGATCAGACCGCGGAAATCGAGCGCATGCACGCGGTGCTCATCACGCTCTCGGACGACCCGCGTGCGGGGCTCGGGGCCGGGTTCGACGACGCGGAGCAGGCGACGCTGAACCTGGCGCTTCTCGCTTCGACGCCGAGGCCCCCCGGGTTCTTCGACCCGGACAATCCCGCCAGCCTGCCGCCGGAGCAGCCCGCGGATGAAGAGTCCGAGGACGCCGCCGGCGCCGACGAGGAGGAAGCGGAGGAGGCGGAGGAGGAGGAAGAAGACGAAGACTGGGAACGGGCGCCGCTGCTGAGTTTTTCCAACACCGACATGGCATTTCGGGACGACATCCTCTTTGCCGGAAGCTACCACGGGTTCAACATCTACCGGCTCGCCGACGACGGTTCGGTGCAACAACTCAGTTCGGTGGTATGCCCGGGCGGCCAGGGCGACGTCTCGGTCGTCGGCGACCTGCTCATCATGTCGGTGGAGGAGACGCGCGGACGGCTCGACTGCGGCCTGGAGGGCATTGCCGAAGACGTGAGCGGCGACCGGTTCCAGGGTATCCGCATTTTCGACATCGGCGACCTCGGCCGGCCCGTGCAAGTGGGGGCCGTCCAGACCTGCCGGGGCTCGCACACCCACTCGGTGGTCGTCGCCGACGACGAGAAAATCATCGTCTACAACTCGGGCGTTCGCATGGTTCGCGAAGAGGACGAACTGGCGGGCTGCATCGACGAGACGCCGGGCGATTACCGGACGGCGCTCTTCCGCATCGATGTCATCGAGGTCCCGGTCAAGGATCCTTCGAAGGCGCGCATCGTGCACAGCCCCACGGTGTTCGCCGACCCCGAACACGGCACGCTGGCCGGTCTCTGGCGTGGCGGCGACCACGGTGAGCATACCCAGGAGACCCCCGCCACCGACCAGTGTCACGACATCACCGTGTTCCCGGCGCGGAACATCGCCGCCGGGGCCTGCGCGGGTAACGGCATCCTGTTCGACATCTCCGATCCGCTGAACCCAACCCGTATGGATGCGGTGGTCGACAAGGGCTTCGCGTACTGGCATTCCGCGACCTTCAACAACGACGGCACGAAGGTGCTTTTCACCGACGAATGGGGCGGCGGCATGATGCCGCGATGCCGCGCCTACGACCCGCTCGACTGGGGCGCCAACGCCATTTACGACATCGTCGACGGGAAGCTCGAGTTCCGGAGCTACTTCAAGATTCCGGCGCCGCAGAACGAGCAGGAGAACTGCGTGGCGCACAACGGCTCCGTGGTGCCGGTGCCGGGGCGCGACATCTTTGTCCAGGCCTGGTACCAGGGGGGCATCTCGGTGATCGACTTCACGGACTCGGCCAAACCGGTGGAGATCGCCTACTTCGACCGCGGCCCCGTCGACGAGGAGCACCTGACCCTTGGCGGATACTGGTCCGCGTACTGGTACGACGGGAAGATCTACGGTACCGAGATCGTCCGCGGGCTCGACGTGCTGTCGCTCCTGCCGAGCGACTTCCTTTCCCGGAACGAGATTGCGGCGGCCGTACTCGCCGACCAGGGCCGGGAGTTCAATCCCCAGCGGCAACGGAGCTTCGACTGGCCGGCCGAACCGGTGGTGGCCCGGGCCTATCTTGACCAACTGATTCGCGGCGAAGGGTTCGAGGAAGCGCTCCGGGCGAATCTCGATGCGGCGCTGGACCTTGCGGCCGCGGCCTTGCAGGACGATGGAAGCGACGCGGAGCTGGCCGACCGGCTCGACGCGTTGACGGCGGCGCTGGGAACCCGTGCCGGCGGGGACATCGCGGCGCAGCGGCGAACCCGGCTGGCGGAGACGCTGGGCGGCATCGCCGTACGGCTACGCCATCCATGACTGCCGGGAGCGCCAACTCGCCGGGGCCGTCATCGAACCCCGTGCGCGCGGCGGCGACGGCCGAGGAGGTCTTCGGTGCTCGGCAGGGTCTCTTCTCCCGTGCCTACACCGGCGACGACGACCCCCTGAACGAAGCGCGTCTGAAGGAACTCTTCGGTCCGCAGGCCGCCATGGAGGGTCCGCTCGCTCCGACGGGAATCGGGTGCCGCTTCCACGGGGTGGATGTTGCGCAACGGCTGCGTGCCGAGCAGGCGGCGTACCTGATCGACGCCCTGAGCATGCACTCGATCGTCGTCTTCGCCGGTCAGGATCTCGGGCGCGTCTCACTGGCGCACTTCGAGCGCTTCGCGAATCACTTCGGTGCGCCACAACCCGTTCCGAAGCGAGTCACCGACGGTGTCCGCGATGCCGTCAACGAAGCCCTGGCCCAGATTGCCGGCTCGGAGGACGAACGGCTCGAGCACCTGCCGATCCCGGCCGAGTCCTCGGCGATCTACACGGTCACGAACGTCGAACCGGTCACGGCAGGCTCGGTTCGGGTCTTGACGCCACGACCGAGGCGCAAGAGCGCAACCAGACGGCAGGACATCTCCGACAAGGTGCGCTGCGAGGTGCTGTGGCACACGGACCAGGACCATGAGCGGATTGCCTGCAACACCACGATGTTCCTGGTCCACAAGCACCCCGCGGCGCGGGATTCGGCCTCCGGCAACTGGCTCGGCAGCTATCCCGAAGTCGACTACGACACCTTCTACAGGCATCCCGACCTGCCGGAGGGCATGGAGCATTTCCACACCACCGATGCGAGGTTGGTGCGCTTGCGGCAACGGAATCTCCCGCTGAACGCCGAGACCGCCTTCGCCGACACCGTTGCGGCGTTCGAAGCCCTGCCAGGCGCGGAGCGGGACCGGCTCGAAAAGATCAGGATGGTGAAGTACGAGAGACCGGGAGACGACGTCGAAGGCAGGGGTTACTACTGCCCACTGATACGCACCAATCCGCGCAGCGGACGCAGGATGATCTACTCACCGGTCTACGGCAGCAGGTTCGTCCTGCAAGACATCCCCCCGCCGCGAATCGAGGGCATGAGCAAGGCGGAGACGAAGGTCTTTCTGGACGAGCTCGAGGCGCACTGCCTGCAACCACGGTTCCGATACAACCACCTGCACGCGGAGGGGGACCTCGTCATCTGGGACGACTACGCGCTGCTGCACTGCCTGCCGCCCGTCAAGATCGGCATCACGCACCTTGACGACGCGCGGCTCTACTATCGCATCGCCACGAAGGGCGAACCCGTGTTGACGCTGCCGCGGCGGGACAACAGGGAATGGCTCCTGGAGAACCTCAATGACACTTACACGAGTCCTGCGGAGATCCTCGAGGTCGGCAGCGGGTAGTCTCGGCGGTCAGACCGCCAACGCCATGGCGTTCCTGCGCGGGTCGCCGCAGGCGTGGGCCGTGCCGTCGGCGTCCAGGAAGATGCCCTCGAACGAGCCGTGGTGCCAGTTCCACGGGTTGACCACGTCCCAGGCGATGCCGCGCTTTGCGGCGGCCTTGCGCACGTTCTCGTCGAGATCGACTTCCACCAGCAGCTTGCCCGGGCTGGTGTAGGAACCGCCTCCGAAACGCGGCCGGTTGACCGACTC
>JAJDTI010000084.1 GCA_022827245.1 Pseudomonadales bacterium | reverse complement strand
CGTCTTGCCGGCGCCGCCGTGTCCGACCAGGGCGATGTTACGGATATCTTCGGTGGTGTAGGCCACGTCCCAAGGTCCCTCCCTGCGAGGCAGCCGGAATCCGGGGTCGGCCGGCTGCGGTGTTTCGGTCGCCGGACAGCTATCCGCCCCTTCGGCGACGCGCCTGACGAGACCCCCCGGGAAGCGTCAGGCGCGTGCGGGCGGCGCGCCGACAAGGGGAGCGATTCTACGGCCCTCGTGGGCCGGGCCACAAATGCCCGGCTTGCGGGACGGTCCCGGCGCTCGCGAGGGTCCTACGGCAGCACCGTCGAGCCGGTCAGGTACCGGTCGATTTCCCGCGCGGCCTCGCGGCCCTCGTTGATCGCGCGCACCACCAGGGACTGCCCGCCCCGGCAGTCGCCGGCGGCGAACACCCTGTCGCGGCTCGTAAGGTACAGGCCTTTCGTGGCCCGGTAGTTGGTGCGTTCGTCGAGGTCGAGGTCCAGCCGGTCCGAGATGGCGTGCTCGGGGCCCA
Source organism: Pseudomonadales bacterium (assembly GCA_022827245.1). GTDB lineage: Bacteria > Pseudomonadota > Gammaproteobacteria > Pseudomonadales > Azotimanducaceae > VXNE01. The sequence continues at coordinate 19,232 of JAJDTI010000084.1, read as the reverse complement.
GAAAGCCCATCGACAGGAAGACGAGGTCCGCGTCCCACGTCCGCTCCGTGCCTTCGAGCGGCTCGAAGCGGCCGTCCCGCATCTCCACGTCCACCGTCCTGACCCCCGCCAGGGAACCGTTGCCGTCGCCGGTGAACTCGACGGACGAGATGGCGTACACGCGCGGGTCCTCTCCGAACCGGGCGGCGGACTCCTGGTGCGCGTAGTCCACGCGCAGGATGACCGGCCAGGTCGGCCACGGGTTGTGCGGGGCCCGCTCCGGGGGCGGCGCCGGGAAGATCTCGAAGTTGACCAGCGACCGGCAGCCGTGGCGCAGCGCCGTGCCGATGCAGTCCGCGCCAGTGTCGCCCCCGCCGATGACGATGACGTGCCTGTCCTTCGCGGAGATGTACGCCCCGTCCTCCAGGTTGGAGTCGAGGAGGCTCTTCGTGTTCGCCGTCAGGTAGTCCATTGCGAAGTGGACCCCGTCGAGTTCCCTGCCCGGGATCGGCAGGTCCCGCGGCACCGTGGCGCCGGTCGCCAGCAGCAGCGCGTCGTGCCCGTCGCACAGCGTCCGGACGTCGATGCCGCCGCCGGACCCGTCCCCGACGTCGGCGCCGGTCACGAACTCGATACCCTCCGCGCGCATGAGGTCGATCCGTCGGTCGACGATCTCCACCTTGTCGAGCTTCATGTTGGGGATGCCGTAGGTGAGGAGCCCCCCGATGCGGTCCGCGCGTTCGTAGACCGTGACGCGGTGGCCCGCCTGGTTGAGCTGCGCGGCCGCGGCGAGGCCGGCCGGCCCGGAGCCCACGATGGCGACGGACTGCCCGGTGCGGGTCGCGGGCGGCAGGGGCACCACCCACCCCTCCTCGAACCCGCGGTCGATGATCGCCATCTCGATGTTCTTGATGGTCACCGCCGGGTCGGTGATGCCCAGCACGCAGGCGCCCTCGCAGGGGGCCGGGCATACGCGCCCGGTGAACTCGGGGAAGTTGTTCGTCTTGTGCAGCCGGTCCAGCGCGTCGCGCCAGTGCCCCCGGTAGACGAGGTCGTTCCACTCGGGGATCAGGTTGTGGATCGGGCAGCCGTCGTGCGACTGGCAGAACGGCACCCCGCAGTCCATGCAGCGCGCACCCTGCTCCGCCAGGCTCGGGACGTCGTGCCCGGTGTAGATCTCGGTGAAGTCGAGGATCCGCGTCGCCGCGTCCCGATAGGGCGCGGCGTGGCGCTCGAACTCCTTGAAGCCGGTCGGCTTGCCCATCCGTCAGTCGTTCGCCGCGTGGGGGCTAGCCGCTGGCCGCCGCCTGCGCCAGGGCGAGGCTCCTCTCCTCGAGTACGCGCTTGTAGTCGAGCGGCATCACCTTGATGAAGCGCTTGAGCGCCCCGTCCCAGTTCGCGAGCAGCGCAGCGGCCACGGTGGAGCCCGTGTACTCGGCGTGGCGTTCGACGAGCTGTTTCAGTTCGGCGACATCCGCCGCGTCCACGACGGCCTCCAGGGCCACCATCTCCGTGTTGCACTGCGACCGGAACCTGCGCTCGGGGTCCCACACGTACGCGACGCCGCCGCTCATGCCCGCCGCGAAGTTCCGGCCCGTCGGACCCAGGATGACGGCGCGGCCGCCCGTCATGTATTCGCAGCCGTGATCGCCGACGCCCTCGACCACCGCGCGGGCGCCCGAGTTGCGCACGCAGAAGCGTTCGGCGGCGATGCCCCGCAAGTAGCACTCCCCCGCGGTGGCGCCGTAGAGCACGACGTTGCCGACCAGGACCTGCTCCTCCGCGCGGAAGGGGCTCGAGCGCGGCGGATAGATCACGAGGCGGCCCCCGGAGAGGCCCTTGCCCACGTAGTCGTTGGCGTCTCCTTCCACCTCGAGGGTCACGCCTCGCGCGAGCCAGGCGCCGAAGCTCTGCCCCGCGCTGCCCTCGAACCTGAAGTGGATGGTGTCGTCCGGGAGCATCTGCGGGCCGACCCGCCGGATGATCTCGTGCGAGAGCATGCCGCCGACCACGCGGTTCACGTTCTTGAGCGGCAGCGCGGCGCGCACCGGCTCCCCCCGGGCGAGGGCCGGCTCCGCGAGCCGGATCAGTTCGTTGTCGAGGGCCGCGTCCAGGCCGTGATCCTGCTCGTGCATGGCGTAGACGCCCAGGCAGTCCTCGGGTTCCCGGGCCGGGGCAAGAATCTGCGTCAGGTCCAGGCCCGACGCCTTCCAGCGCGCCACGGCCGCGTCCACGTCGAGGGCGTCCACGCGGCCGATCATCTCGTTGACCGTGCGGAACCCGAGTTCCGCCATGATCGCGCGCAGCTCCTCGGCCACCATGAAGAAGTAGTTGACGACGTGCTCCGGTGCGCCCGCGAACTTCGCGCGCAGTTCCGGATCCTGGGTGGCGATCCCGACCGGACACGTGTTGAGGTGGCACTTGCGCATCATGATGCAGCCGAGCGCGATCAGCGGGGCCGTGGCGAAGCCGAACTCCTCTGCGCCGAGCAGCGCCGCCACGGCGACGTCGCGGCCGGTCTTGAGCTGACCGTCCGTCTGCAGCACCACGCGGGAGCGCAGGTTGTTCATGACCAGGGTCTGGTGCGTCTCCGCGACGCCGAGTTCCCAGGGGACGCCGGCGTGCTTGATCGACGTGAGCGGGGACGCGCCCGTGCCGCCGGTGTCGCCGGCGATGACCAGGTGGTCGCTGCGCGCCTTCGTCACGCCCGCCGCGACGGTGCCGACCCCGATGGCCGCCCCGAGCTTGACGGAGATGCGCGCCGAGGGGTTCGCGTTCTTCAGGTCGTGGATGAGCTGCGCGATGTCCTCGATCGAGTAGATGTCATGGTGCGGCGGAGGACTGATGAGCCCCACGCCGGGCGTCGAGTGCCGGATGGCCGCGATGGTCTCGTCCACCTTGCGGCCCGGCAGCTCGCCCCCCTCGCCGGGCTTCGCGCCCTGGACGATCTTGATCTGCAGTTCGTCGGCGTTCGAGAGATAGTTGATGGTGACGCCGAACCGGCCGCTCGCCACCTGCTTGATCGCCGAGCGCTTCGAGTCGCCGTTCGGCAGGGGCGTGTAGCGCGCCTCGTCCTCGCCGCCCTCGCCCGTGTTCGACTTGCCGCCGATGCGATTCATCGCGACCGCGAGGGACTCGTGGGCTTCGGCCGAGATGGACCCGAAGCTCATCGCGCCCGTCGCGAAGCGTTTCACGATCTCCGCGGCCGGCTCGATGGCGTCGAGCTCGATGGGTCCGCCGGTAGCGCCCTCCCTGAACTTCAGGAGCCCGCGCAGGGTGCTCTGGCGCGTGTTCTCCTCGTTGACGTGCCGCGCGAAGCGCCAGTACGCCTCGGTGCTGTCCGTACGCACCGCCACCTGCAGGTCCGCCATGGCCTCGGGGTCCCACATGTGCGTGTCGCCGCCGCGGCGCCAGTGGAAGTCCCCGGGGTTCGGCAGCACCGGAAGGGCGACGGTGTCGCGCGGCGGGTATCCGATCGCGTGGCGGCGCTGCATCTCCTCCGCGAGCACCTCGAAACCGACCCCCTGCACGCGGCTCGCCGTCCCGCCGAAACAGCGCTCGACGACCTCGTCGGCGAGGCCGACGGCCTCGAAGATCTGCGCCCCCTTGTAGGACTGCAGGGTCGAGATGCCCATCTTCGCCATGACCTTGAGCATCCCCTTGGCTACGCCCTTCCGGTACGCGGCCACGACATCCGCGTCGTCCGTCACGTGCGCGGCCTCGTCGAGGTAGCCGTTCCGGCGCGCGTCCCACAGGGCCTCGAACGCCAGGTACGGGTTGACGGCGTCCGCGCCGTAGCCGATCAGCAGGCAGTGCTGGTGCACCTCGCGGGCCTCGCCCGTCTCCACCAGGATGCCGATGCGCGTGCGCGCGTGCGTGCGTACCAGGTGGTGGTGTACCGCGCCGACCGCCGCGAGGGCGCTGATCGGCACCCGGTCCGCTCCGGTCGCCCGATCCGAGAGCACGATGAGGCTGTACCCGGCGTCGATGGCGCCGCTCGCCTCGGCGCAGATCCGGTCGAGCGCCGCCAGCAACCCGGCCTCGCCCGAGTCCGCCGGGAACGTGATGTCGATCTCCCGCGTCCGCCAGCCGCGGTGGTCCAGGGCCTTGAGCGCGGCGAGTTCGTCGTTGGAGAGGATCGGATGCGGCACCCGCAGGCGCTCCGCGTGCGCCGCGGTCGTCGCGAGCAGGTTGCGCTCGGGGCCGATGTAGCACTCGAGCGCCATGATGACTTCCTCGCGGATCGAGTCGATCGCCGGGTTCGTCACCTGCGCGAAGAGCTGCTTGAAATAGTCGTAGAGCATGCGCGGCTTGTCGGACATGACCGCGAGGGCCGCGTCGTTGCCCATGGAGCCGAGCGGGTCCCGCAGCTCGAGCACGATGGGCAGCAGCATGAACTGCATCGTCTCCGCCGTGTAGCCGAACGCCTGCATCCGCGCCATCAGGGTTTCGGCATCGAGCCCGCGGACCTCCGCCGCGGCCGGCACGTCGGCGAGTTCGATCCGCCCCCGGTCCAGCCAGTCCCGATAGGGCCGCGCCGCGGCCCATTCCGTCTTGATCTCCTCGTCCGGGATGAGCCGGCCCTCCTCGAAGTCGATGAGGAAGATCTTGCCGGGCTGCAGGCGGCCCTTCGCCACGACCCGCGCCGGGTCCACCGGGACCACACCCACCTCCGAGGCCATGATGCAGCGGTCGTCGTCGGTGACGTAGTAGCGGGAGGGACGCAGCCCGTTGCGGTCGAGCACGGCGCCGATGTACTTGCCGTCCGTGAAGGCGATCGACGCCGGGCCGTCCCACGGCTCCATCAGGCAGGAGTGGTACTCGTAGAAGGCCCGCTTGGCGTCCGGCATGTCCGGATGCTGCTGCCAGGCCTCCGGTATCATCATGAGGACCGCTTCCTGCAGCGTGCGGCCGGTCATGAGGAGGAACTCGAGCACGTTGTCGAACGTCCCCGAGTCCGAGCAGTCCGGCTCCACCACCGGGAAGAGTTCTGCCAGGTCGTCCCCGAAGAGGTCGGTCTCCGCGACCCCTTCCCGGGCGTTCATCCAGTTGACGTTGCCGAGCAGCGTGTTGATCTCGCCGTTGTGGCTCAAGAACCGGTTCGGCTGAGCCCGGTCCCACGACGGGAAGGTGTTCGTCGAGAAGCGCGAGTGCACCATGGCGAGGTGCGACGCGTAGTCCGGGTCCCGCAGGTCGTCGTAGAACGGGAACATCTGGTGGGGCGTCAGCATCCCCTTGTAGACGACGATCTTGGTCGAGAGGCTGCAGATGTAGAACAGTTGCCGCTCGGCCAGCGCGGGATCGCCCCGCAGCCGCCGGGTCGCCTGCTTGCGGATCAGGTAGAGCCGACGCTCCAGCGCGTCGCCGGCGAGCCCGGCCGCTGCGCCGATGAACAGTTGCTCCATGTGCGGCATCGCGGCGCGCGCGGCGTTGCCGATGTCCGCCCCGTCGGGATCGACCGGCACCGGCCGCCAGCCGAGGAGCGTCTGCCCGGCCGCGGCGACCACCTCCTCCACGACGCGCTTGCAGTGCGCGCGCTCCGACGGGTCGCGTGGCAGGAAGACGTTGCCCGCCCCGTAGGCCCCCGCCCCGGGCAGCTCCACGTCCAGCGACTCCCGGGCCGCTTTCGCGAGGAAGGCGTGGGGGAGCCCGGTCAGGAGGCCCGCGCCGTCGCCGGTGTTCTTCTCGTAGCCCAGACCGCCGCGATGTACCATGCAGCAGTTCATGTGCTCGGCGTCCCGGATGATCCGGTTGCTCGCGCGTCCCTTGATGTCGCAGATGAATCCGACCCCGCAGGAGTCCTTCTCCGACCCGGGCCGGTACAGGCCGTAGGGTTCGGGCAACCCCAGCGTCAACTGCTCCTCGAGGCTCGGCATTCGCAAGGTCTCTCCGTGAAATACCCGGGGCGCTGGAACGACCGTGGACGAACGGCGAAACATGGCAGAAAAGCCCGTTCTTCGCAAGGGCACCGCCGTCTGACAGGCGCGTTTTGGCGACAATAAACGTCTATAAAACATGCTATTAAAAACAACTCTTCGACTTCTTCTCATGTCACCGGCGCTCTTCGCCGCGGCCGAACAGGCCGACGAAACCGAGGAAGGAGCGCGCCTCGAGCACGACCCCGCCCTGGAAGTGGTCGTGGTGACGGGGTCCCTCGGCAGCCTTCCCGGCGACCATGTCCACTCGGTGTTCGGATTCAACAAGTCCCTGCTCGAGACCCCGCGGTCGGCATCGAGCGTCAGCGACGAGATGATGAGCCGGTTCAACATGCGCGACATCGACGAACTCATCGCCGTGGCGCCCGGCACGTTCACCCAGTCCTTCTTCGGGGTGGCGGGTTCGCTGGAGATTCGGGGGGCACCCGGCGAGACCTACTTCCGGGGGGTGCGCCGGCTCGACAATCCCGGCAACTACCCGACGCCCATCGGCGCGTCGGACCGCGTCGACATCGTGCGCGGACCGCCCTCGCCGATCCACGGCCCCGCGAAGATCGGCGGCTACCTGGACTTCACCCCCAAGTCCGCGCGGATCGAGGAAACCGGCGAGTTCATCGAGGATACGGAAGCTTCGGTCGGCGTCGATTTCGGGAGCTGGAACCGGCGCGTGGTCACCGCCGAGATCGGCGGACCGGGACGCCTCGGCACGCAGGACTTCGGCTACTGGTTCTACGGCGAGTTCGAGGACTCCGACACGTACTACAAGGACATCGGTGTCGAGCAGTCCACGGTCCAGGCGTCCTTCGACCTCGACCCCCGCCCGGGGCTGCAGCTCCAGTTCGGCTTCATGTATCACGACTTCGACGGGGCCCAGAACACCGGCTGGAACCGGCTGACCCAGGACCTGATCGACCGGGGCATCTACGTCACGGGACATCCCCCGCCCCTCGACGCGGACGGAGACGGACGCATCTCGCACCAGGAGTTCGACGTCGACGGCGACGGGTTCACCGACCACAGCGCGTTCGCCGCCGGTCTCGTACCGGGGAACCGGGCCGCGTTGACCGCGCTCGACGGCAACGTGTGCGCCATCGGCGACACCCCCGTGTTCGGCTGCCGCCCGGACCTGCTGGGGCTGGTCGACCCCGGCACCGCGAAGCTCAGGACCAGCCGCGTCCTCGTCACCGCCGACGACATCCTCACCAACGAGTCCGTCGTCGCGTACCTCGATGCATACGTCAGCACGGACGGCGGCTGGGAGTGGCGCAACCAGCTCTACTTCGAATCGTCCGACCACCTCAACCACTCGCTGCACACCTTCTCCCAGTTCCACGACACCTGGGTGGCGGAGGAGAAGGTCGTGCTGTCCCGGGACTTCCGCACGGACGCCGCCAGCGTGAGCCTGCAGCTCTCGCCGTCGGTCCGGTTCACGAGCTTCGATCATGGCGACGACTACACGAACGAGTACTTCGACCGCCGGGATCTGACCCGGCCCCCGAGCGCGCTGGACATCCGCCTCCTGTCTGCCGAGATCGACGACGACTACACGGAGTACTACGTGGGCGACTACCTCGACATCGGGTTCGCCGCGATGGCGGACGTGACCTGGGACAACGGCTTCGCCGTGCTCGCCGGGGTGCGTCACGACACCATCGACATGGAGAGCCGGCAGCCAGTCGACAAGCTCCTGCTCGCGAGCTCGAACCATTTCTGCACGGTGGCCGCGGACTGCGTGGTGGAGTCCGCGGACGACCGGGTCGACGGCGTGTCCTGGACCCTGTCGCTCAGCTACGCCTCGGACGCCGGGCTGATCCCGTATGTCACGGCGTCGAAGCAGTCCACGCTCATCGCCGGACAGGGTTCGGAACTCACCACCGCCAACATCGCCGGCGACACGGCGCTGGACGCTTCCGAGCTACTCGAGGCCGGGCTCAAGGGGAGCCTGTTCGGGGGGGCGCTCTATTTCGCGCTCGCGCGCTTCGAGCAGACCCGCACGGACTTCTCCGCCCAGGCCGTCGTGACCAACCAGGCAACCGAGACCGAAGGCACGGAGTTCGAGCTGCGCTGGGTGGTGAACGAACGGCTGCTCCTGACACTCGGTTACGCGAGCGTGGAGGTCGTGAATCTCAACACGAAGAACGCCGGCGGGCGCTTCAGCTTCATCGGCGCCGACGACGTGCCGGGCATCGCGCCCGGCGCCTTCTACGCGGGCAACCTCGCGGGTATCGTGATCCGGCCCGGGGCGAGCGGCGCCCGGCGCGCCGGCGTGCCGGAGGAGATCTGGTCGCTGACGGGCACGTACGACTTCGGAGGCGGCCTCGCGGTCAGTGCGAGCGTCATCGACGTCGACGCCGTGTTCGCGGGGTTCTCCAACTCCGTCAGGCTGCCCGCCTACACCCTCGTCAACGCGGGCATCGTCTACGAGCGCGGCCCCTGGCGGCTGAACGTCACCGCCAAGAACGTCACGGACGAGCGCTACTTCCGGTCCAACTTCCCGAACCTGTTCGGCGGTGTCATCGTGCTGCCGGAGTTGCCGCGGCACTACGCGGCGCGGGTCGAGTACCGCTGGTAGCGCGACGCCGTCAAAGGGAACGGGCGAAGCCGACGATCGAGCGCACGGTTTCCGCGCAGACTTCCGGCACGACCTCGAACATCTGGTCCGCGGCGTGGCTCGTTCCGTGGACGGTGCGCCCGACGGCGGGAACGCCGGCCGCGGTGAGCATGCGGTAGTACGCCAGACCCTCGTCCCGCAACGGATCCAGCTCGTTGACGGACACCACGTGCGGCGGTAGCCCCGCGAGGTCATCCGCACCCGCGCGGAGCGGCCAGGCCAGCGGATCGGCGCGCGCCGGCCCCTCCCGGTCATACACCCTCGCGAGCCCGGCCATCATCGAACAGTGCATGCCGCCGTAGCCCTCGTTTTCCCGCAGTGAAGGGAGCTCCGCAGGCGGATCCGAGTACGCCCCCGAAATGTAGGGGCACAGCGCGTAGACGCCGTCGACGGCGTCGATCCATCCCTCCCGGTTCGCCTTCAGCGCGGTCGCCAGGGAGAGGTTGCCGCCGCCGGATTCGCCCGCCACGACGAGCGCGGATACCCCCAACCGGGCCCGCTGTGCGTGCACCCAGCGCGCGGCAGTCGCACAGTCGTCGAGCCCCGCCGGGAACGGATGGTTGCCGAGTCTCCCGCCGCCGTTGCGGAACTCCACCCCGACGACGAGCAGGCCCATCTCGGCGATGCTCTTGCGCCAGCGCGCGATCGTCGGATCGTCGGCGCTCCCCATCACCATGCCTCCGCCATGGAGGTGGACGATGCAGGGCAAGGGACCGTCCGTGGTCCCGGGGCGATCCAGGTACAGCGTGACCGCGTTGCCGTCGCGCCCCTCGATGGTCTCCGTCGAGGACGAGATGCCTTCGAAGGCCGGCAGGCTGGCCGCGAGCACGGCGTTCTGCTCGTCCGTCGCGGACTCCAGGGTGGCGCAGTACGCCAGGCAGTCGTCGTACGACGCGTCCGGAGCGAGGGGTTGCATGCCCGGCAGGATGGTCGGCGACTCCGCGAAGACGGCCGCGAGACGCGGGTCCGTCCGTGCATCCGTCGCCAGGGTGGCGGCGGGATCGCCGAGCCGTCCAGGCAGGTGGCGTGGCGCGGTCGTCATGTCGTGTGCTCCTTTGCGGCGATCAGGCGAACGGGTCCGTGCCCGTGCGCATGAAACTCGGAACGCGTTCGTAGTCGGGGTTGCGGCTGTCGGCGTAGGGATAGAGTGACTTGCCGATCACGTGGGCCAGTTCCGGGTACTTCTGGAGCAGTTGCGGCGACGTGCCGACCTCGTAGTTCCGTTGCGGACGCATGTACGCGCGCATGTAGTTCTGCACCAGCGTGACCCGGAGACCCGGCTTCGTGCGGGCCTCGGAGGCGTGCCACGTGGCGCCGTTCCAGATGGCGAGCGAGCCGGCCTTCGCGATCAGCGGCACGAACCGGAACGGGGTGTTGTCGAGTTCCGCCTCGTGGGGCAGGGTCGCGCGGCCCTGGTGGTGGCTGCCCGGCACGAACACCGTCGGCCCGTCGGCGGCGCTCTCGTAGTCGGTGCAGATCCACGATGCATTGCACATGTGCGCGATCTGGCCGGCTCCCGGCGGGATGCCGTGGGAGTCGCTGTGCAGGCCGAGGGCGCCGTCCCCGCTGCCCTTGATGATCCAGGTCTGGCCGGAGAACACGGCGCTCTGGCCGAGCAGCCAGCGGACCAGCGCCAGGTTCACCGGGTTGATCGCCGCCTCCACGAACACCTCGTCCTCCTCGAGCAGGTCCCAGCTGTTCGTCTGGACCTCGGCGCCCCTGACCTCCGAGGTCCGGTAATCGCCGAACTCGACGCCGTTGCGCCGCTCGCAGACGCGGAGGATCGCTTCGCGCAGCCGCTCCGCGAACCCTTCGCTCGCGCGCATCTTCTCCGGCGGCACGATGGTCAACCCGTACGCCTCGAGTTCGACGACGTGCTCGAACAGGTCGTACTCCCTGATTTCGCCCATCAGTCGGTCGACGTCCGGATAGACGTTGTAGTCGTCCAGCCTCATGCATTCCTCCCAGCTTCGGACGGTGTGGTCGCGCGTCCCATGTCGCCGCCGCATTGTAGCCGCGTGTCCGCCGCGGGCGCGACGGACCGCGCCCGGCAGCCCTCCCGGTAACCGTTTCGCAGGCCCGCCGCCCGCGCCCTCCAAGGGCCGACAACTTCTGTAACTTGTCGAAACACTTCACAACACCATCGCGATGTCACTGACCGCCCAAAAATGATATAGGTCACTACGTACCGTAGGTTCGCCGCGACCCTCCGGAACCGGCAACCGATGGTGCTGGGGAAATTGATCGAGGAGAGGGAAAAATGGCGACGAAAGTCCTGTTGGTGCTTGCACTGATCGCGGCCATCGTGGAGGGCCTCTGGTCCGGCATGGTTCCGCAGAACCTCCTGCCGCTCGCGTTGGTCGTCATCGGACTGATCTACGCTGGCATGACCGTCGATCCGGAAGATGCAGGCGCATACCTGATCGTCGTGATCGCCTTCGGAGCCGCATCGGCATCGGACGTCCTGGGCCATATCCACGTGATAGGCGGCTTCCTGGACGCGATCATGGATCAGCTCGTCGTTGCGGCCTACGCCGGCGTGTTCAGCGTCGTGTCGCTGCGCATCTGGAGCCGGCTGACGGCATCCGATTCGGAGTAACGCGGCAGCGGTAGTCCGCAGACTGACATCTTCGGGCAACCGGCGCTCGCCAGGGGGGACGGGACCGCAAGCCGGTCCCTTCTGGTAGCGCCGGCTCGAGGTTGCCCGCGCGCGTTCACAACCGCCGGAGGAAGGACTCCGGGTGGCTCAGGAACGCCCGCGTGATGGCCACGTGCTCCACCTCCTCCCACGGCACCGCGGTGGGCGGCGAGATGTCCATGTCGAGGATCGTGGCTCCGGGCAGGGCCATCAGGATCGGCGAGTGCGTCGCGACGAGGAACTGGGAGCCCGCGCCCGCGGCGTCACGGATCATCGCCAGCAGGGCGAGTTGATTCGTCGGCGACAGCGGCACCTCCGGCTCGTCGAGCAGGTACAGCCCCGGGCCGGTCAATCGCGCGCGGAACAGGTCGAGGAACAGTTCGCCGTGGGAGCGGGCGAACGGATCCTCCCCGTAGCGCTCCGCGAACGCGCGGCCCTGGGCCCGCGCCGTTCCCGCGGCACGGTCCCGGCCCCAGCCCTCAGGCAATGCCTCCTCGAAGTGCCGGGCGAGCGCGCCGTGCTCCTCCGCGTTGCGGCGGACCGCCTGCAGGAACCCGGTGACGTCGTCCGCACGGAAGTAGAACCCGCCGCGCCTGGCGCCCTGGCGCACGAAACGGAACCCGGTCGCCGCCTTCCGGGCCACTTCCATGAGCGGATGCGTGTCGATGGCACGCTGGGTCAGCGACGGCAGGCGCAACGCGGTGGCGACGATCTCGAGCAGCGTCGACTTGCCGCAGCCGTTCTCGCCGACGAGAAAGGTCACCGGGGTGTCGAGGCGCAGCGTGCCGAAGCTGCGGAACACCGGCAGGGAGAAGGGGAACTCCCCGGTGTCGGCGACCATCCGGATTTCGCGGAGCAAGGGCATGTCGACGACGAGGCTATCAGACTGCCGGAGTGCGGAGGCTAAGATGGCGCCCCATGGAACGCGCCCTCTTCCGCCTCATCGTGCACACCTTCGTCTTCGACGGCGACGGTCGGCTCCTCCTGCTGCGGCGCGCCAACACCGGGTTCCTCGACGGTTTCTTCACCCTTCCCGGCGGTCACGTGGACCGCGACGAGGAGGTCGCTCGCGCCGCGATCCGGGAAGTGTCCGAGGAAGTGTGCATCGACATCGCCGAAGTCGAACCCGTGATCGCCATGCCCTACCGCCACGGCGTCGACTTCCTGTTCGAGGCCCGGCGCTGGAGCGGCGCCGCGCGGATCGGCGAGCCCGAGTTCTGCGACGCGCTGACGTGGGCCGCTCCGGACAGGCTCCCCGACCCGACCGCACCCTTCGTGACCAAGGCCCTGGAGCTCCGCGCGGCAGGTAGCTGGTACCACGAGTTCCGGTAGGGGCGCTAGAATCGCCGCCCTTTGGACAGGCGCGGGGAGCGACGGATGACGGAACCAGTGACGGTGGCGGTGACCGGCGCGGCGGGTCAGATCGGCTACGCCCTCGTCTTTCGCATCGCCTCGGGCCAACTGCTCGGCGAGGACACGCCCGTCGCGCTGCGCCTGCTGGAAATCCCTCCCGCGATGGACGCGGCCCGCGGCGTCATCATGGAGATCGACGACTGCGCCTTCCCCCTCGTGGCCGGGGTCGAGGCGACCGACGATCCCGACGCGGCCTTCGACGGCACGGACATCGCCCTGCTCGTCGGCTCGCGGCCCCGGACGGCCGGGATGGAGCGCGGCGACCTGCTCGAGGCCAACGCCGCCATCTTCTCCGTGCAGGGCAAGGCGCTCAACGACCACGCTTCCCCGGACGTCAAGGTGCTCGTCGTCGGCAACCCGGCCAACACCAACTGCCTGATCGCCCAGCGCAACGCGCCGGACCTCGATCCCCGCAACTTCACGGCCATGACCCGGCTGGACCACAACCGGGCGATGGCGCAGCTCGCGGCGCACACCGGCCGGGCCGTGTCGTCGGTCCGCGGGCTCGCGATCTGGGGCAACCACTCGGCGACGCAGTATCCCGACATCCACGCCGCCACGGTCGACGGCGCCCAAGCGATGGACCTGGTCGACATGGCCTGGTACGCGGACGACTTCATCCCGAGCGTCCAGCAGCGCGGTGCGGAAATCATCGCCGCGCGGGGCGCATCGAGCGCCGCCTCCGCCGCGAACGCGGCCATCGATCACGTCCGCGACTGGATGCTCGGCAGCGACGGGGTCGTGAGCATGGGGGTCTACTCCGACGGCTCCTACGGCGTCGAAGCGGGGCTCATCTACTCCTACCCCGTGACCTGCGGCGGCGGCGCGTGGAGCATCGTCCCGGACATCGCCGTGAACGACTTCAGCCGCGAGAGGATGCGCGCGACCGAGGACGAACTGAAGGCGGAGCGCGACGCGGTCGCACACCTGCTGCCCTCGTAGAGGGGCCCCTCGCAGAGGGGCGTCGCGCGAACGCGCGTTCACCCCATGATCTGCTGCCAGGTCGGCAGGTCGCGCACGTTCAGATAGGCGTTCATCTTCTTGGTGTCGCCCATCGTGGCGTTCGGCACGGCGCTGTAGTTGTGCCCCGGCAGCACCAGCGTGTCGTCCGGCAACGCCTTGAGCTTCTGCAGGCTGTGGTACATCTGCTCCGAGTCCGAGCCGGGCAGGTCGACCCGGCCGCAGCCGTCCACGAAGAGCGTGTCGCCAGACACGAGCGTGTTGCGGATGCGGAAGCACTGCGAGCCCGGCGTATGCCCCGGCGTGTGCAGGAACTCGACCTCGATCTCCCCCAGCCGGAACGTGTCGCCCGAGTCGACGCGCACGAGGTCCGACTCCGAGAGCCCCGTCACCTTCTTCACGCCGTCGGCCTCGTGCCGGTGGGCGTACACCTTGACCGGGTTCGTCTCCATGAGCTGGGCGACGCCCGCGATGTCGTGCCCGCGGATGCCGCCGCCGATGTGGTCGGGGTGGTAGTGCGTCGCGAGCGCGGCCGTCAGCGTGTACTCCCGTTCGGCGAGGTGCGCGAGCAGGCCGTCGATGTCCCAGGCCGGGTCCACGAGCGCCACCTCGCGGGTGGTCCGAGAACCGATGATGTACGTGAAGTTGGCCATCGGGCCGATTTCGATCTGCTCGACGATCAGTGGGTTGTCGTCGCTCACTCTGCCCTCCCCGGTCCGGGCGGCAACCTTAGCACGCGCCGAACTCGAACAGCGTCACCTCGCAGCGTCCGTTCGTGCGCAGCACCGGTCCCCAGGTCCCCGTCCCGGGCGACACGTAGAGGTGCAGCCCGTCGACGTGATGCGAGCCGGACAGCCGCCGGTGGACGCGCTTCACGATGTACTCGAAGGGGAAGATCTGCCCGCGGTGCGTGTGGCCGGACAGCATGAGCTGCGCACCCCACGCGGCCGCGTCCTCCACGCCCTCCGGCCGGTGAAACAGCAGCACGCGGTAGCGCGCGGGAAGGGGCGCAAGCTCCGCGAGACCCCGCGCCACCGTGTCGCGTGCGTCGGCGTCGTCGATGCCGATGAACTGGAACGGGTCGGCGTCCACCGCCTCGTTGCGCAACACGCGGACGCCGAGCGAGGCGAGGTCGTCCAGAATGCGGTCCGTGTCCTCGTAGCGCTCGTGGTTGCCGATCGTGAAGTACGTCGGCGCGTGGAGGTCGCGCAGGTGCCGCAGGTCCGCCCGGTCGACGTAGCTCGCATCCACCAGGTCGCCCGTGATCAGCACGGCGTCGCCGCCGAGCCCGTTGACGCGACGCACGATGCGCCGCAGGAAGCCCGGCCGGCGCGAGCCGATGTGAACGTCCGACAGCTGCACCAGCCGGCGGCCTTCCAGACCGCTCGAGGCGACGGGTACGCGCCGCACCTTGAGCACCTGCGCATTGACGAAGGCCCAGGTCCCGAGCACGGCGATACCCACCAGCCCGGCGAGCCCGAGCACGCGGTCCCCCACCGCCGTGGCCAGGCCCACGATCTCGAGGGCCACGACGAGGGCGAAGAGCTGGAAACAGAGCCCCATCCACGTCAGGGACACCGCGCCGAGCCAGCGCGTCACGGGATGCGGGAAGAGGGAAGCCGCGATGCGCAGCGCGAGCGGCAGCACCAGCAGCGCGAGGAGCGTCGGCGTGCCCGGCCGCCAGTCCGGCACGAGCCAGGCGATCAGCCGCACCAGCGGGTAGATCACGAAGCCGTAGTAGAACAGGAGCCCCGTCGCGAGGATGGCCGCGCGGCGCCCGAGCGCGCGCAACGTCACAGGCCCGGTCCGGCGAACACCGCCTCACCCTGGGCGCATACCTCCTCGGGCGCCGGCGCGAGGAACCCGCCCTCCATCCGCTCGCCGCCAATGAACGCCACGCCGTCGAGCACGAGACCGACCACGTAAGGCACCCCGGCCGGCAGACGGACGGGCCCCCGTGCGCGCCAGACGCCGAAGTCCCGCGCGCCGGAGAGCCGTTCCGCCCCCGGACCGACCGGCTCCGGCACGGCCGGCGCGGGCGGGTCGAGCGCGATCCGCGCCAGCGCGCGTCCCGTGTCCCAACGGGACTGGGTCGCGACCGGCCGGTTCGATGCGAGGACGAGGCGTTCGAACACCGGGGTCTGGAACTCGACGACCGAAGCGCCCCGCTGCAGCGAGTGGGGTGTCCATGGCTCCACGGCGACCACGTCTCCGCGGTCGAACTCGCGCTCGGCCACGAACGCGTCCACGGCCTCCCGCCCGGCCACGCCCCGTTCGTACGCACGGGCGGCCCGCAGGAACGCGCGGCGAAACGCCGCGTCGTCCTCGTGGCGGCGCCGCAGCGCCTGGTTCATGCCGTGCTGCAGTCTCCCCGGTCCCCGGGCGACGTAGACCTCGCTCTTCGTCTCGTGCACCTCGAGGTAGAGGTCGCCCCCGGTGGCGTGCAACTCCTTCAGCAGCACCACGTCCGCCCACCCCATCGCGCGCAGGTAGTCCGACAGGGGCGCCGTGGTCCCGTCCTGGCGCACGCCGCTCTCGCCGCGCGCCTCGACGCCGCTGTACCAGACCTCGCGGCCCCACGGCTTCTCGACCGTGACGGGAACCAGGGACACCGGCCGGCGAAGATCGAGGGCCCGCGCGGTCGAACTGGGTTGCATGTCCGGTCCTGGCGAGTCCTGCATGGCAGCGGCGATTATAGTAGGCGTCCACTTGCCCGTACCGCCGCAGCGTCCGTCCGCCGTGTTGCCCGCCGAAGATGTCTGCCGCCGCGCGCGGCTCTCGCGAGACCCGCGCTTCGACGGCCGGTTCGTGGTCGGTGTGCTCACCACCGGCGTGTTCTGCCGCCCGGTGTGCCCCGCCCGGGCCCCGGCCGAGGACAACGTGCGGTACTTCGCCACGGCTGCGGCCGCACTGCAGGCGGGCTACCGTCCCTGCCTGCGCTGTCGTCCGGAGCGGGCGCGGCCACGGCCGCCCTGGACCGTCGCCAGCCAGACGGTCGCCGGGGCCCTGGAACGCATCGAGCAGGGCTACCTGAACACGCACCCCGTGAGCGAACTCGCATCGTCGATGGGCGTGGGCGAACGCCACCTGAGCAGGCTCTTCCGGCAGGAACTCGGCGCGACGCCGACGGGACTGGCCCGCATGCAGCGCCTGTCGCTGGCCCGACGCCTGCTCGACGACACGGACCTGCCCATCTCCGAGGTGGCGCTCTGCGCGGGCTACGGCAGCCTGCGGCGCTGCAACGACGAGTTCCGCCGCGTGTTCGGCCGCGCGCCGCGCGACGTGCGGCGCCGCGGACCCGCGGAGCGCCCCGCCGCCCTGCGTCTGCGGCTCCCGTTCCGCGCTCCCTGGCGTGCCGACCGGGTGTTTCCGTTTCTTGCCCGGCGGGCGCTTGCCGGCATCGAGGCAGCGACGGACAGCAGTTTCACGCGATACGTCGACGGACACGCCGTCTCCGCGCGCCTCGACGGCGACGCGCTGGTCCTGTCTCTCCCTGCCGAGCTGTTTGCCGCGACGGGCGCGCTGGTGGCGCGGACCCGCCGGGTCTTCGACCTCGATGCGGACCCGGCCGCGATAGACGGTCACCTCGGCGCCCAGCCGGCCCTGGCGGCGGCCGTGCGCGCGACGCCGGGCATCCGCGTACCGGGCGCCTGGGACCCGTTCGAAGGCGCGGTCAAGGCGATACTCGGCCAGCAGGTTACCGTGGACCGCGCGACGCTCCTGGCAACGCGGCTTGTCGAGGCGTACGGGGACGGGGCGTTCCCGACCCCGGAGGTGCTCGTCGACGCCGACGTCGCGGCGGTGGGCATGCCGGGCGCGCGGGGCCGGGCGGTCCGCGGCCTTGCCCGGGCCGTCCTCGACCGGGGCCCCGACTTCCTGTCGGACCCGCGCGAGGTACGCCCGACCCTGCTCGCGATCGAGGGCATCGGCCCCTGGACCGCCGAGTACGTCGCCATGCGGGTCGCCCACGACCCGGACGCCTTTCCCGCCTCGGACAGCGCCGTGCGCAAGGCGCTGGACGCCACCGCCGTCGAAGCCGAACGCGGCGCGGAGCCGTGGCGCCCCTGGCGCGCCTACGCCGTGATGTATCTTTGGGCCGCGGGCGCGACGCCGCGGCGCCCGCAGAAACCCGCCATGGAGGAATGACCCCTGTATTACACCCGCATGTCCAGTCCCGTCGGTCCCCTGCTGCTCGCCGGCGACGGCGACGCGCTCTCGGCGATCGGTTTCTCCGCCGGCAAGGGGGCACGTGGCGCCGAACCCACCTGGGTGCGCGACGACGACCGCTTCTCCGGAGCGGTCGCCCAGCTTCGCGAGTACTTCGACGGCACGCGCCGGACGTTCGACCTCGACCTGGCGCCGAGTGGTACGGCTTTCCAGCGGCAGGTACTCGACGCCCTGCTGACCATCCCGTACGGCGAGACGCGTTCGTACGCGGACGTGGCCCGCCAGGTCGGCCGACCGGCCGCGGTCCGCGCCGTGGGCGCCGCGAACGGCCGCAACCCGCTGCCCATCGTGATCCCCTGCCACCGGGTGCTCGGCCGCGACGGGAGTCTCACCGGCTTCGGGGGCGGCCTCGACGCGAAGCGTTTCCTCCTCGATCTGGAGGCACGCACGATCGACGGAGCGTGACGGACGCCGGCGGAGGTCAGCGATCGAGGACGGCCCGCTCCGGGTGCAGGTAGGGGGAGCGCGGCGAAAGGCCCCCGAGGAACTCGGCGAGCGAGTCCGCCACGGTCCGGATCGCCTTGTAGCCGGGCCGTTCGAGCAGCACGCGTCCCGTCTCGTTCTCCACCGAGAGGAAGAGTTCCGAGTCCTGCTCCGTACAGGCGAAGAAGACGCTGAAAGGCGCCCGCGCGCGCTGCTTGGCCATCGCGTGGCCGATGAGGTTCTCGACCAGCCGCTCGGCGTCGGCGTCGTTCCACAGGAAGAGGAGACTGACGTGTCCGTCGGGCGCCGCCGCCTCGAGGCCCCCGGACCACCAGGTTCCGTAGTACGCCTTGATGTCGGCGTGGATGGGCGTTTCCAGGGCGTTCTCGAGGCCCGCGAAGTCGTCCGCGAAGCGTCGCCGCACGGGCCGCCAGCGCACGACCTGCACCCCGTCCGGCCCCACGAAGGGCTCGCCCACCTCGCACGGCGAGCGCCAGTCCCGGTCGAAAACCTCGGTGAGGTCCGGGTACGCGTCGACGTAACCGGTCACGAACCGGGACAGGCTGTCGGCTACCTCTGACAAGGCGAATCCCCCGGGCGCTCCTTCCCGGGCCATGGTACCAAGCGCGGCCGGCGCTCCCGCCCGCGGGCGTCAGCGCCCCGGGCCGCCGCCCCGATGCCTCCCCGGGCGGAACAGGGCCCGGGCCAGGTACGCGCGTTCCTCCGGAGTGAGCCGGCCGGCGACGGTAGCGAGGATCTCGTGGCTACCGGCCTGGCTCCGTTCCAGCCCATCCCGGAACGCCTCGAGCGCTTCGCGCAGGGCCGCTTCGTCGAACGGTTCCGCGGTCAGGGCGCCGACGACGTCGCGCTGCGCGCCCCGGATCGCCCGCAGGGACGGCCGTAGCTCCCGGCGCCTGTCCCAGAGGTCTCCCACCACCTCGCGCCGGCGGTCGTCGTCGAGGAACCGCACCAGGCGCACCACGCCGACCAGCGGGTCCAGTCCCGGCATCGGCGAGAAGTCCCGCGTCATCCGGCCCACGATGAA
>JAJDTI010000198.1 GCA_022827245.1 Pseudomonadales bacterium | reverse complement strand
CTGCCAGGCGTCGGCGAACTGCCACACGCCCCAGACCCGCACCATGTGGCGGCGGTCGTTGGGCAGGTCGCCGTTGGCCCCGTCCAGCATGCCGGCGAAGTCGAACTGCGACGTGTAGCCCGCGGTGTCCTCGCCCGTGTCGCTGCGGACCGTGCCTTCGTAGTTGCCGGAGCTGCGCGACAGGGTGTACGCGCCCCGGACATAGAACACGCCGTCCCACTGACGCTTGAGATCCAGGGTCAGGGCCCGGTAGCGCCGCTTGATCTCGGGGTAGCCCAGGTCTTCGGCGGTCAGCCTGACTTCCTCCAGGACGCCGTCACCGTCGAGGTCGAAGAACGTGCGGATGGCGCGGCCGGGGTTCGCGAGCACGTAGTGGAACCCATCGGGGATGTCGAGCGCCTGGTCGATGGTGACGTCCTCGATCCCCTGCACCAGGTCGCGGTAGGTGAAGGTCACGCTGGCGACGTAGTCCGCGAACGGCTGCCACTCGTACCCCAGGATGTACTCGTCCTGCGCCATCGGTTCGAGGTCCCGGTCGGCCACCCGGCGCACGTCCCGAGGCGACCCGTCCGCGAAGACGGTCGCGTCGCCGATGGGCGTGCGCAACGCGGTGCTGCCGTCCTCGGCGATCGGCCCGTCGAGCACGAACCACTCCTCGGTGTAGAGCGTGGACCCGGCCATGCGGATGTTCACGATGCTGGCGACCGGCAGGTGGTAGCGGCCGTAGTTCGCGAACACCCGCGAGGACCCGTCGCCGCGCGGATCCCAGGCGAAACCGATACGCGGCGCATACTGGTCAGTCATGCGCAGAAAGGTGCGGTCCACGGCGTTGCGGTTGTCGTAGTGCTCGCTCCTGAGGCCGAGGCGCAGCGTCGCGTCGATGGGCGCGATCAGCCACTCGTCTTCCACGTAGAACGACGACGCGATCACGTCGAAACGCCCGCCCCGGACGTACCGGCTGTAGCGCGCCGCCTCTGTGACGCCCTCCGGGACGGTCGCGCCGTTATCGAGCACGTCTCCCGGCGTGACGTCGAAGTAGCGGTAGTACCCGCCACCCGAAAACCCGACAAGGTCGAACGAGGTCCGCACTTCGCGGTCGGCGCCGAAGCTGAGCAGGTGCTGGTCTCCGAGGGCCCACTCGAAGTCGACCCGGGCGACCTTGCGTTCGTCCTTCGCCGCGTTCGTCACGAAACTGGTCCAGCAGCCGAGCACGCGGCGGCCGCGCGACCGGGAGTCGAGGGCGAGCGGGCAGCGGGCGTCCCCCGGGGACTCGTTCGTGAGATCGTATTCGCCCGTGCCCCAGAGCACCGACGCCGCGACGCGCGTACCGAAGTAACCACGGTAGGCAAAGATGTGATTCACGCCGCCGCGCTCGAAGTCGGTCTTCCTGAGTTCCCTGCCGACCTCTCCCGTCGACTCGTCCCAGGCGAACGACGTCCGCTCGACCGTCGTGTCGTCCGAAAATCCCGTGTACTCGATGCGGTGATTGTCCGTGAGCAGCCAGTCGACCTTGAGGCCCCAGAAGCCGTCGTCGTCCACGTCCTTGTTGAGCCTGCCCCAGGCGCTGTAGGTGCGTTCGTCGACCGACCTGAAGTCGTAGATGCCATAGACGAGCAGGCGGTCGCGCACCAGGGGACCGCCGGCCGAGACGAAGAGGTCGAACTCGTCCTTCTCGTCGAGGCCGCCCACCGAGTCGTACCGGCGCCGGCTCGACGGATGTTCGACGTTCGGCACGCTCCCGCGCAGCGCGTCGGGCCCGTAGTAGCCCCCGACCGTGTACTGCCACTCGTTCGTGCCCCGTTTCGTGACGGAGTTGATGACGCCGCCCGTCGCGCGTCCGAACTCGGCCCCGAACCCGCCGGTCTTGAGCTGGAACTGGTCGTAGAACTCGAACGGGACGGTGCTCGCGCCGAGTCCGTTGCGGAAGTTCGTCACGTTCATGCCGTTGATGTAGTAGACGTTCTCCGCTACCGACGCGCCGCCGAGCGACGCGTAGCCGTAACCGGTGCCGTAGTGCTCCCGCCGCCGGCCCGTGCCGAACGCGGTGTCCCCGTAGACCGCGCCCGGCGCCATCAGCACGACGGCGTTCGGGTCCCGCGTGATCGGCAGGCGCTCGATGTCGCCGGCGGTCACGATGCGGGTGGTCTCGGAACTCGTGGCGTCCACCGGCGGGAGCGACTCGCGCACGACGACGACTTCCTCCACGGACCGCGGGCCTTCCACCCGCAGGTCGACGACCGTCCCCTCGCCGACGTTGACCTCCGCGAGGACGGTACTGGTCTGCCAGTTGCCGACCACGGCCGTGACGGCGTAGCGCCCGACAGCGAGTCCGGAGAACCGATAGCGGCCGTCGGCGCCGCTGACGGCGGTGCGGGTGCGCGACGTGTCGACGTGCCAGGCCGTGACGGTGGCGTCGGCCACCGGCCCGGTACTCGAGAAGACCTGGCCCTGGACGTAGCCGAGCGTCTTTCCCTGGCCCAGGGCCGGCAGCGCGAACGAGAACAGGCCCGCGAGCGCCGCGCACACCAGGCGTCTGCGACTCTGACTGCAAGTCGACAAAGCGGGTACCCGAGGCCGCAACGGCGCGCGATGATAACCTGCGTCGTTTGCCGGACTGTCCCCACCCCGGTCCCTGGTCCCTCCCCTACCGCAAGGAGACAGCGAGCCATGAGTCTCGTTTCAGGAGCCCGCCTCAAACTCACCGTCATGGCGGGCCTGTCGATGGTCGCCGCCTTCGGCAGCGCCGAGGAAACCCTGACCGTGGTGTCCTGGGGCGGGTCCTACGCCAGGGCCTCCGTCGAGGGCTACCACAAGGCGTTCACCGCCGAGACCGGCATCGAGATCCGGCTCGAGGACTACAACGGCGGCCTCGCGCAGGTACGGGCGCAGGTCGACGCCGACAGCGTGCACTGGGACGTGGTGGACGTCGAACTCGCGGACGGCGTGCGCGGCTGCGACGAAGGCCTGTTCGAGTTCCTCGACCCCGCGAGCCTGCCGCCGGGCGCGAACGGCGAGCCGGCGGCGGACGACTACTACCCGGAGATGATCACCGAGTGCGGTGCCAACCAGCTCTTCTATTCCACGGTTTATGCGTACAACAACGCTCGTATGTCCGGCGAGAAGCCGACCACGATCGAGGACTTCTTCGACGTGGAGCGTTTCCCGGGGCGCCGCGGGATGCGTCGTTCGCCGGTGGTGAACCTCGAGTTCGCGCTCATGGGCGACGGCGTTCCGGTCGACGAGGTCTATGCCGTACTCGACACCGCCGCCGGTATCGAGCGGGCGTTCCGGAAGCTCGACACGATCAAGGACGACATCGTCTGGTGGGAGGCCGGCGCGCAGCCGCCGCAAATGCTGGCGGACGGCGAAGTCGCGATGTCGACGGCCTACAACGGGCGTATCTTCAACGCCCAGGTCCTCGAGGAGCAGCCCTTCGTCATCGTCTGGGACGGGCAGGTCCTGGACACCGGCTACCTGGCCATCCTCTCCGGATCCCCGAACCTCGAGGCGGCGCGCCGGTTCGTCGCCTTCGCGTCCCGCCCGGCGTCCATGGCCGGCGTGGCGCGGCACATCTCCTACGGTCCCACGCGCCTGTCCGCGCAACCCCTGGTGACGACCCACGCCGAGACCGGCGTCGACATGCGCCCGCACATGCCGAGCAACCCCGAGAACATGCAGCGCGCCCTGCCCAACGACTGGCAGTGGTGGAGTGACAACCGCGACGAGATGAACGTGCGGTTCGCGGTGTGGTTGGCGCGGTGACCCCCGGCGGGGTCACGGGGGACGGGCTTGTCCCATCGGCAAGGCTCCCTGCGGCGGGAAGCGAGACTCAGCTCTTCGCGTTGTTCAGCGTGCGCACGAACTTCGCGTAGTCCCCCACGTAGTCGAAGTCCTTCTTGTAAAAGTAGTCCTCCTCGCCGAGGAGTTGCGACATCGGGGTGCCGTAACGCGCGATGAGTTCGTCCGCCACGTCCGAGTAGTTGTCGCCCTGGCGGAGCAGGACACGGTAGTAGGAAGCGTGCAGGACGACCCGCTGTCCGTCGAGGTTGCGGGGCCAGTTGCCGTGCCAGACGCGGCCGTCCCAGAGGGCGACGGAGCCCGCCGGGCACTCCATCGCGATCGCCCGCTCGACGGCCGCGGCGGACTCCTCGTCGGTGGGGTGGCGCAGCAGGGCACGGGTGCCGGGGACCACGAGCGTGGCGCCGCCTTCCTTCGTGAAGTCGTCGCAGGCCCAGCACGCCGTCAGCATCATGTTGTGCTCGGGCAGGGGCGCCGGGAACATGTCCTGGTCGCAGTGCACCGGCAGGGCCGGGTTGCCGTTCGCGCGGACGGTTCCGATCAGACTGCCGAGCAGGAATCCGCGGCCGACGGAGAACTCGGCCAGGGCCATCACCTTCGGGTTGAGGGTCGCTTCAGCGTAGACCGGGTCCCTGGCGAGTGCGCTGTAGACGTTGCCGTTGCCGGCGTCGTCGAGCGTGGAGGTCTCGAGGATCGTCTTGCGAAGACGGGCGACGAACGCCGGATCGGCCGCATTCTCCACGATCGTCCAGCCTTCCTCTGCGAGTTCGCGGCAGTTCTCGACGAGGTCCAGTTCCTCGACCGTCGGGCGCAGTTCCGGCGTGATCTCGTGGGGCGGCACGGTGGCGGCGCGTCGCGCCTCGACAGGAATGCTCGCAGGCGCCGCGTCGGGGGTCTCCAAGCTGCCATCGGCCTCGGCGCGGCGCGACCCGGAGACCGCTCCTTCGCCGTACTCCCCGAACTTCGCCGTACCGCTTACCGACTCGCCCTCGAAGGCGACCGCGAACTCGAGGGTCATGGGCATCGGCTGCGTTGCGCTCACCTTCCACGCGGCCCGGTTCCCTTCGATCGAGCCGTCTTCGATGGGCATGGTCTCGAACATGGCGCCCTCGACGGTTCCGGCGATCGAGTTGCCGCTCTGCGTGAGGTGGAAGACGGCCGGCAGGTTGCCGTAGGAGGACTGGATCTCGACGTCCCAGCTACCGCTCGCGGGGGAAGCCCCTGTGTCGGCTTGGGCGGTCATCGGCGTAACCTCGCTTGCGTGACGCGCGCGTCGGCGTGACGTTTCCAAGGCAGACTACCATCCCGGTCGGAGGCAAAGCGTCTCGTGCCGCGGCACCGAGGTGGGGAGCGGGCCCTGAGCCGGTGGATCACCGCGTAAGCCGTGCGACATAAGCCGTGCGCCAGGGTTGACGGACCGCCGCCCGCCTGCAAACCTCCACCGCAAGCCGGTACGAGGCTCACGGCATCGGCCGCAGCGTGAAACGCAAGCGCTACCTTGACTGACATGACCGCACCGACCGCCGCTTCCCGCCCCGAGTTCGTCGTCTGCATCGACAACGCCGACTATCCGGCGTCCCTCGAACTGCACAAGATCTACCGGGCGCTACGCGACGACCAGGCGGCGGACGCCGGCGACCTCCGCGTCATCGACGAAAGCGGTGAGGACTACCTCTATCCCGCCGCCGGGTTCGTGGCGATCAGCGTTCCGGAACGCGTCCGGTCGTCGCTGCATCGTCACGCCCGGCCGTAGCTCGGGGCTCGATGGCGTCGCTCGCCCACGTCCGCCAAGGGTTTGGCACCGTGCGGCCTTACCTGTATGGCGCCTACGAACTGCCGGAGTTTCTCGCCACCGTGTTCGGCGCGCGGGAGATCGAGCGGCACGAGGCGCCCGACCGGCGCGCGGCGCACGTCGAGATGGCGCTCGGCGACGGCGCGCTGGTGGTCGAGGCAGGAGAGATGCCGCCGGAGCACGAGCCGACGCGGGCATCCGTCTACGTCTACGTGGAGGATGTCGATGCCGTCTATCGGCGGGCCCTGGACGCGGGCGCGGAGCCGATCACGGCGCCGGAGGACAAGCCCTACGGGGAGCGCGGCTGCGGGTTCCGGGCATTCGACAACATCTGGTGGGTGGCGACTTACCTGGGGTGACCGCCGGGACGGACGCATAGGCCGTCTGCTTGCCGAGAAAGCGCTTGCCCGGTGTCTCGGCCGACCCAGCATGATCCCGCTGTCCGTCACCATCCATGCCCGGCGCCCCGACTACTACAGGGCACTCGAAACCTGCAGGCATTCGCTCGATGCCCGCCAGTGGCAGGCGTGGTACGCCGACACGGTGCTGGAGGCGCTCGCCGCCGGGCGCCTGCGGCTGACGCGACACGCCGCGCAGGCACGGATGTTCGATACCCTCAAGGGCCAACTGAACGGGCGCCAGGACAAGGCGTTGCGCCGCCTGTTCCGGGAGGAGCCTCGCGGGTTCCAGGGGGGAATGAGTTCCGCGAACTACCAGTCCATCACGGGCGCCGCTTCCGCCACGGCCACGCGTGATCTCTCCGGACTGGCGCGGCTGGGCGCGCTGCGACGTACCGGCAGGGGACGGCATACGCGCTACTGGCTGAACGCCCCGCTGTTGGACGAGGTTCGGGCGGGCCGGGGCAGTCCCGGCCCGCCCGGGGGCGTTACCGCACGTCGAACCGGTCGAGGTTCATGACCTTGTCCCACGCGGCGACGAAGTCGCGCACGAACCGCTCCTGCGAGTCCCCGCACGCATAAACCTCGGCCAGCGCCCGAAGCTGCGAGTTCGAACCGAAGACGAGGTCGGCTCGGGTGGCGGTCCAGCGGAGATCGCCGGTGTGCCGGTCGCGGCCTTCGAAGACGTCCTCGCCGTCCGGTGCTGCCGTCCACTTCGTGCCCATATCCAGCAGGTGCAGGAAGAAGTCGTTGGTGAGCGACTCGGGCCGCTCGGTGAGGGCCCCGTGCCGGGAACGTTCGAAGTTGGCGTCCAGCACGCGCAGCCCGCCAACGAGCGCCGTCATCTCGGGCGCCGTCAGCGTGAGGAGCTGCGCGCGGTCCACGAGGAGTTCCTCGGCCGGAAGCCCGCTGTGGCCGTTCCGGTAGTTGCGGAACCCGTCCGCGGCCGGTTCGAGTACGGCGAACGCGTCTGCGTCCGTCTGCTCCTGCGACGCATCGGTGCGTCCTGGCGTGAAGGGGACGGCGAGGTCGTGGCCCGCGTGCTTCGTGGCCTGCTCGATGGCCGCGCATCCGCCGAGGACGATCAGGTCGGCGAGCGACACGCGCTTGGCGCCTCCGGCCTCGGCATTGAACGCCCGTTGCACGCCCTCGAGCGCCGCGAGCACGCGGGCGAGCCGCGTCGGCTCGTTGACCTCCCAGTCCTTCTGCGGCGCGAGGCGGATGCGCGCGCCGTTCGCCCCGCCGCGCAGGTCGGAGCCGCGGAAGGTGGCGGCCGAGGCCCAGGCGGTGGAGACCAGGTCGGACACGGAGGGGCCCGACGCGAGGATCCGGGTCTTCAGCGCGGCGATGTCGTCGCCATCGATCAACGGGTGGTCCACCGCGGGGACCGGATCCTGCCAGACGAGTTCCTCGGCCGGGACCTCCGGGCCGAGATAGCGCGAGCGCGGACCCATGTCGCGGTGCGTCATCTTGAACCAGGCGCGGGCGAACGCGTCGGCGAAGGCGTCCGGGTCCGCGTGGAACCGCCGCGAGATGGGCTCGTAGACCGGGTCCATCCGGAGCGCCATGTCCGCCGTGGTCATGATCGGCGCGTGACGCTTCGAGGGATCGTGGGCGTCGGGCACCAGGTCCGCCCCCGCGCCGTCCTTCGGCACCCATTGGTATGCCCCGGCGGGACTCTGCACGCACTCCCACTCGTAGCCGAAGAGGACGTCGAAGTAGCCGTTGTCCCACTGCACGGGATTGGCGGTCCAGGCGCCCTCGATGCCGCTCGTGATCGCATCGCCGCCGTGACCCGTGCCGAAGCCGCTCCTCCAGCCGAGGCCCTGCTCGGCGATGTCGGCGGCTTCGGGTTCCGGGCCGACGAGCGCCTCCGGCCCTGCGCCGTGGCACTTGCCGAACGTGTGTCCGCCGGCGACGAGCGCCACGGTCTCCTCGTCGTTCATGGCCATGCGGGCGAAGGTCTCGCGGATGTCGCGGCCCGAGGCGACCGGGTCCGGCTGGCCGTTCGGCCCCTGCGGGTTGACGTAGATCAGGCCCATCTGGACGGCGCCCAGCGGGTTCTCGAGATCGCGGTCGCCGGTGTAGCGTTCGTCGCCGAGCCACTCGGTCTCGGAGCCCCAGTAGATGTCCGTCTCGGGCTCCCAGATGTCCTCGCGGCCGCCCGCGAAGCCGAACGTACGGAAACCCATGGACTCCAGGGCGCAGTTCCCGGCGAGGATCATGAGGTCGGCCCAGGAGAGCTTCCGGCCGTACTTCTGCTTCACCGGCCACAGCAGCATGCGCGCCTTGTCGAGGTTGGCGTTGTCCGGCCAACTGTTGAGCGGCGCGAAGCGCTGGGCGCCGGTGCCGCCGCCGCCCCTGCCGTCGCCCATCCGGTAGGTGCCGGCGCTGTGCCAGGCCATGCGGATGAAGAGCGGGCCGTAGTGGCCGTAGTCCGCCGGCCACCAGTCCTGCGACGTGGTCATCACCTCGACGATGTCGCGCTTCACGGCGTCGAGGTCGAGGCTCTCGAACTCCGTGGCGTAGTCGAACTCCTCGCCCATCGGGTTGGACAGGGCGGAGTGCCGGTGCAGCACGTCCAGCCGCAACTGGCGGGGCCACCAGTCCCCGTTCGAGGCGCCGCGCAGCGCGGCGTTGTTGCCGGTCGCGCCGGTCACCGGGCATCGGTTCTCGCTCATGTTCGTCTCCTTGGTATGCGGCTGCTTGCAGGTGTCCGGGCCAGCGTAGGAGCGGCCATTGTTCGTGTACAACAATTATTTCTTATGGTATTAATCGTATTTTTCGATAACCGGACTTGATACAGAACCCATGAAACGCCTGCCCTCCATGCGGCAGTTCCAGTACCTGGTGGCGCTGGCGGACACGCAGCACTTCGGGCGCGCCGCCGAGCGGTGCTTCATCACGCAGTCGACGCTCAGCGCCGGGATCCGCGATCTCGAGTCGGCGCTCGGGACCCCGATCGCGGAGCGCTCCAACCGGCGCGTGCTGATCACGCCGGCCGGCCTGAAGATCGCCGAGCGGGCGAGGGCCCTCCTGCGCGACGCGGAGGAGATCATGGAGCTTGCCCGGGTCGGCCGCGCCGCCATGACCGGCGAGATGCGGCTGGGGGTCATACCGACCGTCGGCCCGTTCCTGCTCCCGCGCGTGCTGCCAAAGCTCAGGGAGCGCTTCCCAGAGCTGACGGTGTACCTGCGCGAAGAGCAGTCGGCGCCCCTCCTCGCCCGCCTGGAAGCCGGCGAACTGGACGTCGCCGTGATCGCGCTGCCGTACGACACCGGCGATCTCGCGATCGATGTCGTCCTCGAGGACGAGTTCCTGTTCGCGTGCCACCGGACCCATGCCCTCGCCGGCGCCGCGGAGATCCCCCTCGAGGCGCTCGAGGGCGAGCATCTCATGCTGCTGGAGGAAGGCCACTGCCTGCGCGGGCACACGCTCGACGTCTGCGGCATGGGCGACGCCCGGGCGCGGGAGCAGTTCGAGGCGAGCAGCCTGCACACGCTCGTGCAGATGGTCGCGGCGGGCATCGGCGTCACGCTGATCCCCCGGCTCGCGGTCTACGCGCACATCACGCGGGGCACGGGCATCTCCCTCTCCCCGCTCGCCGTCCGCGCGGCGCGCGGGATCGGGTTGGCGTGGCGGCAGACGTCGCTCCGCGAGGAGGAGTTCCGGCTGCTGGCGTCGACGCTGCGCGAGATCCTGTCGGACTGAGGCCCGGGCGTTTGCCCCCGCCTGGCGGCGGAGCGACCATACCGGCATTCGCCCGACGGGGATCGACCAACGTCCAGGAACCGCAGTCGCGATCCGCGCAGCGACGAGACGCTGGTGCGGACCTGCAATCGCGGCGGACCCGGCGCCGCGCCGGCATTCGAGGCGCTCTACCGGCGGCACCGGGACTACGTGCTGCGGGTGGCGCTCCGTTTCGCGCCGGACATGGAGACGGCGCTCGACGTGCTGCAGGAGACGTTCCTGCAACTGCTCCGGAAGTTCCCCCCGGGCGGGGACGGGCTCGAGCTGACGGCGCGGCTGACGACGCTGCTTTACCCCATCGCCAGGAACGCCGCCATCGACGCCCGGCGGCGCGCCGCGCGGCTCCCGGTCGACGCCGACGTCACGCCGGACGAACTTCCCGCGGCGCCCGAACCGGACGCGGACGACCTCGGCAAGCTCCTGGCCGGCCTGCCCGACCACCAGCGCGAAACGCTCACGCTGCGTTTCGTCGACGGGCTGACGCTCGACGAGATCGCCGAGGCCCTCGGGGTTCCCCTCGGGACGGTGAAGTCGCGCCTGCATCTCGGGATCGCGCGGCTGCGCGCTTCGCCGGCGCTGCGGGAGTATTTCGCGAATCCGTGAACCTTTTGCCGTCCTCGCGCGTTACAGGAACAGAGGACGCGCGACATGGCCGACAACAACATCCCCGACGACCGCCTGCCGGAAGCCCTGATCGACGAACTGAAGCGTCGTGACGAGGCGCCGGACGCGATCACGTCCCGCGTGGACCGGACCCTCGCTGCCGCCGCGCGCGCGCACTTCGGGGAACGGCGGCGCGCGGCGTGGCATCGTCCCGGCGCCTGGGCCGCGGCCGCGGCAAGCGCGGTACTCGCGGTCGGGCTCGCGACCAGCTACCTGCCCGACCGGGACGGCGGGCCGGTCTACGCGGACATCGACGGCTCCGGCCGGATCGACATCGCCGACGTGCTCGCCCTCGCCCGCGAGGGCGTGGCCCAGGCCGAACTCGACGCGTTCGCCCGGCGCGTGGTCGCACTGGACCGGGACGGCACGCCATGAGATCGCGGGATCGACGCGTGCATGCATGGCTTGCGCTGATGGTGGTCGCGTGCACGACGGCCGCCTTTGCGGACCCGAACGAGAGCCCGGCACCCCGCTTCGTTCCCGTCGAGGTCTACCTCGAGAGTACGGAGCCGGTGGCCGCGTGGCAGTTCGAGTTCGCGGACCGCGCCGGCGCGACGAAGGTCGTGGGCATCGAGCGCGGCGGCCACGACGCCTTCCCGCGCGCGCCGTACTACGACCGGGACGCCCTCGACCGCGGCACGGCACGGCGCATCGTCGTCGCGGACTACTCGCTGGCCATCGAGAGCGCGTTGCCGCGGGGACGGGTCCGCCTCGCCACGCTGCACCTGATGCTCGAGGGCGAACCCGACTTTGCGTTGCGCCTGGTCACGGCGACGACATCCGGCGGCGCGCCGATCGAAGCGTCGATTGCGCTCGGGGACGCCCCGGCAGACCCAGAAGAGAGAACACCATGAAAGAACGCAATTTCCACGCGGCGACCGTCGCAACGCTCCTGACCGGCATCGTCTGCCTCGCCTCCTGCTCGGCGCCCCCGCCCGCGGCTCCGGCGCCCCCACCCGAACCGCCCCCGGCGCAGCAGGAGACGATGGAGGAGATCCACGTGACGGCTGCCAGGCACGCACAGCACGCACCGCCCGCTCCCGCGGCCATGGTCGCCGACGGGTTCCTCGAGCAGGAAGCCCTCGACACCGGCGCCGACGAGATCTGGGTCATCGCCAAGGCCGCGCGGGGGGCGGAGTCCGTCCGTACGCGTTCGGCGCAGCAATCGACGGCGCCGCGGGAACCGGTCGATCCCGGCACCGGGACGCTCATGGTGCGCCGGCCGGCCGACGGGCCCCACGCCATCGAGGACGTGCCGCTTCCCCTCGAACACACCGCGGTGGACGCGGCCATCGCGGGCTACATCGGCACGGTCCAGGTCAAGCAGCGGTTCGCGAATCCCTTCGACACGAAGATCGAGGCCGTTTACCTCTTCCCGCTCCCGGAAAAAGCCGCGGTCAGCGAGTTCCTGATGGTGATCGGCGAGCGCACGATCCGGGGCATCCTGCGCGAGAAGGAGGAGGCCGAAGCCATCTACCGGCAGGCGCGCGAACGCGGCTACCGGGCGAGCCTGCTGGTGCAGCGGCGGCCGAACGTCTTCGAGCAGAAGGTCGCGAACATCGAGCCCGGCGCCGCGATCGACGTCGACATCACCTACTTCCACACGCTGGCGTACCGGGACGGCTGGTTCTCGTTCGTGTTCCCGAGCGTCGTCGGGCCGCGCTACAACCCGGCCGGATCCCCCGACCCCATCGCCGCCTTGCCGCGAGGCGGCAGGACGGCGTCCCCGGAAACCACCGGCGTCGAGTACCTCGCGCCGACGGAACGCTCCGGCCACGACCTCGGCATCACCGTGCGCCTCGACCCGGGCGTGCCCATCGAGGAGCTGAAATCCACGCACGAGATCGTGGTCGAGCGCGGGGAGCCGGGCACCGCCACCGTGCGGCTCGCCGACGCGACGACGATCCCCAACCGCGACTTCGTCCTCGACTTCCGGGTCGCCGGCGAGACGGTCCGGTCGAGCCTGCTGACGTACCGCGATCCCGAGACGGGCGACGGCTACTTCACGTTGCAGGTCATCCCGCCGCGCGACGCGGACACGATCGCGCGGCGGCCGATGGAGATGGTGTTCGTCCTCGACTGCTCCGGGTCCATGAGCGGACGCCCGCTGGAACAGGCGAAGGAAGCGGTCGCCACGGCGCTCCACCGCCTCGAGCCGCACGACACGTTCCAGATCATCCGCTTCTCCGACGACGCCTCCACCTTTGGCCCCGCGCCGGTCCCGGCCACGGAGGCCAACCTGGCCGCCGCGCGCCGCTACCTGGCGGGGCTCGACGCCGATGGCGGAACGGAGATGCTGCGCGGCATCCGCGCCGCCCTCGCCTTCCCGCACGACCCGACGCACCTCCGCTTCGTCTCCTTCATGACCGACGGGTACATCGGCAACGAGGCCGACATCCTGGCCGCCGTCCACCGCCACATCGGCAACGCCCGCATCTTCAGCTTCGGCGTCGGCAGTTCCGTCAACCGCTACCTGATGGAGCGGATGGCCAAGGAGGGACGCGGCGTGGCCGCCTATCTCGGGCTGCACGACTCGGCGGAAGAGGTCATGGCCGGCTTTTTCGACCGGGTCAGCCACCCCGCGCTCATCGACGTCGAGATCGACTGGGGCGGGATGACCGTACGCGATGCGTATCCGGCCCGGTTGCCAGACCTGTTCGTCGGCCGGCCGCTGGTCGTGGCCGGGAGGTTCGAGGGCGAGCCCGGCGCGCTGACGCTGTCGGGAACCCGCGGCGACGCGCGGCGCGAGCATGTCGTGGCGGCGCGGGGGGGCAGCTCCGCCGGACCGTACATCGCGAAGGTCTGGGCGCGGCTGAACATCGCGGACCTGGCGGACCGGCAGGCGACCGCGGGCGATCCGCACGGCGAGCTGCGCGACGCGATCATGCGCGTCGCCCTGCGGCACCAGCTCGCATCGAGCTACACCTCGTTCGTCGCCGTGGACTCGTCCATGCGCACGGAAGGGACCCACGGCGTCACGGTGCACCAGGCGGTGCCCGTGCCGGACGGCGTACGCTACGACACGACCGTGGAGTAGACGCCCACCGGACCGTTGACCCGCTACACGCACATCCTGCTCGACCACGACGGGGTCCTCGTCGACACCGAGCCGCTGTACTACCGGGCGACCCGGGCGTGCCTCGCGGAACTCGGCGTCGAACTCGACCTGCCCGAGTACCTCGCCCTGATGGTGGAGGGGGCGAGCGCGTGGGAGCGGGCGCGGCCGCTCGGCGCCACCGACGCGGATATCGACCGGGGGCGTTCGCGGCGGAACGCCCTGTACCGCGAACTGCTGGTGTCCGAGCCGATCGCGATCGAGGGCGTCGAGGAGGTGCTCGCCGAACTCGGACACCACTGCCGGCTCGCCATCGTCACGACCTCCCTGCCCGAGGACTTCGCGGTCATCCACCGCGACCGCAACATCGTGCCCCTCGTCGACTTCGTCCTGACGCGGGAGGCGTACCGGCGCAGCAAGCCCCACCCGGACCCGTACCTGGCCGCCCTCGCCCGCTTCGGCATCGGTCCCGACACGGCGCTGGCGGTCGAGGACTCCGAGCGCGGGCTGCGCGCCGCCGTGGCGGCCGGGCTGGACTGCGCCGCCGTGCACCATCCGTTCACCGAGTCGCAGGACTTCTCGCTCGCGACCTGGCGCGTCGGGAGCCTCGCGGAGCTGGCGGAACGGGTGCTCTCCGGTCTCGACGGTTGAGGACGCGCGACTCGACACACGGCTGGGGGAAACGCCCGCCACCATTGACCGGCGTCACCACCATGGAACAATGGACGCCAGCGATCCCGCGCAGAACGCATCCGACACGGGGTAGTCCGCCATGACCGACCTGACCACGACGCAGACCGTCGCCGCCTTCCTCACGCCGACCGCGGTCTTCCTCCTCTTCCTCGTCCTGCACGCGGTCATCCCCGCCCGTCACGTCGACGGCTACACGCACCCGAGCGCGAGCGGGATACCGAACCGGTACCGGCTCAACGGCCTGGCCGTCTTCGTCGCCGCGCTCGTCATCTGGTGGCTGGAGCTGACCTTCGCCCCGCTCGGCTGGCTGTGGGTGGCGAAGTGGCACGTCATCGCCGGCGGGGTCGTGCTCAGCGTGGTGCTCACCGCGTGGATCGTCCTGCGCGCTCCGGCCGACGAACGCGGCGCGGTGACGCAGTGGATGGAGGGACGTTCCCGCACCGCGCAGTTCCGCGGCGACATCGACGGGAAAATGTTCCTGTACATCTTCGGCGGCGGCCTGCTCGGGCTGAACGCGGTCTCGAGCGCCGCCTACCACTTCGGCGAGTACGGCGACGCCGCCAACCTGGGGCTCTTCCTGCACTCGGCGATGTGGGTGTGGTTCGTGGTGGACTACTTCGTGTTCGAGCGCGTGCAGCTCTACACGTTCGACATCATCGAGGAGCGCCTCGGCTTCAAGCTGATCGTCGGCTGCATCGTCGTCTATCCCTGCGTCTACCCGATCGCGCTCTGGGCGACGGCCCACCTGCCCGCCCCGGACATCGACCCGTCCTGGAACCCGCTCTGGCTCGGCGGCGCGACGGCGGTGTTCCTCGCCGGCTGGGTGATCACGCGCGGCGCCAATCAGCAGAAGTACGTCTTCAAGCGCTTTCCGGAGCGCGCGTTCCTCGGGTTCATCCGGCCGGCCACGCTGACGGACGGGGACCGCACGATCCTCTGCAGCGGGTTCTGGGGCCGGGCGCGGCACATGAACTACACCGGCGAGGTCCTCGAGGCGCTCGGGATGGCGCTGGCGCTCGGGCACTTCACGAACATCTGGACCTGGGCCTACTTCGTCTACCTGACGCTCTTCTTCGTGGTGCGCGAGCGCATCGACGAGGGGCGCTGCGCCGGGAAGTACGGGGAGCTGTGGACGCAGTACCGGGGCAAGGCGCGCTACCGGCTCCTGCCGGGGGTTTACTGAGCGGCGTCCGGCTGGCGACTTTTCAGAGATTTCCTACATACACGGCGTCACCCCTGCCGTTGAATCACCCATCAGGCCGACCCCGTCGGAGCCACGCCTCCGCGGATGTCGGGACCGGGAGATTCGGCTACTCTTGCAGGGAGGAACCCCCATGAGGCAACCCGTGGTCGACACGCTGCACATCTGCGATGCGTTGCGCAAGACCGGCATGGACCGGGATCAGGCGGAAGGGCTCGCCCGGGTGCTGGGCGAGGAACTCGGCGCACACGTCGCGGTACAGAGCGACCTGGAGTCCGGCTTCCAGGGCGTACGCAGCGACCTCGGCGCGAGGATCCAGGCCGTTGACGCCAAGGTCGACGCCTGCAACCAGAAGCTGACTTTCGTCGTCACCGGGTTCGGAATCCTCTTGAGCGTGCTGACGGTGGTGAGCGGCATGGGGTGGCTCCAGCGCCCGCCAACGACACCCGTAATGGACGCTGCGGCACCTCCCGCGTTGCAGACCGTCGCCCCGCGGGCTGGTGCTCGAGTTGGCGACGAGCGTTTCATCGGCTCTGTCCGCAGTGACCGGATCGTGCGCGTGAATCCGAGGGAGCAGTCGTCAGGCAGCTCTGAAGCGGACTATTCGTCGCGCATTAGATGGTGATACCGAATTGATTGACTTTTAGCCCTTGTTGCGAGAGGCGCAACGTCACTGAGAGGAGAGCCAGAAATGGTTAGAGGACCCACACACCTGTCCCACATTGTTGGTGTTTTGTTTGCGATGATTGTTGGAGTGACCGCAGCTGGGCCGGTACACGCTGACGAGATGACCACCGAAGAAACCCGAGCCATAATGACAGAGTTTCTGAACTACCTGCATTCCGGTAAACAGGAGGACATTGTTAAGTTCAGTGCGTTTTACGCGGACGACGTTGAGGCGCATTACCACACAACAGGACCGTTAGGAAAGTACTTCTTCGGCCGTGAAGCCTTTATGAACTTCTACCTGAACGGGGCTGAACAAATCAACTTCGAGCATGGCATAAAGGTTGATAGATACTGGGTCGTCGTTGAAGGTAACATCGCAGTGGTAAGGAACCGCACTCGGGCCCATAGATATGGCGCACCTTTTGTTCAAGAATATGTACATATCTATTACTGGGAAGACGACAAGATCGTGCGTATGGAGGGATTCAATAACGCCGAGGCCCAAAAGTCAGCACAGGACATTGCCAAGCGTAAAGCGGCCGACAAGGCGGCGATGAATCAATGAGTTGAGCTGGGAGCGATCTGCCCGCAGTGCAGCGCTCCAGGTTTCATCGGAACGTTGCGCGAGACTCGCTCGATCCATAGGGCGCGGGGAAGGATCCGGCTGATGGAGCAAATCGGGCCTCGGCGCCGCCCTGTCATCCGGCGCACGAGTCCGTTCACACTCCAACGCACTCCTGATAGCCTCCGTCCGCAGATGTCGGGATGGTAGATGGTCGATCCAGGCAGGATTCACACCTTCGCGGGCGCCGCGCTCATCGGCGGCGCGATGGTGCTCTTCGGCGCCGGTTACGCCATCTTTCACGCCCTGGCGGGGCTGTCCCGGTCCCGGCGCTTCGCGTACATCTCCCTCGTCTCCTACGCCGCCCTCGCCGCCTGTGCGCTGGCGCTCGTCCCGTTGCTCGACCTCGAAGGCTGGTGGCTCGGGCTGATCGCGCTGCTGCTGATCGGGTACTTCGTCGCGCCGCGGTTCATCTGGCGGCTGTCGCTGGCGGTGCACGGCGAGGGCGGCGGCCCGCCCGAGGGGGCGGCGCGGCCGGAGGACTGACGAGGGACACACGGAGGAGAACGCGATGGCGGAACCCGGCACCGAGTGGTGGGCGAGCGAGTCGTTCTGGCGCAAGTGCGCCATCTTCGTCACGGCCTTCATGGCCCTGGTCCTGGTCCTGCTCACGTTCCACACGCTGACGGTGATCGCCGCCGGGTCAGAGGCCGGCCGCGTGCCGGCCTATTCCGTCATCAACCACCGCATCGGCTACGAGTTCGACGACGAGCGCAACCACATGGTGCCGGTGATCGGGCCGGTCGCGCCGCTCTTCGGCGAGGCACTCGACGAGGAGGCGGCGCGGGCGCTGGTCGACCACGGCAAGCTCACCGTGCAGGCGCGCAACTGCATGAACTGCCACACGCTGCTCGGCAACGGCGCCTACTACGCCCCGGACCTGACCAAGGCCTGGCTCGACCCGGGCTGGGGCAACGAGCAGGCGCGGGAACTGCTGATGACGATGTTCCTGAAGGACCCGCCGGCCAACGCGCGCACCTTCGGCACCGGGCGGCGCATGCCGAATCCGCACCTGACGGACGACGAGGTGCGCGCCGTGATCGCCTACCTCAAGTGGATGTCGGCCATCGACACGAACGGCTTCCCGTCCGGGTTCACGCCGTTGCCGCAGGGTGACCTCAGGGGAGACGCGTCATGACCCTCGGCGGCATCAACTATCACGAACTCTCCTTCGCCCAGAGGCTGTCGGTGAAGTACTTCACCGTGGCGATGGTCCTCTTCCTCGCGCAGATGCTCTTCGGGCTGCTCGCCGGGGCGCAGTTCCTGTGGCCGGACTTCCTGTTCGGCGTGCTCGACTTCAACGTCAACCGGATGGTCCACATCAACGCCATGGTGGTGTGGATGCTGTACGGGTTCATCGGCTCGATCTTCTGGCTCGTGGAGGACGAGTCCGGCGTGCCGCTGGTGGGTCCCCGCATCGCGGAGGCGACCTTCTGGGTCCTGACCCTCGCCGTGACGGTGGTGGTCGTGGTCTACCTCGTGGTCCAGAGCGGCCCCGGCAACCAGTGGACCCTGTGGCTCATCAACGAGGGCCGGGAGTACATCGAGGCGCCGCGCTGGGCCGACATCGGCATCGTCCTGTGCATGGTCGCGATCTTCTACAACGTCGCCGGCACGTTCGTCGCCGGACGCTGGAGCGGGATCTCCGGGGTACTGGTGCTCGACCTCATCGCGCTGGCCGGCCTGTATCTCGCCGGGATGTTCTACACGACCAACCTGCCGATGGACCAGTACTGGTGGTGGTGGGTCATCCACCTGTGGGTCGAGGCGACCTGGGAGGTGCTCGTCGGCTGCATCATGGCCTGGGGGCTCATCAAGACCCTGGGCGCCCGGCGCCGCATCGTGACGACGTGGCTCTACATCGAGGTCGCGCTGATGTTCGGCTCCGGGATCCTGGGGCTCGGGCACCACTACTTCTGGATCGGCACGCCCGAGTACTGGCTCGGCATCGGCGGCTTCTTCTCCGCGCTCGAGCCGATACCGCTGGTGGCGATGGTCGTGCACGCGGTCTACGACGCCGGGCGCCACTCGTTCCGCTCCAACAACCATCCGGCGCTCGCCTGGCTGATCGCCCACGCCTTCGGCAACTTCCTGGGCGCCGGGGTGTGGGGGTTCATGCAGACGCTGCCCCAGATCAACATGTACACGCACGGCACACAGTGGTCCTCCTCCCATGGCCACCTCGCCTTCTTCGGCGCCTACACCACCATCGTCGTGGCGTTCATCTACCTCGCCATCCAGCGCCTGCGCGGCGACGTGTGGATGTCGGCGGGGATGGACGGCGCCTGGCGCTGGAAGTGGGCGCTGGCGCTGCTCCACATCGGCATGGTGGGCATGAGCATCGCGCTGCTGATCGCCGGTTACGAGCAGTCCTTCGTGGAACGGGCCGTGGGCGGCTCGACGTGGCAGGCCTACTTCGCCGGCCAGACGCAGCCGTGGTTCGTGCAGGCGATGTGGTGGCGGATGGCGTTCGGAGTCCTGATGACCGCGGGTCTCGTGCTGCTGCTGGTGGACTTCCTGCGGGCGGGGGCGCAGGAGACGCGACCCATCAAGTCGCTCGCGCTGCCGCAGGCGGCCGCGGCCGGAGGATGACGGACATGGGCAGGCGGCTCTTTCGATGGACGCTCCTCACCGCAGCCGCAGCCACAGCCGCGGCCGTGGCGCACACCGCCGTCGCACAGGGTACGGGCGACGCGCGGGCGGGCAAGGCCAAGGCCGCGCTGTGCGCCGCGTGTCACGGTCCGGACGGCATCTCGATCAACCCGCTCTGGCCGAGCCTCGCCGGGCAGCAGCGG
The DNA here is from genome assembly GCA_022827245.1 of Pseudomonadales bacterium. Classification (GTDB taxonomy): domain Bacteria; phylum Pseudomonadota; class Gammaproteobacteria; order Pseudomonadales; family Azotimanducaceae; genus VXNE01. The sequence continues at coordinate 9,704 of JAJDTI010000198.1, read as the reverse complement.
GTCTACCTGGCCAACCAGATCCGGGCGTTCCGCGACGGCGCGCGGGTCGAGGTGACGATGCAGCCGTTCGTCGCGAGCCTCACGGACCAGGACGTCGAGGACCTGGCGGCCTTCTACGCCGAGCTGTCGCCCTGCCCCTGAGACGCGCGGCCCGTCGATGACCGCCGCGTTTCCGTGGTACGACCTGCCGTCGGTGCGTTGGGCCAACGACATCCTCTGGAAGGCAACGGGACTGGGCGGCGAACTGGATCGCGACACGCCGCCGCACGAGCAGTGGCGGTCCGAAGACCTCGTGGTGTCCCAGGCCTGCGGCCTGGATCTCTTCCTCGGCGACGCGCCGATCGAGCCCGTGCTCGCGCCGGCATTCGACCTCGACTGCGAGGCGGGCCGCTACTACAGCTACCTGGTCGGGGCCCGGACGGGCGTCGCCGCCGTCAACGCGATGACGTCCCGCTCCGGGTGGTCCGCGCTGCTGACCCTGTGCCAGCCGAGTTCCGTGGTCGTGACCGGCTCCCACGCCGCGAGCCTTGCCGCCGTCCGTGACGGCTCGGCCGACCTGGCGTGCATCGACGCCGTGACCTGGCACATCCTCGAGCGCGACACGCCTTCGGTCGTGGCGGGCGTGCCCGTGGTCGAGCGCAGCGGGCCCGCTCCGGCACCCCCTTTCGTGGTGCGCAGGGCGGGACCGCGGAATGTCGTCGCGCGTCGGATCACGGCAGCGATGCGGGCACCGGAAACCCGCCTGGCGCGGCGGGCGCTCCTGTTGCGGGACGTCGTTCCGGTCACGGTCGAGGACTACGCGCCTGTCCTTGCGGAGTACCGGGCGGTCGCTCCCCGGATGGCAGGGTTCGGGTCCCCGCGCAAGCTTTCTCCGGAAATCCCCTAAAATCGGCATGATCTTGCACCGAACTCGTGCATCGCCCATGCATACTCGGTGTGGCCTCCGCAACGGAGGGAGATGAAGAGACATCGCGGTCGCGAGCCCTGCGACCGGCGCTGACGATCGGCACCTTAGTGGGAAGGAGTAACTCCATGACAGGAAGCATCGGTCGCTGGACGGCCATCACCATCGCCGCGGCCCTCCTGCAGGTTCCGGCGACGGCCTCCGGTTCCATCACGGCGGGCGGCGGCATCAGTCCGCGCAACGCCTACATCCAGGGCAAGGCGCTGACGTTCCGGAAGCTCGTCTGCCCCGGGTGCCCGATCGCCCGGAACGAACTCGACCGGGACCGCGCGGTGAGCCTGAGGGACAGCCTCGAAGCGCGGGACGAGGCGGTGAAGCCCGGCACGCGGGACGACGAGCACATCCACGTGCTCGAGCGGGACGAGCAGGAACTCGTCCACTTCTACCTGACGCGCCGCTTCAAGCTCTAGCGACGGAACGCGAGGAACATGACGATGAAAGCAGCAAGACACATGCACGCCATCGCGACCGGTACGGTCGCAGCGGTGCTCTCCGCCTCCGCGTTCGCCGACGGCACGGTCTGGCTCCCCGCGCCGGGAAGCGGCACGTTCACGGTGTCGTACGTCTCGCAGGAGGCCGACGAGATGTGGGTCGGCAAGAACGGTCCGGGCCCCATCCCGTTCCGGGGACTCGAGCAGGAGACCGTGCTCTTCGACATGACGTACGGCATCTCCGACGCCGTCGCGCTCGATGCCAGCGTCGGCCGGTCCGAAGTGTCGCCCACGCACGGCCGCCCGATACCCATCGAGACCGACGGCCGCACGGACCTGAACGTCGGCGTGACGTGGCGGCTGATGGACGAGTTGATCACCGGCGGCGCGAGCGTCGCCGTACGCGCCGGCGCCATCCTCGCCGGAGACTACGAGGCCGGCGGCCCCGGCCCGGTCGCGGTGATGGGGGACGCTTCCCGCGTCGGCGCGGGGCCCACGGCCATCGGCGACGGCGCGGACGGCTTCGAGGTCTCGGCCATCGTCGGCAGGGTCTTCGGCGACCGCCTCGCCCTCTCCGCGGAACTCGGGACGCGCAACCGGACCAGCGGCGTGCCGCGGGAGAACTTCGCGAACCTCGACGGCCACTGGATCGTCACCCCCCGGCTGGTGCTGAGCCTCAGGTACTACATCCAGGACTCCACCGGGGACGTGGACATCGGCCCGCCGCCGGGCCCGGGCAAGCACGGCACGTACTGGCACCTGTTCCCGGAGGTCGCCGAGGACGTCGAGCGGGTCTCCGTCGGCGGCACGCTCTCGGTGACGGACCGGATCAACGTGGGCGTCCACTGGTTCCAGGTCCTCGACGGACGCAACACGGCGGAGTTCGACGCCCTCGGCGGCACGCTCACGTACAACTTCGGCCTGTAAGGGAGGGCTCGTCCCCTCCCGGCGCGACCCTGCGGGTCGCGTTGCAGTTTCGCTGCCGCGAAACTGCGCTCCTACCGAGGACCCGCACGAATCCGACGCGGGCGACCGCAGGGGTCGCCCCTACAGAGGCACACTGACATGAAACCAAGCCGCATCGTTCTCCTCCTCGCGGTGGTCGCGGTCGTCGCGCTCTTCTTCGCGTTCGACCTGCAGCGCTTCCTCACCGTCGAGTGGTTCTCGGCCCAGCGCGAGAGCATCCTCGCGTACCAGGTCGGGAACCCCTGGACGACCGCCGCCGCGTTCTTCGTGGTCTACGTCCTCGTGACCGGGACGTCACTGCCCGGCGCGGCGCTGCTCACCCTGATCGCCGGGGCCGTGTTCGGGCTCGTGCAGGGCGTCGTGATCGTCTCCTTCGCGAGCACCCTGGGCGCCACGATGGCGTTCGCCATCGCCCGCTACCTGTTTCGCGACGCCGTGCGGGCGCGCTTCGGCCGGCACCTCGCCACCATCGACCGCGGGATCGAGCGGGAGGGCGCGTTCTACCTGTTCGCGCTGCGCCTGGTTCCGGCGATCCCGTTCTTCGCCATCAACCTGGCCATGGCGCTCACGCCGATCCGGGCCTGGCGCTTCTACTGGGTCAGCCAGGTCGGCATGCTGTTCGGCACGGTGGTGTACGTGAACGCCGGCGCCGAACTGGGCCGGATCGAATCCGTCGGCGACGTGCTCTCCCCGGCGCTCTGGATCTCGTTCGTGCTGCTCGGCCTCGCGCCGCTGATCGCGAAGAAGATCCTCGACGCGGTCAAGTCCCGCCGGGTGCTGCGCCGGTTCGAGAAGCCCAAGCGCTTCGACAACAACCTGGTCGTGATCGGCGCAGGCTCGGGCGGGCTCGTCGCGGCGCTCATCGGGGCGACCGTGAAGGCCCGGGTGACCCTGGTCGAGCGCGGCCGCATGGGCGGGGACTGCCTGAACACGGGATGCGTGCCCAGCAAGTCCCTGCTGCGCTCCGCCCGGATGCTCTCCTACGCCGCCCGGGCCCCGGAGTACGGCTTCCGGAGCGCCAGCGTCGAGTTCGACTTCGCCGAGGTCATGCAGCGCGTGCAGCGCATCATCGCGAAGATCGAGCCGCACGACTCGGTGGAACGGTACACGGGCCTCGGCGTGCACTGCGTCTCCGGCGACGCCACCATCACCTCCCCCTGGAGCGTGCGCGTGGACGGGCGCGAGATCACTACCCGCAACATCGTCATCGCCACCGGCGGCGAGCCGTTCGTGCCGCCGATTCCGGGGCTTGCGGAGTCGGCCTGGTACACGTCCGAGACCATCTGGGACCTCCGCGAACTGCCGTCCCGCTTCGTGGTGCTCGGCGGCGGCCCCATCGGGTGCGAACTCGCGCAGGCGTTCCGCCGCTTCGGCGCGTCCGTCACCATGGTGGAGCAGGCCCCGCACCTCCTGATGCGCGAGGACGACGACGTCGTCGACGTGCTCCAGGCGCAGTTCGTCACGGAGGGCATCAACCTCCTGACGGAGCACCGCGCCGTGCGTGTCGAGAACGGCGACGGCGGGCACGTGCTCGTCTGCGCACCCGACGGCGGCGACGAGGTACGCGTGCCCTTCGACGCCGTGCTCGTGGCCGTAGGCCGGCGGGCGAACACCGGCGGCCTCGGCCTCGAGGATGTCGGCGTCGCCCTCGGGGAGCGCGGCGTGGTGGAAGTCGACGAGTACCTGCGTACGGCGGTGCCCACGATCTACGCCTGCGGCGACGCTATCGGGCCCTACCAGTTCACGCACACGGCTTCCCACGAGGCCTGGTACGCGTCCGTGAACCCGCTGTTCCACCCGTTCCGGAAGTTCAAGGCGGACTACTCGGTCATCCCGTGGACCACGTTCACCGACCCGGAAGTCGCGCACGTCGGCCTCAACGAGCAGGAAGCGGCGCGCCAGGGCATCGACGTGGAGGCGACCCGCTACGAACTCGGGGAACTCGACCGCGCCCTCGCGGACGAGGAGGGGCGCGGCTTCGTGAAGGTCCTGACGCCGCCGGGCAAGGACCGCATCCTCGGCGCGACGATCGTGGGGCACCACGCCGGCGACCTGCTGTCGGAGTTCATCGCCGCCATGAAGTGGGGCAAGGGGCTCAAGAGCCTGATGGGCACGATCCACGTCTACCCCACGCTGACCGAGGCCAACAAGTTCGCGGCCAGCGCCTGGCGGAAGAAGCATGCGCCGGAAGGCCTGCTCGGATGGGTCGAGAAGTTCCACCGCGTCCGCAGGGGGCGCGGCGTTCGGGACTCGGTGCCCGCCGGCGCGCCCTAGGAGTTTCGCCCTGGCGAAACTCCCAACGCGACCGCCAGGTCGCGCTAGCGCGGGCCTTACGGCTGGTTCAGGTCCCAGTCGTACTCGTAGTCGATCGCGCCGGCGAAGTCCTCGAGCCTGGCAGCGAGTTCGGGCTCCGCGTAGGCGACGAGGTGCGCGAACACGCCCTCCTCCGAGCCGCCGAAGTCGAACACCCACCAGTCGTAGATGCTGGACAGGACCAGGTAGTCGTCGTCGACGAAGTCCACGCCGCGGGGGTGGTTGACGTAGTCCCGCGCGCCCGTCTCGAGCAGCGACTCCATGTTCTCGGCGGTGTAGGCGTCGGTGGCGAGGTTCGGGCAGCCGATGCTCGCGCAGTTGACGGCGTAGTGGATGCGCGGGTCCCGCCAGATGGGACGCAGGATGCCGTGCTCGATGTTGTCCAGCGTCAGCTCCTGCCCCGCGACCCGCGCGTGCACGTCGCCCCAGGGGCCGGTGAAGGGGATCCAGCCCTCGTGGATCTCCTTGATGGAGTCGACGGGATGGGCGTCGGTGACCACCTTGACCGTCAGGGCGTTGTAGAAGTTGATCCAGTACGCCTTCTGCTCGGCGCGGGTGTGGCTGCGCGGGTCCATGGCCTGCAGGTCGCCCAGGTAGCCGTTCAGCTTCGCCATGTCATCCGGACTCGCCTTCAGGCCGGCATAGTCAAAGCGGTTGACGCCCGACGGGTGCACGATCAAATGGCCCGTCAGCACCTCCTGCCAGACCGAGTGATCGACCGTCGCCGTGCTGCTCTCGTCGCTGGCATCCCAGAACGGGATCAGCTCGGGTTCCTGCGCCGCGTGGGCGAGGCCCGCGCAAAGGCACGCCGCGGCGAGGGGCAGGGCCACTGTTCGCATGCGCCTGTTCCGGTGCGTGTGTCTCATGAATCCTCCGTCAGGTGCGGATGCCCCCTGCGCCGGAGGGCTCGCCGGCGCCGACCACCGCGTCCGCGTCCTCGGCGGTGACGATCAACGACGGTACGACGAAGTCCTTGAGCATCTGGCGCAGCCGGAACTCGTTGCGGGCGAACGGGAAGGCGACGGTCTGCAGGGACATCACCACGAACATGCACCACTCGACGTACTTCTCGAGGGTCACGCCCTCGCGCAGGCGGCCGCTGCGCCGCGCCCGCTCGAAGGACGGCCGGGAGCAGGCGAGCGCCGCGTTGAAACAGACCGCCAGGGTCTCGTCGATGCGTTCGTAGAGCTGGGCGCTGTTGTTGACGAACAGCACCCGGATGGCCGGGCGGCGGCGCAACTGCCGGATGAACCAGACGACGTCCTCGACGAGCTGCTCCTCGAGATCCTCGTGTTCGTACCGCTGGGTGTGGAAGTCGGTCATCACCGCGTCGAAGTCGCGGGTCACGGCGTGCCGCAGGACATCGTCGGCGTCCTTGAAGTAGCGGTAGAACGTGGTGCGGCCGAGCCGGGCCCGCTTGATGATGGCGCTGACGGTGGTGTTCTCCGCGCCCTGGCTCAGGTACAGCGCCACCGCCGTGTCGAGGATGACGCGGCGGGTATCTTCGGCACGCGCCTGCAGGCGCCCCGTGCGACCGTCCGGCATGCCGGCAACCTACCACAGATCGCGGTGGCCACTCCCGGTGCCGCTAACGGCCTCCCGGGCGCTTTCCCGAACCCAGATCAGGGACAAATTACCTAAAATCATTCCATTTCCCCTTGAAAAAGGAACAATTACCAATAATATGTTCCGTAAAGGGAGCCGCTAACGGCCCCGCGCAAACTCAGGGAAAGACACGCAGATGGGCGTCCCAGCGATGCCGGCGGACACCGGCAAACCACCCCGGAACGAAACCGCGCACCACCGGGCGGAGCTGCCGATTCCGTTCGGCTGGTTCGCGCTGGCCCGGGCCGCCGATCTCGCCCCCGGGGACGTGCGCGCGCTCTTCTTCTTCGACGAGCACCTCGTGCTGTTTCGGACCGGGGACGGCGCGGCCCACGTCACGACCGCCTTCTGTCCCCACCTCGGCGCGCATCTCGGCCACGGGGGAAGAGTCGAGGGCAACGCGCTCGTGTGTCCCTTTCACGGATGGCGGTTCGACGGCGACGGGGCCTGCGTCGGCGTGCCCTACGCCCGATCCCTGCCGCGCCGCGCGACGACGGGCCCCTGCCTGCGGAGCTACCCGGTCCTCGAGCGCAGCCGCATGATCTGGGCCTGGTATCACCCGAAGGGCGTGCCGCCGCTGTTCGAACTGGACCCGGTCCCCGAACTTGACGATCCCGCGTGGAGCGAACCCGACTGGTACGAGTGGGAGGTCGAGACCCCCATCCAGGAGGCCGGGGAGAACGCCGTCGACATCGCGCACTTCGTCGCGGTGCATGGCGCCGCCGAGGTGCCAAAGGCGAGCATCACCCTGGTCGGGCACCGGCGCGACACGCAGTTCACCTGCCCCGCGCCCGCGATCAACGACGACGGCACCATCGACCTGACCCGAACGGAGCCGTACGAACTCGTGACGCGAAGCTGCGGCCCGGGCATGAGCGTCCAGGCCTTCGAACACGGGGCGCGCGCCGTCATGCTCGGCGCGGTGACGCCCATCACGGCGCGGCGCATGCTGTTGCGGTTCGCCTTCACCAGGCCGGCCAACGTCACCCCCCAGCAGGACATGCTGGCCAACGCGCTCATCGCCGAGGTCGTCCGGCAGGTGCAACAGGACATCCCGATCTGGGAGCACAAGACCTACCACGCGCGCCCGATGCTGTGCGACGGCGACGGCCCGATCGCGAAGTACCGCCGGTGGTTCGCGCAGTTCTACGACGCCGGCGACGCGGCGACGTCCAGGGAGGTGGAGGGCTTCGTCGGCCGCGCGCGGAACCGGCTCGAACCGGTACGGTCCTGGTTCGCCGAGACCGCGAGCCTGTGTCGCCAGTGGCTGCTGGACCCGGCCGGCGCCCGTGCGCTGCCGGCCCGGCTGCTGGTCCGGGCGGACCCTTCCGCTCAGCCGGCCGCCGGGTCCAGACGGAGGAAGTGACGCGGCGCGAACCCCATGAGGATGCGCACGCCGACCGGGATCGGGTGCTCCTCCCGTACGCGGTCGTCCTCCTCCCCGGTCACCGGAACCGCCGTGTAGTCCAGCGTTTCGTCGCCCCGGGTGATCCGGACCGCCGGGTTCTCGAGCGCCCTGTGGTACCAGGCGCGCGGCCAGTGGTTGACGGCCACGTAGAACTGTCCGCCGCTGTCGAGGCCCGACAGCACCCGGTCGTGGGCCGTGCCGTCCGCGTCGAAGGTCGTGATGACCACGGTCCCCCCGCCGCCCTCCGGCTGGAAGTACCCCAGCATCGACTCGAAGATGGCGACGATCGCGACCCACACGAGCAACAGGATTCCGAGGATCTTGATGGCTCTCATCGGTCCCCTCCGCCGAAATCGAAGAACCTCCGGCCGAGCTTAAGCGAGTGGACGCTGTTGTTCCACGGGAAATCTCGCATAGGCTAGAGAAAACTCCGGAGCCCCCAATGTCCCTGATCCAGTGGTCCTGGCTGTTCCTCGCACTCTACATCGGCGGAATGCTCGCCCTGGGCGTGGTCGGCCAGCGGCGCATCAAGCACGCCGACGACTTCGCGACCGCACGGGGTTCCTACGGCCCGCTGTTCCTGGCGCTGGCGTTCGCCGCCACCACGGCGAGCGGCGCGACCTTCCTCGGCGGGCCGGGCCTCGCCTACGAGTGGGGCATCGCGAGCGTGTGGAGCAAGTTCCTGTACCCGATGGGCGTCTACTTCGGCGTGCTCATCTCGATGCGCCTCATCGCCACCGCGGGCAACCGCTTCGGCAACCGCTCCATCCCGGAGTACCTCGGCGACCGCTACGGCTCCGAGGGGATCCGCGTGCTGGTGTCGGTGTTCTCGCTGGTGCTCTTCTTCTACCTCGCGGGACAGCTCGTCTCCGGGCTCGTGATGTTCGAGACGATGCTGGGGCTGCCGGCGGAGTGGGCGCTCGGCATCACCACGTTCGTGCTCCTGCTCTACGTGGTGCTCGGCGGCGCCCACGCCGACATCCTGACCGACGGGGCGCAGGGCTTCATGATGCTGATCCTGGCCATCGTCGTGATCGTGCTGTTCCTGTTCGGGGTGGGCGTCGAGGGCGGGCTCGCGGGGGTCATTGGCAACCTCAGGGAGCAGGACGAGGACCTCGTCGGACTGCTGAACACCGACACGCCGCTCTATCACTCGTGGTGGGCGATCATCGCCGTCCTGTTCGCCCACATCCCGCTCGGGCTGCTGCCGCACCTCGGCAACAAGCTCTGGGCGCTCAAGAACACGGGCCAGCAGAGGACGTTCATCAAGCTCGCGTTCACGTTCGGGCTCACCCTCGGGATGATGGGGCTGGCGGGGCTCCTGGCGCGGGCCATGCTCGGCGACGCGCTGTACGCCGAGGGCGAGACGCCGAACGCCGCCCTGCCGATGCTGTTCATCGAGCTGTTCCCCACCTGGCTCGCCGCGCTCATCGGCGTCGGCATCCTGGCCGCGATCATGTCGACGGCGGACGGGCTCGTCGTCTCCTCGTCGCAGATCATCGCCAACGACCTCTACCGGCGCAGCATCGCGCCGCGCCTGCGCAAGGTGCCGGACGAGGCGACCCTGGACCGGCAGGTGCTGCAGATCAGCCGCGTCAGCACGATCGTCGTGCTGCTGATCTGCATGGGGATGGCCTGGGCGCTGATCGACGTGAACATCGCGCTCATCGTCTGGATCGGCAACGGCGGCATGATGGCGGCGTTCGCCGGGCCGCTCGTCGTCGGGGCGCTCTGGCGCGGCGTGACCCGCAGCGGCGCCTACGCGGGACTCCTGAGCGGCTTCGCGACCTTCCTCGTGCTGCACATGCAGTTGCTCGACCCGGCCTGGTTCGGCACGGGCGTGGTGCACGGGGCGGTCGCCTGGCTGCACGGCGAAGGACCCAACCCGTTCTCCTGCGCCGCGATCGGCGAGGCGGTGTCCGTCGCGGTCACCTACACGGTCTCCAAGGCCACGCAGCCGCTGCCCGAGGCGCACGTGAAGGAGGTGTTCGGCAGCGCATGAGGGTGGCCCGGCTTC
>JAJDTI010000165.1 GCA_022827245.1 Pseudomonadales bacterium | reverse complement strand
GAGGTAGGCGGGGCCAGCGGCTGGCGACGCCGGGAGGGCGAGTGACGCAGGCACGCACCACGTTCATGAGCACCGTGCCGCCCTGGGAGTGCGACGCGGTGGACCACTTCACGGTCGGCTTCTACTTCCAGAAGCTCGAGTACGCGACCGCGGCCGCCCTCGCCGCCTGCGGCCTCGATCCCACGGGCGCGGACGGGCCGCGCATGACGCGCTGCCAGACGCGTTTCGATGCCGAGTTGCGCAAGGGGGACGTCTATCGCATCGAGACGGCGCAGCTCGGGCCGAACCTGCTCGGTCACGTCCTGGTGAACGCGGAGACGGAGGCGGTCTGCACGCGCTTCCACCAGGCACTGTCGCGGCCCGTTCCGCCGCTGCCCATGCCCGCGGGAGCGCCCACGCCGGTCGACGTGGCCTGGGACTGGGCCGCAGGCGGCGCGGATGAGGTCGATGCGCCGCAGGCTCGGGACACGTTCTGGCTCGACACCGGGCGGGACATCGTGACGGCGGCCGACCTGTCCCTCACGGGCGGGATGAGCGCCCACGTCTGCGTCCTCCGCTTCTCGGCGGCGGGCGAACATCTGCGCACGCGGATAGGCATGACGCCCGGCTACGCGCGCGAGCGCAACGTCGGCTTCTCGACGGTGCGGTTCGATTTCCGCCACACGGGCGACGCCGCCCCCGGCATGCCGCTCGTGACGCGGTCGTGCGTCGCCCGCGTGGGACGGACCTCGCTCGCCATCGAACACCGCCTGTCGCGCGTCGCCGACGGCGCGGAGGTGGCGCGGCTGTCACAGGTGGGCGTCCAGCTCGACAAGTCCCGGCGGCGGCCCGCGGCGTGGCCGGAGCACATCGTCGAGACGGCCAGGGCGATGCTGCCGCCGACGAGCGGACCGGACTGAGAACCTCCAGTCACACGTTCAGGCGGACTTCCGTGAGACCGTGGAGAAAGTCCGAAGCTCGGCGGGCCGCGAGCCTTTGCACGAAGGGTCGTTGCACGGCCCTGCCGGCCGCTCGGCGGGCGAGTTCGCCAAACCAGGCCTGGCTCAACACCAGCTTCGGCGGGACCGCCTGCAGGCGCTGAATCGGCGCGACTTCACGCAGACGTTCCGCCTCGATGTCGGCGAGGGCGCGCGCCAGCCGGCCGGGGTCCGCGGTACCGGACAGCGCCGGTACGAGGTGGTTCGCCGCGACGATCGCGTCCCGGAGCGCGATGTTGAGGCCCTGTCCGCCCACCGGCGACATGGCATGCGCGGCGTCGCCGATCAGCAGCGCGCCAGGGCGGCTCCAGCGAACGACGCGCCCGGAGACGCTTTCCAGCAGAAAGGACCGACTCAGGCGATCGGTGTTCCCCCGCAAGTGGTCCGCCAGGTCATCGGAGACGAAGTTCGCCATCTCTTCGACCCAGGCTGCGATGCCCCTCCCGCGCAGGTCGCCGAACGTGCCCTTGAGGATGGCCCAGGCCACCTGCAGGCTGTCGTCCCACGTGTGGTAGGCGATCAGCAGGTGACCGCGGCCGACGTAGCCGCGCGCGCCACGCCACCACTGCGGACGCGGAACCTTGCACCACACCACGTCCATGGGCGGACTCGTGGACCGCGTCGTCACGGCGAGCTGCCGGCGGACGAACGAGTTGCGGCCGTCCGCGCCGACCACCAGGTCCGCATGCACCTGGCGCTCGCCGGCCGCATCGCCGAAGGTGACGCCGACGATCCGGTCGCCGTCGCGTCGGAGCGAGCGGACACTTGCTCCGGGGCGGAACTCCATGCCCGCATGCCGCTCGGCCAGTTCGACGACTCCCTCGAGCAGGGCCGGCTGGGACACGGCGACGGGTGCGTCGGCATCGAGGGAGCCGCTGACTGACAACCGCCCGTTGAGGTAGAGCGCGAACTCCCGTTGCGGCCGGTTGGCGATGCGGTCCAGCAACCCCGCCAGGCCCATCTGCGCCAGAGCGTCGACGCCGCTCGGCATCAGCACCTCGCCGCGGAACTCCCGGGCGAAGTCGGCGCGGCGCTCGAGGAGCGTGACGTCGATGCCGCGCTCGGCGAGGAGGAGGGCCAGCGTGGCGCCCGCCGGTCCGGCTCCGACTATGGCGACCTTGGCCATGGCGTCGACCGGCCTGGCGTCAGGGCGGAGGTTCCTGGGCCTGGAGCAACGGTTGGCATCCATGCAGAAACCGTTGACGCCGGCTGTCCTGCATGCGCCGTACCAGGGGCATGAAGTCCGCGTTCAGGTACCACATCTTCGCGATCAGCCGGGCAAGCAGTTCCCGATCACGCTTGACCAGGCAGGTGCCGCGCGTCAGGACCTGGGTCAGGATGAGCGGGCCCGCCGTGTGCAGGTCGACGAGGTCCACCGGGCGGCCCGTCGTCATCGCGATGTCGTCCATCAGGACGAGGCGCCCCGCGGCTTCGATCGGCCCCGCGGCGGCGACAGCGACGTCCACGTCACTGTCCGGCCTCGGGCCCTTTCGTGCGGAGACGGCCGCGCTGGTCGCGCCGCGCTCGGCGAGCGAGCCAAAGAGGTAACTCAGCCGGATCTCCGGGCGCTTCTCGAGCGCCTCCGTCAAGGCCCGTGCGGTGGCGGTTCGGGTATCCATGGGCACGCGCGGCCGTTGCTCCTCGCGGTTCGCACCGGGCTGCGATGGGAGGTTCGATCCGAGTATGGGGTAACGCGCCAGAGCGTCAAGCCCGCCCGCCGGCCGGTAGAATTCCGCGCAACCTGACAACGCGGGAACAAGCCATGGCCCAGAGGGAGCCGGTACCGATCAAGTTCCCCCCGGACGAGAAGCTCGCCGGGCTCTACGCGCGCGTCGTGGAACTTGCGAAGGAACTCCCCGGCGTCGTCGAGAGCAGGAGCTACGGCACGCCGTCGATCAAGGTGAAGCGCCGCCTGCTGGCGCGGCTCCGGTCCGAGGCGGAAGGCGGGCTCGCCATCCAATGCGATTTCATGGAGCGCGAGATGCTGCTGCAGGCGGCCCCGGAGACCTTCTACATCACCGACCACTACGCGGACTATCCAATGGTGCTGGTCAACCTGGAGACCGTGCGCTGGGAAGCGATGCCCGGGATCCTCGAGCACGGCTGGCGCCAGGTGGCGACGCCGGCGCTGGTCCGGGAGCTGGAAGCCCGCTGAGGCGACCATGGGGCGCTACAATCGCACCATCCTTCCCCGCCGTCCGGGATACGCGGCAACGCAGGAGGCCCGAACTTGGCAACCCACTACGTACTGATCGACTACGAGAACGTCCAGCCGAAGAACCTGGCGGCGCTGAAGGACGACGCGAAGGGCCGCTCCTTCCGGGTGATCGTGTTCGTCGGCGCCAACCAGGGCAAGATACCGAAGGACCTCGTCTTCGAGATGCAGTCCTTCGGCAGCGACGCCGACTACATCGAGATCACGGGGAGCGGCAAGAACGCGCTCGACTTCCACATTGCCTACTACCTGGGGAAGTTCGCCCACAATGGTTCGGAAGACCACTTCCACGTCGTATCGAGAGACACGGGATTCGACCCGCTGATCAGGCACCTGCAGGCAAGCGGAATCCACGTCGAGCGGAGGAAGGGACTGTTCGAAATCCCCTGGCTCGAGGTCGCCGAGACAGACCCCTTCGCGGAGCAGATCGACAAGATCGTCCAGAACTTCGACCTGCAGGGCAAGTCCCGCCCCCGCAAGGTGCGCACGGTGAAAACCACGATCAACAACCTTTTCGGAAAGAGCCTGTCTGACGAGCAGCTCGAGTCTCTGGTACAGGGCCTGAAGGGCCGCAACTACATCGCCGTCGAAGGCGAACGCGTCAAGTACAAACCGTGAAAATCACCCGCTTCACCACGACCCCGCTGACCCTTGGCAAGAGCCTGCTGCGGGTCGAGACGGACGCCGGGGTCGAGGGCTGGGCGGAGGTCCCCGGCCGCAACAACCGGGTATTCGATGGCTACCTCGAGGGCGTCATCGCCCCCGTTCTCGTCGGGGAGGACCCGCGCCTCATCGACCGCCACTGGGAGACCCTGGCGCTCGGCCGCGAGGAGCGTTTCTTCAAGCTGCCGGGCTGGGTGGTCGGCGTCGTCGACGTGGCGCTCTGGGACATCCTCGGCAAGGACACCGGGCTGCCCGTGCACACGCTCATGGGCGGCGCGCGGCGCACGACGATCCCGCTGTACTGGAGTACGGGCTCGGGCTGGCGCATGCAGCCGGAGGAGATGCTGGCGCTCGTGCAGGACGGCTGGGAACGCGGTTTCCGCGCCTTCAAGATCCGCATGGACTGGCGCGGCTGGCGGCAGGACATCGATCCCGAGAAGGACTTCCAGCTCTTCCGGCTGGCGCGCGAGTTCCTGGGCGGCGGGGAGTACCTGGGGTTCGATGCGAACAACGGCTACTCGGTGTCCACCGCCATCCAGCAGGGCCGGCGTTTCGAGGCGCTCGGCATCGACCACTTCGAGGAGCCGATCCCGCACTACGACCTGCCGGGACTGAAGCAGGTGAGCGACGCGCTCGACGTCGCGGTCTCGGCCGGAGAGCAGGACGCGTTCCGCTGGTGGTTCCAGAACCTCGTGCTGCTCGGCGACCCGGACATCCTGCAGCCCGACATCCTGAACGCTGGCGGGCCGAGCGAGGTCAAGCGCATCTTCGAGATGGCGACGACGCTCGACAAGCCGGTCATGCCGCACAGTCCCCAGGCGGGCATCAACTCGATGGCGTCGCTGCACGTCTACGCGACGGTGCAGAACGCGACGCGGCCGCACGAGTTCTCGATCGAGTTCTCCGGGCCCCTCGACGACGTCGCGGACCTTTACGGGGAGGATGTCCTGCCGCGGGACGGGGCGATGGTGCTGACCGACGGGCCGGGCTTCGGGATCGAGCTCAACGAAGGGGCGCTGGCGCGGCTGACGGTGCGTTGACCGGTCGCGGCTCCGTTTCCGACGCGGCTCCCATTCAGGGACGCGGCGTTACGGGAACGGCATGTTCCACAACAGCGCCCCCATCGAGATCAGGATGAACAGCATCGCGAGCGCCAGGATGCGCTGCGATGTCAGCCCACGCCGCTTGCGATCGTCTGACACGTCTGTCGGCTAGTGGGCGGCGCGCGCCAGCGGACCGCGCAGCAGCCGTCCGGATTGCGCGCCCGAGTGTTCGTTCTCGCGCAGGAGCACCTCGCCGTTCACGACCGTCGCCGCGATACCGTCCGCCGTCTGCCGGAAACGCTTGGCGCCGCCGGGCAGGTCATGTACGACTTCCGGCATGCGCGGTCCGATCCTCTCGGGATCGAACACGGTCACGTCGCCCGCGAAGCCGACGCGCAACAGGCCCCGGTCGTGGAGCCCCCATTGCGTCGCCGGTTCGAGGGTGACCATGCGCACGGCCTCTTCGAGGGTGAGCGCCTGCTTCTCGCGGACCCAGTGGCTGAAGATGTGGGTCTGCAGCGAGCTGTCCATGATCTGCGAGACATGGGCCCCGGAGTCCGAGAAGGTCACGACGGAGCGCGGGTGCTTCATCATGGCGAGCACGTCCGCGTCGACCTCGTTGTTGATCGGGTGACGGAAGAGCACCTTGAGGTCCCCCGCGAGCGCGATGTCGAGGAACGCCTGCGCCGGCGCGACGCCGCGCTCCGCGGCGATCTCGGCGACGGAGCGGTGGCGCTCCTTCATCGAGTCCATCACGAACAGCCAGTCCCAGTCCGGCGGGGGCAGGGTGACGCCCCGCCCCGCGTGACGCTCGCTCGGGCGGCTCGCGACGTTCACGAGCTTCGCCTGCAGCGCCGGGTCGGCGAGCTTCGCGCGCTGCTCCCCGAGCGGCAGTGCGCGCAGGTCGCGCCAGACGTCCCAGCCGTCGAAGGGGGTGTAGGACTCGAACGTGTACAGCACGTTGAGCGAGCGCGAGTGCACCTGGGCGAACATCCGTCCGCCGGCGGCGGCCGTCTCGTCGAGCAGGTCGAAGTAGCGGCGCCACAGGTCCGGCGCGTGCCTTGACGCGAACATGCCCCAGGTGACCGGCACGCGCGTCTCGACGGACAGGTCGCGGAGGCGCTCGTGGTACTCGCGAATGCGGTCGGGGTCCGGCCCCGTCCGCTCGCCCGCGATCTCGAACATGCCGGCGCCGGTCTCTCCCATCGCGTGCACGATCGCGCGGACTTCGTCCCAGCTCGCCACGCGGCTGGCCACCGGCCGGTGGTCCGAGGTCTGGTGGTTGGGGGAGCGCGACGTAGTGAAGCCCATCGCGCCGGCCTGTACGGCCTCGCGCACGATGACCTGCATGCGGGCCAGGTCGTCCTCGGTGGCGGCTTCGGTGAAGGCCCGCTCGCCCATCACGTACGTCCGCAGGGCCGAGTGCCCGACGTAGCCGGCGTAGTTGATGCCCTTCGGCAACGCGTCGAGCACGTCGAGGTACTCGGGGTAGGTCTCCCAGCGCCAGCGGATGCCCTCCAGCATCGACTCGCGGGCGATGTCCTCCGCGCGTTCGAGATTCCGGAACACCAGGTCCGCTTCCTCCTCGCGGCAGGGCGCCAGCGTGAAGCCGCAGTTGCCCATGACGACGCTGGTCACGCCGTGGTAGCAGGAGCAGGAGCCGATCGGGTCCCAGAACACCTGGGCGTCCATGTGCGTGTGCCCGTCGACGAAGCCGGGCGTCACGACGTGCCCTTCGGCGTCGATGTTGTCCTCGCCCTGCTCCCGGATGCGCCCGATGGCGGCAATCCTGCCGTCCGTGATGCCGAGGTCCGCGCGATAGGCGGGCGCGCCGGAGCCGTCGACGATGGAACCGTTGCGGATGACGAGATCGTAGGGCATGGACGCTCCTCCGGATGCGGGAAGGCGAGAGGCTATCACGCCGTAGTCGGGTTACCTAAGCACCGCCCGTTGCGGACCAGGACTGAATGCGGTCGATCTCAACGCGGATCGCGGTGGACCCCATGGGTGTGGCCTCGTACTGCGGGTACTTGTCCAGCAGCGCCGCGCGGACCGCCGGCTGCAGGGGACCCACAGTCGCGGTGCCGTCCGCGCGCAGCCACCGCAGGCGCGACCAGTCGTCCTCGTACTCGTCGATGAGCAGGGAAACCGCGGGGTTGGCCTCGATGTTCCGGACGCGCCGCAGCTTGCGCCCGGTCTTCGGTTTGCCGTCGATGGGGATGAACAGGGCGCCGCCGTGCTCGCAGAACACCACCGGCACGAGGTGGGGCTTGCCGCCGTCGACCGTCGCGAGCCGGGCGACGGGTGTGAGGGTTGCCCAGGAGGGGAGGATGGGCAAGCGCGACACGGGCTCGGGCGCTCAGATCGTCGCCGTTGCGAGCGACTGGATGAAGTGGATTCCCGGCACGACCCTGCGGCTGAGCCGCTCGTCGTTGGTGATGAACAGGTCCACGCGTGCCGCCGAGGCGCAGGCGAGCTGGATCGCGTCCGGCGGTCGGATCGACCGGTCCTGGCGCTCGATCATGCGTTTGCGTAGCGAGAGCACGCGATCGCCCGTCTCGACAAATAGACGAACAGGCTGGTGTCCCAGAAGATCCGGCTCATCGCCACTCGGACCGCAGTCGGTGGACATATGCATCGGCGTCCTCGTCCTGCCAAAGCGCTCTGCCCGTTCCGCGCAGCGAGAGGATCGGATCCTCGGTGGTGTCGGCCGCCGCGGGGACATACTCATCGCTGTACCAGTCGATGAGGTGTTGATGGTCCGGCGGGATCTCGTCGGGCCTGGGGCTGACCTTGCCCGCCACCCGGAGCGGATGACAGGGATCCCCGGGCCGGAACAGGCGCCGCCGCCCCGTGGTGGTCTCGAGAAGCATGCGTATCGACCGGGGTTGGGCGGCCCGTTTGCGACGCAGTGCAGATAGATGTGGACTTTCACCCCGGGTCGAAGGGGCCTGACCCCGGTGACGTTCGCCGACTCCGCCTGAGCGACGATCTCCGCGATCGTGAAATCGGCCTGATCGGGACGCCTGCGGTGGAGCGATGCCGTAGCGATCCAGACCTCATCGGCGACGCGAACCCTGCGTTCCATGAGTCGGTGTGAATTCAGGAAAACGAAGATTACCAAGTACACCATGTGGAGGCGCATCGCCGTGAGGACCTGCATCGGATCGCAGGCCATGCCTGCGCCTGCCCGGGCGCGTTGGTAACCTGTCCCCATGTCCCGCATGATCGTCGACTGCGATCCCGGCCACGATGACGCCATCGCGCTGATCCTGGCGCACGAGTACGCCGAGGTGCTCGGCGTGACCACCGTCGCCGGGAATGCGCCCCTGGCGGCGACCACCGCCAATGCGCTCATGATGACCGCGTTGCTTGGCGTCGAAACCCCCGTGCACTCCGGCGCCGCGGAAGCCCTCGCCGGACCGGCGCCGCACGCCCAGGCCGTGCACGGCAGTTCGGGGCTCGGCGGCGTCACGCGGCTCGAGCACGACCGCGTGGTCGCGAGTACCGATGCCGTCGGCTTCCTGCTCGACGCACCGGAGCCGGACGACTGGATCGTGGCGCTCGGACCCCTTACGAACCTGGCGCTCGCGATCGAACGGGACCCCGGCTGGGTTGACCGGATCGCCGGCATCTCGATCATGGGCGGCAGCGCGACCGTGGGCAACGTGACGCGCGTCGCCGAGTTCAACATCTGGGCGGATCCGGAAGCCGCCGCCCGGGTGTTCCGCGCCGGCGCCGACCTCACGATGTGCGGGCTCAACCTGACGCACCAGTTTCGCTCGTCGGACGCCGTCACCGACCGGCTGCGCGGCGTGGACAACCCCTTGGCCACCCTCGCCGTGGAGTCGTTCGACTACCTGCACGCGCGGATGGCGGAGTTCATCGGCAGCCGGGACGCCGCGCTGCACGACCCGTGCGCCGTGATCGCCGTGACCCACCCGGAGTTGCTCGAGACGCGGATGCGGGCGGTGGACGTCGAAACCGAAGGGGCGTTGACCCGTGGGATGACCGTGGTCGATGCCAGGGTCTCCCGGCGGCGCGACCCGGACAATGTTCGGGTCGCGTACGGGATCTACGCCGATCGGGCCTGGGACCTGGTGTTCGCGGCGCTGGGCGCCTCCTGAACCGCCATGACCCGCGACAGCGCCGACGTGGTGATCGTGGGCGCCGGAATCGCGGGATGCGCCACGGCGTACTACCTGGCGAAGGCCGGGGTGAAGTCGGTCCTGGTGGACCGTGACGGCGTGGCGCGTCACGCGTCGGGGTTCGCCTACGGCGGGCTCTATCCGCTCTCGGGCGTTGGCATTCCCGGTCCGATGTTCGCCCTCGCAAAGAGGAGCTTCTCCCTGCACCGCGCGCTCGCCGAGACCCTGCCCGGGGAGACCGGCATCGACGTCGGCTTTCGCCTGCGGCCCACGGTAGGTCTGGCTTTCAGCGCCGCCGAAGCCGCGGCTCTGCGCGACAACGTGGCATGGGTCGACCGGCAGGCGGGCTTCCGGGCCGAATGGCTGTCCGCGGGCGATCTGCGGGACGTGGACGACCGGATCGCGGCCGACGCGTTCGGCGGAGCCCTGTACCATGGCGCCGCGGAAGTGGACCCGGAGGCGCTCACCCGGGCGCTGCTCCGCGCTTCCGGCGCGGCGTTGCACGTGACCGAGGCGATCGGGCTCGTGCGCGACGGCGACCGCGTCGCCGGTGTCAGGCTCGTGGACGGGGACACGCTTTCCTGCGGAACGGTGGTCCTGGCCCAGGGTCCCTGGGCGGGAAACGCATCCCGCTGGCTCGGCATCCCGATCGACGTGCAACCGCTCAAGGGCGAGATCCTCCGTCTCGAGGCGGCCGGGCCCCCGATCGCCTGCTCCATCGGGTGGCGGGGGAACTATGCAACGACGAAGCCGGACGGACTGCTCTGGGTCGGCACGACCGAGGACGAAGCCGGGTTCGATGACCGCCCGACGGCGGCGGGGCGAGCGTCGGTATTGGCGAACCTGGCCCGGATGCTGCCCGGCGTCGAGCCACGTAAAGTGGTCGCGCACACCGCCTGCCTGCGGCCGATGAGCGGTGACGGGTACGTGGTTGTCGGCGGCGTGCCGGGCGCGCCTCGTGTCCTCATCGCCACGGGGGGTGGGCGCAAGGGCATCCTGCACGGTCCGGCGATGGGCGCCGCGTGTGCGGACCTCGTCGTATCCGGAAAGACCGACCTGGACCTGACGCCCTACGACCCGGGTCGTTTCCGGGCGTCCTGAACCGAGGCGTTGCCAGCGCCGACCGGAAGAGCGGGCTGGAACTCAGGCACCTCGCCGCGCTCCGACCTGCTGCGTCCTTCCTGCACGGTCTGCATCAGGATCGTGAGCTGACCCTCGATCCGGCCCAGCCGTCCGCTGAAGTCGATGCCGAACCAGACGATGGATCCCAGGATAGCGACCGCCACGGCGATGGCCTGCCAGCCCGGGGTCTGCTGTGGCCGCGTGGCCAAGGCAGCAGCCGTCCCGCGCGCTGCGGCCACCTCTACCCGGGTGAGCGACTCGAGCGTTTCGTCAGAGGCTTTCATGCCGCCGAGTATAGGCTCGGATCGAGGACGATCAATGCGAATAGTCGGCGTCTCCTGTGAGATTTCGCCGCCGGGAGCGTTACTCCGTTGCGGATGCGGTCACCCCCAGCAGTTCGTCCAGGAGCCGCAGGTCGTCGGCCTCCATCTCCAGTTGCGCGTCGTGCGCCTGCTGCTCGACGCTTCTCCTGAACAGGCGGGCGATCTGGTCAGGTGCTGTTGGTGTTTCGCTGATGGCGAGTCCGACGAGGTGGAGCGCCCGCGTGACGAACGCGAACGGCTGACGGCCGACCGACGCGCCCGCGTCGATGGCGTGATCGCGAGCGTTCTTCGTGATGTCGCCAAGGGTGGACTGTCGACCGCTCTGTCCGGCCAGGGCCTCGAAGACGACCTGGTACTGGTCGGGCCCCAGGCGAGGCAGGCCGACCACCTCGTAGAGCCGCCCGACGAGGTCCGCGAGGGGTTCGGGCACGTCGGCGAGGTTGGGCGAAGCATGATCGGCGGAGCGTGCCGTGTGTGCGTCCCCGGAGTCCGCCGGCTCCGCGTGCCGCGCCGGATCGTAGACGAAACCCGGTGGGACGGACGAGAAGCGGAGATGGTGATCCTCGAAGGTGAGCAGCAGCTTCTTGAAGCCGCCGGCTCCGAGCCATTCGGACTCTCCGACCACCGACCACCGTTCCCGGATTCTCTTGGCGACTTCGGTCAGCGGCAGTGCGGCGTTCGACTCCGCCAGTGCGCGTCGAATCTCGGCCTTGACCTGAGTCCGGACTTCCCCGAAGTCGTCCTGCGACGATTGGGGGGTGCCGTTCGCCGGCGTGGCGTTCTGTTCCCGCGTTTCGCCGAACACGGCCTCGAACTCATCCATGTCGATGACGATGTCGCAGCAGGACCGGAACGCCGCCGCGGTCTGCTGGTTCGCGAGGATCGACGTGATGCGGTCGTGCGCGCGCAGCCGCAGCGCCACGGGCGTGAAGTCCGCGTCGGAGGAGAAGATCAGGAACTCGTCGAAGCGGGTGGTGTGCTCGATGGCGTCCGCGATGTCGAGGGTCATCACGATGTCGGCGCTGTTCTTGCCCGACTTCGTCAGGGGCGGACAGTCGACCACCTGGAAGCCGAGGCGCGTGAAATAGGCGCGGAATGGCCGCACGAGGTCCGGCGAGCCGTAACAGCGCCGGATGAGGAGGGAGCGTCCTCCGGAGACGGTCTCGCTTTCGGCCGCGTGTTCGCCCCGTTCGAGCCACGGCAGCCACCGCGAAGGGTTCGCGAACCGTTTCGCGACGGCGTCCGAGTAGTCCTTCTTGAGGCTAAGAAAGACGTTGTCGAAGTCGATGAAGAGCGCGGCCTTGACGCGGTCCATGGGTGCCACCGGGGTCGGCCCGGTGGGGGAATGGCCCGACTGCCGGGCCTGCCGGTCCGGGGTGCCGGCAGGCCGCCAGGCCAGATCGGTCAGGCAGATCAGGCGAAGGGGTTGGTGCCCGTGTCGACCATCGCCTTGTTGCGCGTGGGATCCGCCCCGGCGGCGCCGAACGGGTACATGTGCGTGCCGAGCACGCGCTCGAGTTCGGGGAACTTCGCCACGTAGTCTGGATCGACCTCGTCTTCCCACATGTGGATGCGCTGCATGTGGCGGCGCATGAACACCTGCACCAGCGTGACGCGAAGGCCGGGGTTCGTGCGCGGCACGGACGCGTGCCAGGTGGCGCCGTTCCAGAGGGCCAGGGACCCGGCCTTGCCGATCAGGGGCACGGTCTGGAAGGGCGTGTTCTCGATGTCTTGCTCGTGCGGCAGGGTCGCGCGGCCGAACAGGTGGCTGCCGGGCACGAAGATCGTGGGTCCGTCCTCCGCGCCCGCGTAGTCGGTGCACAGCCAGCTCGCGTTGGCGACGTGCGCGATGCTGCCGCCGCCCGGTGGGATGCCGTGGGAGTCGCTGTGCAGGCGGAGCGTCTGACGCTCGTTGTTCCCTTCCTCAGCCGGGGGCTTGATGATCCAGGTGTGCCCGGAGAGGACGGCGCTCTGGCCGAGGAGCCAGCGCACGAGCGCGAGCATGCGCGGGTTCGTCGCCGCCTCGACGAAAGCCTCGTCTTCCTGCAGCAGGAGCCACGAGTTGCCCATGGATTCCCTCTTCGGCGCGGCCGTGCGCCAGTCGCCGATCTCGATGCCGTTGCGCTTCTCGCAGGTGCGCAGGATGGCGCCGCGCAGCCGCTCGACGAAGGCCTCGTCGACACCCATCTTCTCCGGCGGGACGACCGTCATGCCGTAGGCCGCGAGCTCGGCGACGTGCTTGAACAGGCCGTAGTCGTCGAGCTCCTTCATGAGGGGGTCCACGTGGGGCGATGTGCCGTACTCGGAGATGTCCATGCGGTGTCCTCGTGTGGGGGACTATCGTGAAGAGTCCATCGTAGACTTGCGCCCGCAAGGGTGTCCAGCCTTAGCCTTGTTCAATGCAAAGTGAGCCTGAACGCACGGTGCGATTCCAACGCAAAGTGAGCCTGACGTGGTGTTGGGGATCATCGGGAGATGATCGTGACACTACAGACCGAACGGATTCGAACCATCGAGCAGGTTGCGGCCTTTGTCGAGGCGAACGCGGCGGTGGAGTTCCAACCGCTGGACCGGCAAGCAGCGTATGCGTTCGTGGCGCGGACGTTGACCCGGCTCGGCTACCGCGCGCTGGACAAGCCCTCGAAGGCGTTGGTGAAGCGCTACCTGGCGAAGACCACGGGCTACTCGCGCGCCCAGCTCACGCGGCTCGTCCGCCAGCACCGCGAGACGACCAAGGTGGTCGATCGCCGGGACGGCAACCAGGGTCGGCCCTTCGCGCGGGTCTACACGCCGGCCGACATCCGCCGGCTGGCCCGCGTGGACGCGGACCTCGGCCAGATGTCCGGGCTGGCGACGCGCGTCGTGCTGCACCGCGAGTTCCATGTGTTCGGCGATCGGCGCTTCGAGCGTCTGGCGGGGATCTCGGCGAGCCACATCTACAACCTGCGGGGTTCACGGACCTACCGCACGCAACGCACGGTGGTTCAAGGGACGAAGTCGTCGGCGGTGACGGTGGGCGAGCGCCGGGCGCCGCAGCCGGACGGCCGGCCCGGCTTCCTGCGCGTCGACACCGTCCACCAGGGCGACCGCGACGGCGCCAAGGGCGTGTACCTGATCAACGTCGTCGACCAGGTGACGCAGTACGAGTTCGTCGGCGCCGTCGCGACGATCTCCGAGCGCTTCCTGGTGCCGGTGCTCGACGGCCTGCTGGGCCTGTTCCCGTTCGTCGTGGTCGGCTTCCATGCCGACAACGGCTCCGAGTACGTCAACCACACCGTGGCCGCGCTACTCAACAAGCTGCACGTGCGGAACTTCACCAAGTCGCGCCCGCGGCGCGCCACCGACAACGCCCTCGTCGAGGGCAAGAACGCCAACGTCGTGCGCCGCTTCCTGGGCCACGACCACATCCCGCAACGCTTCGCGCCGCTGGTCGATGCGTTCGCGCAGCAGCACTTGTCGCCGTACCTCAACTACCACCGGCCCTGCCTGTTCGCCACCGAGCGCGCGGTCGCCAACGGCCGCATCCGCCGCGTCTACCGGGCCGCGGACGTGCAAACACCCTACGAGAAACTGCGCTCCCTGCCCCACGCCGAAGCCTGTCTCAAGCCCGGCGTCGCGTTCGCGCAACTCGACGCTCAGGCCCATGCGCACAGCGACCTGCAGGCCGCCCGCGCGCTCAACGCCGAGCGCGACCGGCTGTTCCAGACCATCGCCGAGGCCCAGCCCGAGGTCGCGTGACCCCGACCCCGCGTTTTCCACCGCCTGCCCACCGGCGCTTTACTGTCTCGGGGGATCGCGCCCGTGGACAGCCCGTGGAAAACGCTACTCGGCACAACGCAGGCACGACCACCCGCGCAGTGATCCCTGGGCCACCCGGAGTCCACCCTCGGTGCCAACCTTCACCAACCTACCCCCCGACCTCGACGTCAGGCGCGGATAGGCTCACCTTCTTATTGGAATATGCTGCCTTGGCCATGGCCGGGGCGCGGCCGGAAGGGAGTGCATGATGGCCAAGGCATTCGACGGCGTGCGGGTCGTCGACCTGTCCGATCGTCTGTCCGGAGCGTGGGCGGCGCGCCTGTTCGGCGACTTCGGCGCCGACGTGGTGCTCGCGGAGCCGCCCGAGGGTCACGCCCTGCGTGGCGAACCGCCCTTTCTCGATAGCGAGCCAGGCATGGAACGCTCGTTGCTCCACAGCTATGCGAACTGGAACAAGCGCTCGATAGCGGTGCGGGACGTCCACGAGGTGCGCGCGCTGGCCGCGGGCGCCGACGTGCTCGTCACGACGGCGGCGCCGCCCTGGCCGGACACCGTCGAGGCGGCGGTGGACGCCTTGCCGCACGACGCGATACATCTCTCCATCACCGCCCACGGCCTCGAAGGACCGCTCGCCCGCGTGCCCGGCAACAACCTGACCGCCTGCGCGCGAGTCGGCTGGAGCGCCATCAACCGGCTGGTCGACGAGCCGCCCCTGCAGTTGCCCGTCCGCCAGGCCGGCTACATCGCCGGCGTCGCCGGACACGCGGGGGCGACGGCGGCGCTCCTGCGGCGTCTGCGTACCGGCGCCGGCGAGCGCGTCGACGTGAGCGAGTTCGAAGCGCTCGCGTTGACCAATGTCCCCTGGGCGATCCTCGGCATCTTCATCGGCGGCGACCGTCTCGCGCACGGACCCGGCGGGGGGCGCCGCCGCGGGGATCCCTCGCCCCTCTGGGACACGGCGAACGGCGCGATCAACTTCGGCTTCGGCGACTGGGCGCGCTGGTCGGAGGCGATGGAGTTCCTGGGGCTCGATGAACTCGCGCACGATCCGCTCTACGAACCCGTACTTGGCCGCAATACCAGGGACCCCTGGCCCGTGCGGCGCGCGCTGGCGCGGGCCGCGGCACCACGCGACAAGTGGGAGCTGTTCCACGGGCTCTCCCGCCTGCGCTGTCTCGCCGGGGTGGTGCAAGACGCGTCGGAACTCGCGCAAAGCGAGCAACTGCACGCGCGCGGGTTCGTCGTCGAGTCGCCGCTGAACGGCAAGCGCGTGCGCGCGTCGGGGGCGACGGCGCAGTTGTCCGAGACGCCGTGGCGGCTCGAGCGGCCGGCGCCGGCGCTCGATGAACACGGCGAGGAGTTGCGTTCCGGCATCGTCCCGCGGGCCGCGGCAGATAGCTCGGCGCCCGACGCCGCGGCGGGGCCGCCGCTGGCGGGGCTGCGCGTGCTCGCGTTCACCCAGGCGTGGGCGGGAACCTTCGGCACCGAGTTGCTGGCCCGCCTCGGGGCGGACGTCGTGCAGATCGAATCGCGCAGCCGGCCGGACGTCTGGCGCGGCGCCGGTGCGCCGGTCCCGCCGGCCGTGCGCCGGGACGACATCGAGCAGAGCCGCCTCAACACCAACGGCATGTACAACTCCGTCAACATGAACAAGCGTGCGATCACGCTGGACATGACCCACCCGCGAGGGAAGGAGATCTTCTGGGCACTGGTGCCCCGGTTCGATGTCGTCGCCGACAACTTCAGTCCGCACGTGATGCCGAACTGGGGTGTCACGCTGGAGAGCCTGCGCGCGGTGAAGCCGGACATCGTCTTCGCTTCCGTCTCCGGGTACGGGACGCGCGGACCGTTCGCGGAGTACCCGGCCAACGGGTTCACGACCGAACCGATGTCCGGGCTGTCGTCGATCCACGGCTACGACGGGGACCAGGCCGCGAACACCGGCGGGCTGATCCCGGACCCGATCTCCGGCTACTACTTCGCGGCCGCGATCCTCGCCGCGCTCCACTACCGGGCCAGGACGGGCGTCGGCCAGCGCGTCGACGCGGCGATGATCGAGGCCGTGGCGGTGCAGGTCGGCGACGCGATCATGGAGTTCGACACCAACGGGGCCGTGCGGCGCCCGAGCGGCAACCGCCATCCCCGGTGCGCGCCGCACGGCGTCTATCGCGCCGGCGATGGGGAGTGGGTCGCGGTCGGCGTCGAGACCGATGCGGTCTGGGACGCGGTCTCCGGCCGGCTCGGCGTCGACGATGCCAGGTTCCGCCTGGAGGCGGGGCGCAAGGCGAACGAGGCGGAAGTCGACGCGCTCGTGGCCGACTGGTGCCTGGCGCGGAACGCCGGGGAGGCCGCCGCGGAGTTCGCCCGTCTCGGCGCGGCGGCGGCCCGCGTCGAGTCCTTCCAGGAGATCTACGCCGATCCCTGCCCGCAGTTCCTGGAGCGCGGTTTCATGGTGCCGGTGACGCACCCGGAGACGGGCACGCACCATCTGCCGTCGGCGCCCTGGGTCTTGCGGGAGGCCGCGACGCCGCCCGTGACCTATTCGCCGTGCTTCGGCGAGCACAGCGCCGAGGTGCTCGAGCAGGAACTCGGGATCGGCCCGGAGGAGTACGAGGAGCTGGTCCGGCTGGAGATAACGGGGCCGTAGGGGACGGACGAGCCCGTCCCCTAGATGACGTCGCCGTTACTTGGCGAGCTTCCTCTGGAGCCTGCGGACCGTCTTCCCGAGTTCCGAGAGCTCGGCCTTCAGCGCGTCGATGTCCGTCTCGTCGCCCTTCTCCTCGCCGAAGTGTTCCTCGCGCGTCTTCAGGACGACGGCTTCGCGGTCGAAGTTCGAGTTGAAGATCGCGACCGCCTCGAAATTCTCCTTGCCGGGATTGCACATGGCGTGGAACTGGCCGGCGGGGACCACCGCGACGGACCCGGGGCAGAGATCGTAGGTCTCGTTCTCGATCTGGATCCGCCCCTCGCCCTTCTGGACGATGACGATCTCCTCGACGACGGTGTGGCTGTGGCCGGCGTCCTCTTCCCCCGGCGCCATGCAGATCGGCGCGACGCCGAGTTCCTTGAGCGTGGCGGACTGGACGGCGCGCGCCCCGGCGAAGTGGTCGGCAGTCAGTACGGTACCCATGGAGCGCCTCCCGGTGGATCAGTGGGCGCGCAAAGATAGCACGCCCACCGTCCGGTCAGGGGTCATTCCACGGCCTGGTAGATCAGCGCCCGTACCTTCGAGAAGTCGTCGAGTCCGGGTGCGGGCAGGATCTGGGTCATGTAGACGACGGTGAGCTCCTCGACCGGGTCCACCCAGTACCGGGTGTGATACGCGCCGGCCCAGGAGTACTCGCCGACCGAACCGGGTTCGCCCGACGCGCCGATGTCCGACACCACGGCGAAGCCGAGCCCGAACCCCGAGCCTGGCAGGAGGCTCACCAGGCCGTCCGGCAGGTGATTCACCGTCATCGATTCCACGGACTTGCGGCCCAGGATGGGGCCGCCGCGCCGCAGGGCCTCGAGGAAGCGCGTGTAGTCGGCGGTCGTGGACAGCAGCCCGGCGCCGCCGGAGAAACTGGCGCGCGGGCCCTCGATGAAGTGGCCCTGGCCGTGGAAGGGCGTGCCGGCGTCCGCCAGGACGAGGTCGCCGTCCTCGGTGCGTGAGTACACGGTTGCGAGGCGGTCCGCCTTGGCGGGCGGGAGATAGAAGGACGTGTCCTCCATGCCGAGGGGCTCGAAGATCTCCGCCCGCAGGAACGCGTCGAGGGGTTGTCCGCTCGCGGCCTCGACGACGGCGCCCAGGATGTCCGTGTTGTAGCCGTAGACGAACTGTTCGCCGGGCTGCGCGTCCATGGGCATCGCCGCGATGCGCCGCGCGGTCTCGCGGATAGGCTCGTCGCGATGGCCGAAGTACCAGTGCTGGAGCCCCGCCTCCCGCCACCGGTCCGCGGCGGGTCCGTAGCCGTAGCCGATGCCGGCGGTGTGCGTGAGGAGATCGCGGATGGTGATCGGGCGCTCGGCGTCGACGACGTCGTACGCGCCGTCCTCTGCGGGGACCGCCACGGTCGTCTGCGCGTACTCGGGGAGGAAATCGCCCACGGGCTGGCCGATGACGAGCGTGCCCCGTTCCTGCAGCACCATCACCGCGGCGCTGACCACCGCCTTCGACATGGACGCGATGCGGAAGATCGTGTCGGGCTGCATCGGTGCGCCGGCCTCGACATTCCGGTGCCCGGCGGCGCGGTGGTAGACCGTCTCGCCATCGTGCGTGACCTGCAGCACGGCGCCCGGGAGCTTGCCGTCGGCGACGTACGCGTCGAGGAAGGTATCGAGCCGGGTCAGCCGTTCGGCGGATACGTCCGCGTGCACCGGCAACAACAGCAAGGAGACGGCCAGCAGCGCGGCGGCTGCGAGGATGGTTCGCGTTGGCATGGAGGCGCCTCAGGGTCGAAGGAAACCGCCATGAAACCGCGACTGGAGCGGGAATGCGACCGCCGCCGCGGCTCGCTTGCCCGCCGGGGCGCGCATCGTTCAGACTCGCGTGCTTCCACGGATCGGCGGCACGGGAGCGGGCATGGCGGAGAACGGCGGATTGAAGTACATCGGCACGCGGCCGGTACGCCCGGACGGCGTGGACAAGGTGACCGGCCGCGCGGAGTTCGGGGCGGACTGGGCGATGCCGGGCATGGTGTGCGGCAAGGTCGTCCGCAGCCCGCACGCGCACGCGAGGATCCGCGGGATCGACGCGTCGAAGGCGGAGGCCATGCCCGGCGTGCTTGCCGTCATCACCGCGGCGGACTTCCCGGACCGGAGCGGCTTCCGGTCGGGGCGCCGCGCGTTCACCGAGAACCTGATGGCGAGCGGCAAGGTGCTTTTCCACGGTCATCCGGTCGCTGCCGTCGCCGCGGTCTCCCCGCGCATCGCCGAGCTGGCGGTCGACCTGGTCGCGGTCGACTACGACGTGCTGGAGCCCGTCACGGACGTACTCGAGGCGATGGAACGGGACGCGCCCGTCCTTCACGAGGACATGTTCACGGAGGGGCTCGAGGAGACGCCGACGACCCCGTCGAACGTCTCGAAGAAATCGGTGATCTCGAAGGGCGATGCCCATGCCCGCTTCGCCGACGCGGACGTGGTGGTGGAGCGGACGTTCGTGACGCCCATGGTCCACCAGGGCTACATCGAGCCCCACGCCTGCGTCGGCAACTACGGCGAGGACGGCACGGCCACGGTCTGGTGCTGCACGCAGGGGCACTTCGCGGTGCGGGAACTTACCGCGATGGTCCTCGGCATGGACTCCGGCGACATCCGCGTCATCCCGAGCGAGATCGGCGGCGGCTTCGGCGGCAAGACCACGGTCTACCTCGAGCCGCTCGCGGTGAAGCTCTCCGAGAAGTGCGGCCGCCCGGTGAAGATGGTGATGTCCCGGGAGGAGGTGTTCCGTGCGACCGGCCCGGCTTCCGGCACGGTGAACACCGTGAAGATCGGCAGCACGTCGGACGGCAGGATCGTCGCGATGTACGCGAAGCTCATCTACGAGTCGGGCGCCTACCCCGGGAGTCCCCTCGGCGCAGGCTCGATGTGCATCTTCGCGCCCTACGACGTGGACGATGTCCTGGTCGAGGGCTACGAGGTCGTGGTGAACCGCCCGCGCGTCGCCGCCTACCGGGCGCCGGGCGCCCCGCAGTCGATGTTCGCGGGCGAATCCGTGATCGACGAACTCGCGGCGCGGATCGGCATGGACCCCATCGACTTCCGCATGAAGAACGCTGCGGCGGAGGGCACGCGCTCCGCCTACGGCCCTGTCTTTGGCGCCATCGGCCTGCGCGACTGCCTCGCGGCCGCCAGGCGGCACCCGAACTACACGAAGCCCCTTGCCCAGAACGAGGCCCGGGGCGTCGCCGTCGGCTTCTGGTTCAACGGCGGCAACCAGTCGAGCGCCGAGGTGCACGTCACCGACCGCGGCATGGTCCAGGTGGTCGAAGGCAATCCCGACATCGGCGGCAGCCGCGCGTCGATGGCGCTGATGGCCGCGGAGACGCTCGGCATCCCCTACGACCGCATCCGCGTGCGCGTGGCGGACACGGACAGCACCGGCTACTGCGCCACCACCGGCGGCAGCCGGACCACGTTCGCCACGGGCATGGCCGTGATTCGCGCCTGCGAGAGCGTGATCGCGGAACTCCGGGCGCGGGCCGCGGCGACATGGGACGTCGGCGTGGACCAGGTCGAGTGGGCCGACGGCGAGGCGCGGCCCGTGGAAGGCGTCAACCTCGACGTGGAGCCGCTCTCGCTCCGGGACCTGGCGCGCAGCGCGCCGCGCACCGGCGGGCCCATCTCCGGACGCGCTTCGCTCAACGCCCAGGGGCCGGGCCCGTCGTTCTCGGTCAACCTGGCCGACGTCCACCTCGACCGTGAGACCGGACGGGCGACCGTCGTCGGCTTCACGGCGATCCAGGATGCGGGCAAGGCCGTCCATCCGGACTACGTCGAGGGGCAGATGCAGGGCGGCGCGGCCCAGGGCATCGGCTGGGCGTTGAACGAGGAGTACATCTACGACGACCAGGGCGTCCTGGACAATCCGGGCTTCCTCGACTACCGCGTACCGGTGGCGTCCGACCTGCCGATGATCGACACGGAGATCGTCGAGGTGCCGAACGCGAACCATCCGTATGGCGTTCGGGGGGTGGGCGAGACGCCGATCGTCGCGCCGCTGGCGGCGGTAGGGAACGCGGTGAGTCGGGCGGTGGGGGTGAGGATGACGGAGTTGCCGCTGTCGCCGCCGCGGGTGCTGGGGGCGATTGCTGGGGCGGATTAGCCGCGACGTCGCACCGTGGGAGGCCGATGACTCACAGGAACATCCGGCGCGTTCCCGCATAGAACTCAGCCTTCTCGCACAGGCCTTGGGGCAAGGGGCCGACATGAGTTTTCGGCCGTCTTTGGCACAAGGGACGTTTCGTTCTTTCGTCGAAACGGCCCATGCCACGAGTCGCCTTTGCCGCCCGGCCCCACCCCTTATCACATCGGGGACGCCGTGCTAGCGTCTCGGGTGTTGATGCGCGGCCGGACCGGAGAGTCAGCCATGCAGGAAACCAAAACCGTTCCCATCACGGGCGACGCGACGGCGATCTCGTCACCTGCCGGAGCGCCGACGCCGCCAGTGCCGACGTTGGCCGATTACCCGGAATCGGACGGTAGGCCAATGGCGGAGACGCCTTGGCACATGCAAGCGATGATCGACGCCATCGGGTCGCTGAAGGAGTTCTTCCGCGACCGCGAGGATGTCTACGTAGGCGGCAACATGATGATGTATTACGTCGAGAACGACACGCGTACCTCCGTCTCACCGGACGTGTTCGTGACGCTCGGCGTGCCGAAGTTGCCGGAACGCCGCGTGTGGCGGACGTGGGTCGAGGGCGGCAGGTTCGCGGACTTCGTGCTGGAGGTCACGTCGCGCGCCACGCGCCAGGAGGACGAGGGGAGAAAGAAGGAGCTGTACGCGGCGTTGGGCGTGCGGGAGTACTGGCAGTTCGACCCGGACGGGGACTACCTCGACCCGATGTTGAAGGGTCGCCGACTCGACGCGCGGAGCCGTTACCGGCCGTTGGCGCTGGAGGCGCGCGACGGCGCACTTTGCCACGGGAGCCTGCTCGGCGTGGAACTGCGGCTGGAGGGGGACAGGCTACGTCTCTTCGACCCGGCCCGGAACGAGTACCTGCGGACGCTCGCGGAGTTGCAGACCCGCGTGCGGGAGCTTGAGTGTCAACTACGCGGCGAGTGACGGGCGCGCCTGACGGACCGATAGAGGGGGGCGTGGCCTTGCTCGACTTCGCGGTCCTTGGACCGTGGTCGGCTGCCAGTTTCGACGCAGCGCTCTCACGTCGCAGCGAGGTGGCACCGCACGAGGTTGGTGCCGTCCGCCTCCGTATCGCGCCTCGTGTGCACCGCGGGACTCACAGACCGACACACCTCCATCACATGCGGACACCGCGGATGAAACCGGCACCCTGACGGCGGATCGAGCGCCGTCGCGATCTCCCCGGTGACGTGCCCGCTCGCGCGCGGATGGCCCGGGTCAGGTCGAGGCACCGCCGCCAGCAGCGCCTGCGTATAGGGGTGCCGCGGCTCTGCAAAGACCTCCGCGCTCGGCCCGCTCTCCACGATCTCGCCGAGGTACATGACCCCGAGCCGGTCGCTCGTGTGTTCGACCAGCGCGAGATCGTGCGCGATCAGCAGGTACGACAGCGACAGCTCGTTCTGGAGGTCCTGCAGCAGGTTGAGGATCTGCGCGCGTATGGATACGTCGAGGGCGGAGACCGGTTCGTCCAGCACGATGAGCTCCGGCTGCGGCACCAGCGCCCGGGCGATGGTGATGCGCTGCCGCTGGCCGCCGGAGAATTCGTGTGGATAGAGGCGGGCGGCGTTCTCCGGCAACCCGACGAGTTCGAGGACCTCGGCGGTACGGGCCTGCACGGCGCGGCCGCGCTCGCCGCGGGCGGTGAGGGGTTCGGAGAGGATCGTGCCGACGCGTAACCGGGGGTTGAGCGAGCTGTAGGGGTCCTGGAAGACGGCCTGGACGCGGGCGCGGAAGCGGCGGCGTCCGGAGCGGTCGAGATCGGCGACGTCGGTACCGTCAAAGACGATGCGGCCCGCGTGCAGCCGTTCGAGGCCGAGGACGAGCTTGGCCAGCGTGCTCTTTCCGCACCCCGATTCACCAACGAGGGCAAACGTCTGCCCCGCCTCCACGGCGAGGTCCACGCCGTCCACGGCCTTGAGCGCGCGCCCGCCGGGCATCGAGAAATGGCAGCTCACGCCGTGGAGGGCCAACAGGGTCAAGAGCCGTCCTCGTGCAGCCAGCAACGCACGATGTGTCCGTCGTCCAGCCGCGTCTCCGGGGGGGCGGCCTCGCGGCAGCGGTCCGTCGCGTGGGGACAGCGCGGATGGAACGCGCATCCGGCGGGCAACCGCAGGGCGTCCGGCGGTGCGCCGCCGATGGCCGTCAAGCGCCCACGGCGCCGGCCGAGTCGCGGCAGGGAGTCGAGCAGCCCCTGCGTGTAGGGGTGCGCGGGCGAGCCGTACAGCGTGCGCGCATTCGCCGTCTCGACGATGCGTCCCGCGTACATCACCGCGATCCGGTGGCACAGGCTGGCCGCGACCCCGAGGTCGTGCGTGATGAAGAGCAGGGCCGCCCCGGTTTCCGCCTGCAGCGCCTCGAGGAGGTCCATGAACTGCACCTGGATCGTCACGTCGAGCGCGCTGGTCGGCTCGTCGGCGATCAGCACCCGGGGCTGACAGGCGATGGCCATCGCAGCGACGACGCGCTGGCGCATGCCGCCGCTGAACTGGTGCGGGTAATCGCCCGATCGCTCGCGGGCGGACGGCACCCGCACGCGGCCGAGTTCGTGGATGGCGAGATCCGCGGCTTCGCGTCCCTGCGCGAGGTCGTGCGCGCGCAGCGGGGCGGCTACCTGCTCTCCCACCGAGAACACCGGGTTCAACGACGTCATGGGGTCCTGGGAGATCATCGCGATGCGGCGCCCCCGGATTTCCTCGGCCAACACGTCCTCGTCGAGCCCCACCAGTTCGCGCCCTTCGAGAACGATCGAACCGCCGACGATCCGCCCGGCGGGCTTCGGCGGCAGCCCGAGGAGAGAGAGTCCCGTCATCGTCTTGCCGCTGCCCGACTCGCCGATGAGTCCGAGCGTCTCTTGCGCGTCGAGCGTGAAGGACACGCCGTCCACCGCTTTCACGACGCCGCGCCGGAGGAAGAGGTGTGTCTTGAGATCCCGGACGGAGAGCAGCGGCGCGTTCATAGCTGCCGCCGCATGGGATCGAACGTGTCGCGCAGCCAGTCGCCGAGCAGGTTGGAGGCGAGGCAGGCCGCCATGATCGCGATGCCGGGAACGGTGATGAGCCACCACGCTACTTCGATGAAGTTGCGCCCGTCGGCCAGCATGCCGCCCCAGGAGACCTGCGGCGGCTGTATGCCGAGGCCTAGGAAACTCAGGCCCGCCTCGAACACGATCACGCTGCCGAACTGCAGCGTCGCGAGCACCAGCATGATGTTCAGGATGTTCGGCGTCAGGTGCCGCAGGAAGATCATGGGCGTCGAGACCCCGGCCACCTTCGCCAGCGCGATGTAGTCCCGCTCGCGCAGGCTCAGCACCTCGCCGCGCACGATGCGCGCATACCAGGTCCAGTACGTGAGGACGATCACGATCACGACCATGGCCTCGCCGGGGGGGAGCACGGCGGCGAACAGCATGGCCAGCGGCAGCGCCGGGACGGACATCTGGATATCGATGAGGCGCGAGATGACCGCGTCGACGATGCCGCCGAAGTACCCGGCCGCCATGCCGAGGAGCGCGCCGATGAAGCCGGAGAGGACGATGGCGTAGGCGGCGATCGTCACGGAGATGCGGGCTCCCGCGATGATGCGGCTCAGGATGTCGCGCCCGAGGTTGTCCGTGCCCAGGAGGAATCGCGTCGTGCCGCCTTCCTGCCAGACCGGCGGCTGCATGGCGTCGCGCAGCGAGATCGCGTCCGGGGCATGCGGCGCGATGAGGGGGCTGCCGAGCGCGCAGACGAGCACCAGGAGGAGGATCGACGCCGCGATCCACGGGAACCCGCGGCCGACGACGCGGCGCATCGCGCGGCCGACGCCGAAACCGGGCAGCGGCGCAGGTGCGATCTCACTCATGCCGGATCCTCGGATCGATCAACCCGTAGGTGAGATCCACGATCAGGTTGACGACCACGAAAATGACCGCGGCCAGGATCACGCCCGCCTGCACCACCGGGAAGTCCCGCGCGAACACCGCCTCGACCACGGCGCGGCCGACACCGGGCCAGGCGAACACGACCTCGATCACGAAGGCGCCGCCGAGCATGTTCGCGAAGTACACCCCGATCAGCGTGACCAGCGGCACGGCGGCGTTGCGCAGGGCGAAGCGCCAGACGATCGCGCGCTCGGGGAGACCGATGGCGCGCTCCATCCGCACGTAGTCGCTCTGCATGATGTCGAGCATCGCCGAGCGCAGGGTGCGCGTCATCGCGGCCACGGGATACCAGCCGAGGGCGATGGCGGGCAGCACGAGGTGGCCGACGGTGCCCCGCCCATAGGCGGGCAGCCATTGCAGTTGGACGGCCACGAAGACGATCAGCAGCAGTCCCACCCAGAACCCGGGCATCGCCTGGCCCAGCATGGCGAAGAGCTTCGCGGCGTTGTCGATCCAGCCCCCGCGATGCACCGCCGACAGTACGCCCAGCGGGACGGCGAGCGCGAGGGCGAAGACCAGGCCGGCCAATGCCAGCTCGAGTGTCGCGGGCAGCCGTTCCAGCACGAGGTCCATGGCCGGCATGTTCCAGAGGTACGAATGGCCGAAGTCGCCGAGCAGCGCATCCCGCAGGAAGACGACGAACTGCACCGGCAGCGGCCGGTCGAGCCCGAGGGCGCTGCGCATGGCCTCGAAGTCCGCCTCCGTCGCGTCCATCGGCAGCAGGAGCGCCACCGGGTCGCCGGACAGCCGCTGCGCCACGAAGACGATGAGGAGCGCGCCTACGACCGCGACGGCGCCCTGCCAGAGTCGATGCAGGATGTAGCG
The DNA here is from genome assembly GCA_022827245.1 of Pseudomonadales bacterium. Lineage (GTDB taxonomy): Bacteria > Pseudomonadota > Gammaproteobacteria > Pseudomonadales > Azotimanducaceae > VXNE01. Next base: position 21,475 of record JAJDTI010000165.1, on the reverse strand, counting down.
CCGCATGTCAGCGGATGCCCTCGGCCGACCGCGCGGGGCCGATGTCGCGCATGGAGCGCCAGAAAGCCCCGGGCCACGGGCGGTATTCGAGGGTGTCCCGCCAGGCGAAGGTGATCATCGGGCGGTACGTGGGCAGCCCGCCGGCCACCCGCTCGTGCTTGACGCGTGCGAGTTCCCGGGCGAGCCGTTCGCGGGTGTCGGGGTCGAGCGTCGTGCGGAGTTCTTCGACCAGCCGGTCGATCTCGGGGTCCACGTGATAGGAGTAGGGCCCCCAGCCGTCGCCCGACGAGTGCAGGTGCCCGGACCACGCGTCCGTCGGATCGCCCGGCAGGCCCTGGCCCCACATCGTGCTCAGGATCCCGTCCATGACAGGGCGCGCGTTCACGCGGGCCAGGTTGATCCAGGCGCCGTACTCCAGTTGCACGATCCGGCACCGTATCCCCGCGGTCCCGAGGTAGGCGAACACGGCCTCGCCCATCTCCTTGATGTAGGGCTCGCGGGGGGTGGTGAGGTTGTAGCAGTTCACGTTGATGCCGCGCTCGAACCCGGCTTCGGCGAGCAGCGCCCGGGCGCGTTCCGGGTCATACGGGTAGGGGGCGAGGTCCGGGTCGTAGCCGAGCGTGCCCGGGGCGAGTTGCGCGGTCCGGATGCCCTGCCCGTACAGGATGAACTCGATGATCGCGTCGAAGTCGACAGCGTGGGCGATCGCCCGCCGGACGCGGACGTCCGCGAGCGGGCTGTTCGCGTCCGTCACGTTGATGTTGAGAAACAGGTTGTTGGGCGCCGGCAACGAGACGACCCGTACGCCGGGCAGGGTCTCGAAGTCCGCGATCAGTGCCGGAGGCACCGCGTCGATCCAGTCCACCGCGCCGGTCCGGAACGCGGCGACCCGCGTCGTGTCCTCCGGGATGATCTTGATGACGAGCCGCTCGGCGGCGGGTTGCGCGGCGGGGTTCCAGTAGTCCTCGAAGCGCTCGACGACGAGTTCCTCGCGGGGGGTGCGCGAGACGAACTTCCACGGGCCGGTGCCGATGGGATGCGTCTGCACGCCGGCGTCCCCGACTTCCTCGAAGTAGCGGCGCGGAATCGCAAAGAGCGCGAGGTTCAGGGGAATGAAGGCGCCGTCGGGCGTGTCGAACACGATGTTGAAGCGCCGGTCGTCGAGGACGATGAGGTCGCGGATGTAGCGGAAGCGGCCGGCGTTGCGCGAAATCGGGTCGCTCTGGCGCTCGTAGGCGTAGCGGAAGTCATCCGAGGTGAGGACATCGCCGTTGTGGAACCGCACGTCGGGACGGAGCGTGACGCGGAGCACGGTGTCGGGGCCGGACTGGTCCACGTTCCAGGATTCCGCGAGCCAGTTGACGCGTTCGAGGTCCGGCGTGACCGTCAGCAACTGCTCGTAGAACAGGTTCGTGAAGTACTGGTCCACGCCGGCCGAGGAACGGGTCGGGTCGACCTGGACCGGCTCCGCCCCGAACGCGACGACGACCTCCGCCGCCTCCGTGGAACGGACGGATGCGAACGCGGCGAGCGCGACCAGGATTCCGCCGACGAGGTCTCGCTGCGCAGTACTCATGGACGCTGCAAGGTACACGCTCGACACCGGTTCGGACAGCGCGCCGCGCGCCGGCTCATCGTGCGACGTCGATCTCGTACATGGACCGCCAGTACGCCCCCGGCCACGGGCGGAACGCGATGGTGTCCCGCCACGCCAGGGAAACCACGGGGCGATAGGTCGGCAGTCCCCCCGCGACGCGCTCGTGCTTCAGGCGGACGATGCGCCTGGCGAGCGCCTCGCGCCTGGTGGGATCCATCGTGGTCCGCAGCGTCTCGATGAGCGGGTCGAATTCCGGGTCGGCGTGGTAGGAAAGGCGTCCCCATTGCTCGGTGAACGTGTGCAGGTGGCTCGACCAGGCGTCGGTGGGATCGCCGGGGAGCCCCTGCCACCCCATCGCGCTGATGATCCCGTCCATGGTGGGCTGCGAGGCGGCGCGCATCAGGTAGACCCAAGCACCGTACTCGATCTGGACGATGCGGCACCGGACGCCGACGGCGCGGAGGAAGGCGAAGGCGGCTTCCCCCACTTCCTTGATGTTGGGTTCCCTCGGTGTGGTGAGGTTGTAGCAGTTGACGTTGAAGCCAGTTGGGTAACCGGCCTCGGCGAGCAGGGCGCGCGCCCGGACGGGGTCGTACGCGTAGGGTTCGAGGGTCGGGTCGTAGCCCAGCGTCCCGGGCGCCACCTGCACCGTGCGGATGCCCTGTCCGTGGACGATGTGCTCCACGATGGCGTCGATATCGATGGCGTGGGCGACCGCCTGCCGCACGCGGACGTCCGCCAGGGGATTGCGCGGGTCCACCGCGTTGATGGCGAAGTAGAGGTTGTTCGGCGTCGGCAGGGATGCCATGCGCACGCCTGGGAGCCCGCCGAACTCGGCGACCTGGGCGGGCGGTACGCCGTCGATCCAGTCCACGGCGCCGGTCTTGAACGCGGCCACGCGAGTGGTGTCTTCCGGGATGATCTTGATCACGAGCTGCTTGGCTCGGGGCGCCGCGTCGGCGTTCCAGTAGTCCTCGAAACGTTCCACCACCAGTTCCTCGCGGGGTTTGCGCGAGACGAACTTCCACGGTCCGGTGCCGACGGGATGGGCCTGCACGCCGGCGTCGCCGACCGCCTCGAAGTACCGCCGGGGGACGGCCCAAAGTGCGAGGTTCCAGTGGGCGAAAAGGGCGTCGGGCCGGTCGAAGACGACGTCGAAGCGGTATTCGTCGTGCACCACGAGATCGCGCACGTAGCGGAACCGTATGGCAGAGCGGGAGACCGGGTCGCGCTGGCGCTCGTAGGCGTAGCGGAAGTCGTGCGCGGAGAGCGTGTCGCCGTTGTGGAAGCGGACCCCTTCGCGCAGTTTCACCGAGAGCACGTGGTCCGTCCCCGAGGGTTCGAAGGACCAGGACTCGGCGAGCCAGTCGACGCGGTCGAGGTTCGGATCGACGTTCAGCAACTGCTCGTAGAAGAGCGTCAGGAAGTACTCGTCGACGCCGCCGATGGCGCGGGTCGGGTCGGTCTGCGGAGGTTCGGCCGCGAACGCCACGGTGACCTGCGAGGCCTCGTCGGCGGAGCCGGTCGCGGTCGCCAGGGTGAGGGCGAGGGCGCCTGCGAGCCGGCGCATCATGGGGCAAGGCGCTCGCGCCGTAGAAGTTCCGCGCGAGCGGAACTTCCAACGCGACCGTGAGGTCGCGCGAGGTCGATCTCGTACATGGATCGCCAGCCGGCCGCCGGCCAGGGGCGGAACCTGAGCGTGTCGCGCCAGGCCAGGGAGATCAGCGGCCGGTAGGTGGGGAGGCCACCCGCCACCTGCTCGTGCTTGAGGCGGGCGATGCGGCTCGCGAGACGATACCGCGCCCCGGGGTCCATCGTCGTGCGCAGTTCCTCCACGAGGCGGTCGAACGCGGGGTCAGAGTGATAGGAGTTCCGCCCCCAGTTGTCCGCCGCCGTGTGCAGGTGGCCGGACCATGCGTCGGTCGGGTCCGCCGGCAGGCCGTGACCCCACATGGCGCTCACGATGCCGTCCATGGTCGGCCGCGACGCCCCCCGGAGGAGATTGATCCATGCGCCGTACTCCATCTGGTGCACGCGGCAGCGGATGCCCGCGGCGCCGAGGAACGCGAACACCGCCTCGCCGACTTCCTTGATGTTCGGCTCCCGCGGGGTCGTGAGGTTGTAGCAGTTGACGCGTATGCCGCGGGGGTAACCGGCTTCGGCGAGCAGGGCGCGCGCGAGCCCGGGGTCGTACCGGTACGGCGTGAGCGCCGCGTCGTAGCCCACCGACCCGGGCGCGAGCTGGGCGGTCCTGATCCCCTGCCCGTGGACGACGAACTCCACGATCGCGTCGGTGTCGATGGCATGCGCCACGGCCCGCCGGACGCGCACGTCGGCGAGGGGGCTGCGCGGGTCGACGGCGTTCAGGCCGAGGTAGAGGTTGTTGGGTCCCGGCAGCGACACCGTCCGCACTCCCGGCATCGCCTCGAAGTCCCCGACCTGGGCCGGGGGGACGGCGTCGATCCAGTCCACGGCGCCCGTCTTGAACGCCGCCACCCGCGTGGTGTCCTCCGGGATGATCTTGATGACGAGCCGCTTCGCGCGGGGCTTCGCACTGGCGTTCCAGTAATCCTCGAACCGCTCCACGACGAGTTCCTCGCGTGGCTTGCGCGAGACGAACTTCCACGGGCCCGTGCCGACGGGATGCGCCTGCATGCCGGCCTCGCCCACGGCTTCGAAGTGCCGGCGCGGGATGGCCCACAGCGCGAGGTTCCAGGGGACGAAGGCGGCGTCGGGTTCGCGGAACACGATGTCGAAGCGATGGTCGTCGCGCACGACGAGATCGCGGACGTAACGGAAGCGCCCCGCGGCGCGCGACAGCGGATCCCGCTGGCGCTCGAAGGCGAATCGGAAGTCGTGCGCGGAGAGGGTGTCCCCGTTGTGGAACTTCACGCCCTCCCGGATCTTCACGGAAAGGATGTGCTCGTCGCCGACCGGCTCGAAGGACCAGGACTCGGCGAGCCAGTCGATTCGCTCGAGTTCCGGACTGACGTTCAGCAACTGCTCGTAGAAGAGCGAAACGAAGTAGGCGTCGACCCCGGCCGTGGCGCGGGTCGGCTCGACCTGGGTGGGTTCCGCGCCGAAGGCGACGACCATCTCCTCCGCCTGCGCGGCGGCGGCAGTCAGGAAGGCGAGGGCAACGGTGCGGAAGAGCCGCGCGCTGAGGCAGCCGTACATCGTGGGGCCGGGCCGGGTCGTCGCCGACAGTATGGCGGCGGGAATCGTTCGCGAACAGGCCCGGGCGACCGGTTGCGGGCCAAGGCGGGTTGGGCGGGTCTGCTACGATTCCGCTTTGCGCCCCGTCTCCGGACGACGGGAGGGCGCGGCGGGAGAAACCGTGGCGGAAGTCGCTCGCATCGGCCAGGAGGAAGCGCGGACGGCGCCCGCGGTACGGCGCCGCCGCATCGCGCCGCGTTCGGCCGCGGTGGCCGCCGCGCTGCTGGCCGCCACCCTCGTCGGCGCGTGGTGGCTCTACGACCGGCTTGCCAACGTCTACGTGATGGACGCCCGCGTGGCGTCGACGATGATCCTGCTGAGCAGCCGCGTCGCCGGCTGGGTGACCGAGCGTCCGGCCCAGGAAGGAGACCGCGTGTCCGCGGGCGCGCCGCTGCTGCTCGTGGACGACCGGCAGGCGCGGCTCAGGCGGGACGAACTCGACGCGGCGCTCGCGACGCTGGACGCGCGCGTGGCGGCTGTCCAGGCAGAGATCTCCTACGTTCGGGAGAGCACGGCGAGCCGCATCGAGGCCGCGGAGTCCGAGCTCGTGGCGGCCCGCTCGGATCTCGACGCGGCCGGCTCCATCCGGGAGACCATGGAGGACGAGTGGCGTCGAGCGGACGCCCTCAAGGAACGCAACCTGCTGTCCGAGCAGGACTGGGCCGCGCGCCGCACGGCGTTCCGCACGTCCGAGCAGGCGGAGAAGAGCCGCGCGGCGCAGTTGCGCGGCGCCGAAGCCGATGTCGCCGAGATGCGCTCGGAGCAGGCGCGCCTCGACATGCTGGGCGCGGAGCTGGCGCGGCTCGAGAGCGAGCGGCTGGGCGTGCGCCTGCAGCGCGAGCGTGCGGCGGAGGATCTGGCGGACCACGTCATCCGGAGCCCCATCGCCGGGGTCATCGACGAGGTCTTCATCGATGCCGGCGAGTACGTCGCGCAGGGGCAGCGGGTCCTGATGCTGCACGATCCGGACGTCTACTGGGTGAAGACGAACGTGAAGGAGACCGACCTGCGTCATCTGCGCGTGGGCAAGTCGGCGGAGGTCGAGGTCGACGCCTTCCCGGACCGGACCTTCACGGCCACGGTCGCGCGCATCGGCAACGCCGCGACCAGCGAGTTCGCCCTGCTCCCGAACCCGAATCCGAGCGGCAACTTCACCAAGATCACGCAACGCGTGGAGGTGAAGCTCACCTTCGACGAACCGGACCCGCGGCTGCGGCCGGGCCTCATGGTGCAGGTGAAGATCCCGAAGGCCGACGGCGCGGGGTCGTAGCCCGCATGTCTCGCCAAGTCGCTTGCACATGAATGGAAGTCCTTGGATCTCATGAGGTTTCTCCGGGGGTCAGGCGTCGTGACGCGTAAACGGACTGCGCTGGCCGCGCCCTCGGCGGTCTTTTGGTCCTGTGCGCGCACGTGCTCCCGCCACCGTAGAACACCGCTACGCTTCCGGTCGCGAGCACGCGCACAGGACCAAAATCCTCGCCGATCATCGCGGCCCTTGGCGAGACATCCGGGCTAGCGCCCCATGGCCAACGGGTCACGGGGCGAGGGGGCGAGCCCCGTCCCGCCGGGAATCGAGGCGACTCCCGGCATCCTGGCGATGTACGAGCGCCACGGTGCGAGCTACCCGTACTGGGTCACGGGTGTCGGCGTCCTGGGGTCCTTCGCGACGCTCCTGACCGCGACGATCATCAACGTCGCGATTCCCGACATCATGGGCGCCCTCGGCCTGACCATCGACCAGGCGCAGAACCTGGTGAGCGCCCACCTGGCCGCGGGCACCGTCACGATGCTCATGACGGCGTGGGCGATCCGGGCCTTCGGGATCGTCACCACGTTTCTCTTCAACATGGTGCTGTTCGCCGTCTCGTCCGTCGCCGGGGGTCTCGCGAACACGGGGGAAATCCTGTTCCTGGCCAGGCTCGTGCAGGGCGCCGTGTCGGGGATCATCATGCCGCTGACGATGGTCATGATCGCCCAGGTGTTCCCGGTGGACCGGCGCGGCATGGCCATGGGCTGGATGGCCGTCGGGACGGTGCTCGCCCCGGCCCTCGGCCCCACGCTCGGCGGCTACCTCGTGGACAACCTGTCGTGGCGGTGGGTGTTCTTCATGGCCGTTCCGTTCGCCGTGGTCAGCATGCCGCTCGCCCTCGTCTTCTTCCCCACCCGCGAGGAGCGGGGGCCGCGGCCCTCGTTCGACTGGGTCGGCGTGTTCCTGTGCGGCGTCTTCCTGCTCTCGATGCTGACTGCGCTGACGGAGGCCCAGAGCGAGGGCTGGTACGACGACCGCGTGACCATCGCACTCGCGGGAACGGTCATCAGCTTCGTCGCGTGGATCGTGTGGGAGGCGCGCGTCGACGAGCCGATCCTCGACCTGCGCCTGTTCCGCAACACGCGCTTCCTGGGCGCCGCGATCGTGACCTTCACGGTGGGTGCCGCGTTGTACGGGTCCACCTACATCTTCCCGCTCTTCCTGCAGTCGATCTCGGGCCTCATCCCCACCGACTCGGGTCTGCTGATGGCCCCCGCCGGGCTCGTGATGGCGGTGCTCTTCCCGCTGTCCGGCTACCTGTCGGACCGTTTCTCCGTGCGCGTGCTGCTCACGATCGGTCTGGTCATCACCGCCTGGTCCTGCTGGCTGATGCGCGGCGTGGACGCCTTCACGCCGGTGTGGGACATGGTGATCTGGTACGCGATCAGCCGCGCCGGCCTCGCGCTCATCTTCCCGGGGCTGAACGCGGCGCCGGTGAACGCGCTGCCCCTCGAGCTGATCCCGAACGGCGCCGGCATGATCAACTTCGTGCGCCAGTTCGGCGGCGCCCTCGGCGTCAACCTCCTGTCCTTCGCCCTGATCGAGCAGACCGCCCAGCACCAGGGCCGGGCGCTCGCCACGCAGACCTGGGACAACAGCGGCATGGGGGAACTGATCCGGCTCGTGCAGGAGGAGTTCACCTACCTCGGCTTCCTCGGTTACCAGGGCTTCGAGATGAGCTTCGGCTACGTCATGGCGATCGTGTCGAGCCAGGGCAGCATGCTCGGCTACCGCGACGCGTTCGTGTACGTCGGGGTCATCCTGCTGGTCTCGGTGCTGCCGGTGTGGATGATGGGGGAGAACCGGTCGGTGAGCCGGCTGCGGGGGGTATAGTCGGAGCATGTGGTCGGCGTACCTGTCCGCGGTGGGCCCCGTCCTCAGGGCCCTGCCCCTGCTGCGTCTCCGGGCGGACTCCCGATACACCGTCGCCGACTACATCGAGGCCCAGGTCGCGAAGCACGCCGACCTGCCGTTCATCCTGTTTGAGGACCGGCGGATCACCTACCGCGAGTACAACGCGATGGCGAACCGCGTCGCGCACTGGGGACTGTCCGTGGGACTCGAGGCCGGCGACACGATCGGGTTCATGATGACGAACCGGGCGGAATACGTCCCGGTGTGGAGCGGGCTCGCGAAGATCGGCGTCAAGGCGGCGCTCATCAACACGAACCTCGTGGGATCGAGCGTGATCCACGCGTTGGAAGTGGCCGGAGCGGACCGGCTGCTGCTTGGTGCGGAGTGCGTGCCGAACGTGGCGGACATGGCGGACGACGCGCTGTCCAATCTCACGGTCTACGTGCTGCCGGAGAAGGGCGCCGACGCTCCGGGTTTCCCCGGTGCGCAGGACATCGGAGAGGCCTTGGCGGGACAGCCGGATTCCGACCCGGACCCGGCGTTGCGGGCTTCGGTCCGCACCGGCGACTCGGCCTTCTACATCTACACGTCGGGTACGACCGGGCTGCCGAAGGCGACGAACTTCAACCACCAGAAGCTCACCGTGGGCGGGGTCTCGGGCGCCATGCTCGGCCTGCGCAAGGGCGAGGTCGTCTACTGCCCGCTGCCGCTCTACCACGGCGCCGGGGGCATCGGCGCGGTCATGATCGCGATGGGCTCCGGTGGCGCCGTCGCGGTCGCGCGCAAGTTCTCCGCCTCCCGGTTCTGGGACGACGTGCGCCGCTACGACGCGACCGGGGTCATCTATATCGGGGAGCTGTGCCGGTTCCTGCTCAACCGGCCGCCAGATCCGAAGGACGGCGAGCACAACCTGCGCTGGATGTTCGGCATCGGCCTGCGGGCGGACGTCTGGGAGCCGTTCCAGGAACGTTTCCGGATCCCGCGGATCGTGGAAGCGTACGGCGCCACCGAGGCGAACGTCGGCGGCGTCAACTTCGCGGGCAAGGTCGGATCGGTCGGCAAGATCCGGGGCGGGCTGCTGCTGCGGTACGACGTCGAACGGGACGAACTCGTCCGCGACGCCGGCGGGCGCTACGTGGAGTGCCGGGCGGGCGAGGTCGGCGAACTGCTCGGCCGGATTCCCGTTGGCTCGAAGAGCATGCTGCGGCAGTTCCAGGGCTATACGAGCGCCGAGGCCACGGAGAAGAAGATCCTCCGCGACGTGAAGAAGCCGGGCGATGCCTGGTTCCGCAGTGGCGACCTGCTGCGCAAGGACGAGCAGGGCTACTACTACTTCGTCGACCGCATCGGGGACACGTTCCGCTGGAAGGGCGAGAACGTGTCGACGCAGGAGGTGGCGGAGGCGCTCTCCGCGTTTTCGGGCGTCGAGACGGCCAACGTCTACGGCGTCGAGGTGCCGGGACACGAAGGGCGCGCCGGCATGGTGGCCCTGGCGCTCGAAGGGGGTAGGAACGCTCCGTTCGACCTGCGGGCGTTCTACGAACTCGCCGTCTCGACGCTCCCGTCGTACGCGGCGCCGGTCTTCGTGCGGCTGCAATCGGAGTCCGACGTGACGGGCACCTTCAAGCTGCGCAAGGTGTCGCTGCGCGACGAAGGGTTCGACCCGGGCGCGACGGACGACCCGATCTACGTTCGTGACGATGCCGCAAGGACCTACGTCCGACTCCACGACACAGCGGACGCAGAGGTCCGGTAGCGGGTGACGCGCCACTCGTCGCCCCCGGGGGAACTGACTGACCCGGTCGGGTCCGGCGCGGAATCAGGGTCCGGTGGGCTTTCCTCGCCGCCGCTGTTCGCGCTCCCAGCCCACCGCAGCCTCTCTCGTCGTACGGTGGCCGACCTGGAAGATGTGCCCCTTTTGCCAACCTTCCGTCCGCTGGTGCTCGGCTTCCCGCCGATCGATGTCGTAGGTGATGCCCGTGTGGACGATGCGGTTGCCGAGCTTGAAGTGATACCGGTAGGTGTCTCGGTTGGTGCCCATCTCAGTGTCCCTCCGCAAGCTTGGCGGTCATCCGGAAGCAGTGTTCTGCGAAGGCTTCAAACTCGAGTTCCGCGCGCGATGCCGGATGCCGCCGGGTCGCCCTTGTACGGACGGTGATTGTCCCGGCGTAGCGCCGCGTTGTCGAACGGACATCGCCGTCATCCGCGTCGGAGTCCTCGGGAAGCGGGTAGGCTACGATCTCGCTGGCATGGATGATCTTGTCGCAGGCCTTCCTGAAAGTCAGCGGTTCGGTATCGTCCGACGGGTACCGGCGCCAGAGTCTGCCACACCTTAGGTCCTCGTCGTCGCTGTCCAGATCGAACAGCTGTCGCGTGGCGACGGCAATCCAGATCAGGAGACGATTGACCTCTTCCTCGCGAACCTGGTGGCTCGCTTCCCGGAAGGGTCTGCGTGGGGCGACGTTGGCGGTCGCGGCTCTCCTGTCCGTGTAGGATGCGGAGGGCTCGAAGGGGTGGGGAGCGGGCTTGGCTGCATTGGTGCCATTGTTGACTGCGGACGCCGCCCGTGTACGGGAAGTCGGCGGCAAGGCAGCGTCGTTGATCCGGCTCGCGCAGGGGGGATTCGACGTGCCACGCGGCACTGTGCTTGCCACGGAGTTCTTCGAGCCGTGGCTGGCGGAAGTCCGTGCGTCCGGTGAGTGGCAGGCAGTCCTCGCGGCTGCGGGATCGTGCGAGACCGCATCTCCGAGCGCGGAGCGGCGTGCGGAACTCAAGGATTGCTGCGCGAGGGCGAAGTCCGTTGCGGCCGCGCTGCCGCTGGACGCCGAGCAAAGCGCCACGCTTGACGCCGTCAGGGACGACCTGGGCACCGCCTCCTGGGCCGTACGCTCCTCGTCCCCGGAGGAGGACCTTTCCGGGGCGTCGTTCGCCGGTCTCTACGAGACGGTGCTCGGCGCGGACGCGGCGTCGCTCGAATCGGCCGTGCGCACGTGCTTCGCCTCCTGTCTCGACGCCCGCGTGCTCATCTACAAGCGCGAGCGCGGATTCGAGACCCTCGATCCCTCCATCGCCGTGATCGTGCAGGAACTCGTGGACGCCGACGTGGCGGGCGTCGCGTTCTCCCTCAACCCGCTGACCAACGACTTCGACGAGGTGCTCGTCAACGCGTGCTGGGGCCTCGGCGAAGCGCTCGTGCAGGGCGAGATCACCCCGGACACGACGGTCGTGGACGCGGTGACCGGCGAGATCGTCGAGCAGCGGCTGGGCGACAAGGGGGGCGACCGGCCGAACGAAGCCTGCCTCGACCGGGGCCGCGTCGGGGAACTTGCCGACACCGTCAAGCGCATTGAGGCGCTGTACGGCGAGCCGGTGGACGTGGAGTGGGCGGTTGCCGACGGCGCCCTGCGCATCGTGCAGGCCCGGCCGATTACCACCTACGTCCCGCTGCACGAGTCCTTGCAGACCGCTCCCGGTGAGCAGCGCCGGCTCTACATGGACGGCTACCTGACCGAGGGGATTACCATGAGCGAGCCGGTCTCGCCCATGGCGGACGACGCGATCGACGCCCTCATCACGGCGTTCGTGGGGTGGCTGGTCGGCCGCCGGCCCGGTGCGCCGGACTGCGCGAAGTACGGCCTGCACCTGGGAACCGGCCGCATGTACATGGACATCTCGCTGTACCTGCATCTCGTGGGCGACAACGAAGAGCAGCTCGCGAAGCTCAGCGAAGAGAAGAACCAGCTCATGGCGCAGGTGATGCTGTCTCCGGAGATCGACCGCTACCGGCTGGAGAAGCCGCCGCGGCATCTGCGGATGCTGCGACTGCTCGGACATCTCCCGCGCCTGCTCTGGAACGCGCGCCGGGCGGTAACGACGCTCATCGGCCCGGCGCTGAACCGCACCCGGTTCGACCGGGAGTATGCGGCCCGGATCGAAGCGTTCGAGGCATGGATCGGGCGTCCGCCGGATCCTTCCCGAGGCGTGGCCGAAACGTTCCGCGAGGATCTCGAGCGCGCGGGGTCCGCGGTCATCGTGGCGTCGTACCCCGCGTTTCTGCACGCCGCGATCTCGATGTTCCGCATCCGGGCGCTGGCCGACCCGAAGTCGCCGGAGCAGGTGGCGTGGGCGGACACGATCGCCGGCGGCGGCTACGAGGACGACATGATCGTGGAGATGGGGATCGCGCTCTACGAACTGGCGATGGCGCTCCCGCCGTCCGACTTCGAGGATCTCGACGCGCTCGAAACCCGGCTCCGCGCTCGGGAGTTGCCCGACGCCTTTCTCGGGCGTTGGGATGCTTTCATCTCCCGCTATGGCTGCCGCGGTCCCCTCGAGATGGAGATCGCCAATCCCAAGTACGGAGAAGCCCCGTCGCTGGCGTTGCGGCAGATGGCGCACATCCGCGCCGCCGGGGGCGCGTTCGATCCGCGCGACATGCGCCGGCGGCAGATCGCCCGCCGCGAAGAGGCGTACCGCAAGCTGCGCGAGGCGCTGCCGCCGCGGAAGGCGCGGCGCCTCGCGAAGCACTACGACACCTGCACGCGCTACGCGAGTGCGCGGGAACTGTTCAAGCACCACCTGATGCAGGTCAACGAGCGTCTGCGCGGGCTCGTGCTCCAGCGGGCGGACGCGTTCGTGGCCGCGGGCCGCCTGGACCGGCGCGAGCAGGTCTTCGAGCTCCGGATGGAGGACGTGGACCGCGCGGCGGCAGACCCGGACTTCGACGTGCGCGCCGCGGTGGCGGAGCGCGGCGCGTTCGCGCGCACGATGCGCGCCCGCGTCCGGCACTTCCCCATGTGCATCGACTCCCGCGGCCGGATCCTGCGGCCGGAGCCCGTGTACGAGGAGGGCGCCCTGGTCGGCGGCGCACTGTCTCCGGGCGTGGCCCGCGGCCCCGTGCGCGTACTCAACGATCCGTTCGAAAAGCCCGTGCACGCGGGCGACATCCTGGTCGCGGTGACGACGGACCCCGGATGGACGCCGCTGTTCCTGAATGCGGCCGGGATCATCCTGGAGATCGGGGGCGCGCTGCAGCACGGGGCGCTGATCGCCCGCGAGTACGGCAAGCCGTGCGTCACGGGCATCCAGGACGTCACGGACCGCTTCGAGGACGGCCAGATCGTCGAAGTCGACGGCGACGCGGGCGTGGTGCGCTTCGTCGAGGCGGACTGAGCGCCGGTTCCCGGAGGGCGCGGCGGGTGCCGCTCAGGCGACCCGCACCATCGTCTTGCCGAAGTTCTCCCCGCGCAGCATGCCGATGAACGCGTCGATACTGCTCTCGAGTCCGTCGGTGATGCTCTCCCGGTGCTTCAGGCGCCCTTCGCGGATCCAGCCGGACATCTCGGCCAGGGCCTCCTCGGCGGCCGGATGCGTCGCGGCAAGTTCCGCGAACGTGAAGAAACGGTACCCGTCGGTACGCCCTTCCTTGTCGAGGGTCGGGAGCCCCGCCGCCCGCAGCCGTTGGGGCGGGGTGGGCCGGGCTTCTCCGTCCGTCAGGTTGTAGTGGGCGATGTAGCCGCAGACCGGTACGCGGCAGCCTTCGTTCAGCGCCGGGATGACCGCTTCGAGGACATCGCCGCCGACGTTCTCGAAGTAGATGTCGATGCCGTCGGGAACCGCGGCCGCGAGGCGCTCGGGCAGCCCCGTGACCTTGTGGTCGAGACACGCATCGAAACCGAGTTCGTCCACGCAGAAGGCGCACTTCGCGGGACCGCCGGCGATGCCCACGGCCCGCGCCCCGCGAATCTTCGCGAGCTGCCCCACCACCTGCCCGACGGCGCCGCTGGCCGCGCTCACGACCACCGTCTCGCCGGCCTGGACGCGCGCGACGTTGAGCAGTCCCTGGTAGGCCGTGAAGCCGGTCATCCCCAGCACGCCGACCGCCGTCGAAGCGGGCCCGAGGGACTCGTCCCACTTCTGGATGGGGATGTCGGCGTTGCCCCACTGGACGTCGTCGGGCGTGGCGACGCTGTACTCCTGCCAGCCGTAGTAGCCGAGGACGAGGTCGCCGGGCTCCCAGCCCTCCGCCCGCGTCTCGACGACCTCGGACACCGTACCGCCGACGATCGTCTTGCCCAGGCGCTCCGCGGCGCTCAGCCCGGGACGCATGTAGGGGTCGAGGCTCAGCCAGCGCGTGCGCAGGAGCATCTGGTCGGGCTGGAGCGCGGGCAGTTCCTCGGTCTCGATTGCGAAGTCCGAGGGCTTCGGCATGCCTTCCGGCGGGCGGCGCGGCACTACCCTGCGATTGGTCGGCTGGCCCATATGTGACGTCCTCAGTGTGCTGGTCGCGGACAGAGGCTACAGCATGGGCGCTGGCGCTGGGCGATGTCGTTCGCGCGAATGCCCCGCAGTGGTTGACGCGTGTATGCACGATTGTACATACTGCGTGGAGTGAGCTTCGAGTGGGACCCTGCCAAAGCCGAGGCGAACTTGCTCAAGCATGGGATTGACTTTCCCGATGTCACTGGGGTGTTTGAAGACGACTACGCGTTGACGATCGCAGACTCCGACGTTGAGGAAGAGCGGTTCGTGACAATGGGCCTCGACAGGATGGGTTCCGTCGTGGTGGTCGTCTATACGTGGCGTGGTGAGAACGTTCGCATTGTGTCGGCAAGGAAGGCAGTTCGATCCGAACGCGAGGCCTACGCGAAAGGCCGCGATACTGTCTGACGGAAAGGTGGTTTGATTGTGCGATCCGAGTACGACTTCTCGAAGGCGACCCGGGGACCGGTCGTCGCCCCGGCTCCGGGCAAGACGCGCATCACCATCCGCCTGGACGACGATGTGCTCGAGTGGTTTCGAGACCAGGTGCGCGCCGCCGGAGGCGGCAGCTATCAGACGCTTATCAACGGCGCGCTGCGAGCCCACGTTGAGTCGGAGGCGACGCGGGGAATGTTGGGACGCGAAGATTTGGCCGAGGCGATTCGGCCGGTGCTCCGGGAGGAGTTGGCCAAGTACGTCGTAACGCCCACCGGTGCCGATCCGAAACCCTGAATCCCCGTCGCGTCGCGCTATCGCACGACGCCGGCTTCCCGTAGTCCCGCGATCTCGTCGTCCCCGAACCCGCTCTCCCGCAGCACCTCCTCGGTGTGCTCCCCGAGCCCCGGCGACGTGCGGAAGATCTCCGCCGGCGTCTGGCTGAACCGTCCCGGCGGTCGCGGTTGGCGCAGCTTGCCGCCCACGGGGTGGTCGACCTCGAGCAGCGCGCCCATCGCCTCGACCTGCGGGTCGTCGATCACCTCCTCGCGGGTGTTGATCTTCGCGAACGGTACCTGGTTCTCCTCGAGGCGCTCGCACAACTCGTCCGTCGGCAGGCGCGCGTAGCCCTCGTTCAGGAGTTCCTGGAAGAGGGCGCTGTTGGCCTGGCGGCCGGTCGGCGTTGAAAACCGCTCGTCCTCCAGCAGGTTGGGCATCTCGAGCGAGCGGAAGAGGCCCCCCCACTCGCCCGCCTGCACCGGCATCGTCGCCACGTAGCCGTCGGCGGTCTTGCGCACGAAGTAGGCATGGCTGCCGTAGGGCGCCTTCGGTACGTCGTCCCCGACGAAGTGGAAGTTCGACATGCTGTCGGGCCAGAGGAAGAAGAGACTCGCATCGAGCATGGAGACCTCGATGCGCTGGCCCGCGCCGGTGCGTTCCCGGGCGACGAGCGCGGAACAGATCGACTGGGCCGCGGTCATGGCGGTGATCTTGTCGCAGATGAGCGTGTTGACCATGACCGGCGTCTCGGTGGCCGGGTCCGCCTGCAGCGCCGCGATCCCGGAGATCGCCTGGATCACGGCGTCGTAGACGCGGCGCTTCGAGTAGGGCCCGCTCGGGCCGACGCCGTTGATGGATGCGAAGACGAGCCCGGGGTTGTCCTTCCTCAGGTCCTCGAAACCAAGGCCGAGGCGGTCCATCACCCCGGGCCGGAAGTTCTCCATCACGACGTCCGCGGAGGAGGCGAGACGCCGCAGGACGTCCTTGCCCGCGTCGCCGGACAGGTCGAGGACGATCGAGCGCTTGTTGCGGTTCATCATGGCGAACGAGCCGGAGAGCCCGTTGCGCGAGAGCCGGAAGGGCCTGCGCATCGCGTCGCCCGCCGGTGCCTCGACCTTGATCACGTCCGCGCCCTGGTCGCCCAGGATCGAGGCGGCGATGGGGCCGGAGTAGATGGTCGTCATGTCGATGACGCGTATGCCCGCGAGCGATCCCGCCATGCCGTTGCCGTCCCCAAAGCGTTCCTTGTGACCGTATTATGTGAAGCCATTAGGTGCGCGGCTGTCAAAACGGGCGGGCGAGGGAGGAAGGCGATGTCGGAGAAGATGGGTCTCTTCGAGGCGATGTATCACTGCCGGGCCATGCGGCGGCTGAAGGCGGACCCGGTCCCGGAGGAGCTGCTCCTCAAGCTGATCGACGCCGCGAACCAGGCGCCGACGGGCTCAAACGTGCAGGGCGCGCGGTGGATCGTCGTGCGCGACGCGGAGCAGCGGGCAAAGCTCGCCGCGCTCAACAAGAAGGCGGTGACGGCGTACATCGGCCCGCAATCCGGGCGCCCGGGGGCGCTGCCCCACCAGGACGCCGACAAACGCCAGCGCATGCTGGACGCCGTGCTGTGGCAGGCGGAGCACATGCAGGAGATCCCGGTCCTGGTGATCGCCTGCTACGAGTTCGCCGAACCGGTGCCGCGCGGCGCGGCCGCGATGGGCGGCGGCTCGATCTGGCCGGCGGTGCAGAACCTCCTCCTGGCCGCCCGGGCGCTGGGCCTCGGCGCCGCCCCCACGACCCTCGGACTCTCGGACCGCGACGCCGCGCGCGCCGTGCTCGAGCTGCCCGACAACATCGAGGCGTTCGCCCTCATCCCCGTGGGCTACCCCATGGGAAACTTCGGCCCGGTGACCCGCCTCCCGGCGGAGGAGACGATGCGCTGGGACCGCTGGAGCTGAACACCGCGGGCTCGACCGGATGCGCAGGATCCTGATCGCGGACGACGACGCGCACATCCGCGACGTGGTGTCCTTCGCGCTTCGCCGCGCCGGGTTCGAAACCGTCGACGCGCCCGACGGTCGCGTCGCCCTCGACAGGTTCCGCGACGCGTCTCCGGACCTCGTCGTGCTCGACGTGCTCATGCCGGAGGTCGACGGCGTGGACGTATGCCGGGCCATTCGGCGCACATCCAACGTGCCGATCCTGTTCCTGTCGTCCAAGGACGAGGAGGGCGACCGCGTCGCGGGTCTCGACGCCGGCGGCGACGACTACGTCACCAAGCCCTTCAGCCCGCGCGAACTGGTGGCGCGGGTACGCGCGACCTTCCGCGGCATCGACGCGCGGGCCGAGGACCCGGCAGCGGAACTGGTGGTCGGACCCCTGGTGGTGGACGCGCCGGGGCGTCGCGCGCATCTGCATGGCGAGCCCCTGACCCTGACGGGGACGGAGTTCGGACTGCTCGCGACGCTTGCCAGGCATGCCGGAACGGTGATCGACCGCGCGACCCTGATGCGCGGCGCGTACCCGACGCGGCGCGTGGTGAGCGAGCGCACCATCGACAGTCACGTAAGGCGCCTGCGCGAGAAGCTCCGCGAGCACGGCAGCGACCCGATCCGCACCGTGCACGGCGTTGGGTATTGCTTGAGCTTTGAGTAATGTTCCGACTCCGGCTTCGTACCGTCCTCCTGGTCGTCAGCCTGTTCGTCCTGGTGCTGCCGGTGGCTGCCGTGCAGGTGCTGCGCCTGTACGAGAGCGCGCTGTTGCGGCAGACGGAGTCGGAGCTCCAAGGGCAGGCGGCGTTCGTCGCCGCGTTCTACCGTAATGCCTTCCGCGGTCCACGTACGACGGCGGGCGGGGCGTACGGAAACCCCAGGGCAGCGAATTCCGATGGGCCTCCGGAGACGCTCGACTTCGCGGCGTCACCGGTCCACCCGCCGCTGCCGGAAGCCGTGGAAGGGCCTGGGCCGGACGCGGTTGCGCGGCGCATCGGAGCGGAGCTTGCGCCGACGCTGGCGGATGCCGTGGCGAAGACGCGGGCGCAGATACGCGTCGTCGATCCCGCCGGCAGCGTGGCGGCGACGACGGGTGCGGACGACGGTTTGTCGCTCGGGCACCGCGAGGAAGTCCAGGCCGCGTTGCGGGGCGTCGGCGTCAGCCGCCTGCGCAGCAGTCCGAGGGCGGACGCCGCGCCGGTGGCGGCCATCAGCCGCAGCGCGGGGCTCGTCGTGGTCGTGGCGGAACCGATCGTGCTTGCCGACCGCGTCATCGGCGCGGTGACGCTGTGGCGCACGCCGCCGACCATCCTCGATGCGTTGTCCAACAAGTGGTTCCTGCTGCTGCAGGCGACCGTCCTGGTCGTGGCCGTGGTGTTCGGCATCGCGTCGTTCACGGCGCGCACCCTGGTGTTGCCGATCCGCCGCCTCGCCCAGGACGCGGAGCGCCTGTCGGCGGGCGAGACCGACACGTTCGAGCGGCGCCGGCACTACCGCGTACGCGAGATCGCGGAACTGGCCGACACGGTGGCGGCGATGGCGGCCAACCTGCAGTGGCGCGCCGGCTACGTGCGCGACCTCGCGCGCCACGTCAGCCACGAGTTCAAGACGCCCATCACGGCCATCCAGGGGGCGGTGGAAGTCCTGCGCGACCATTTCGGCGACATGAGCGAGGCGGAACGGACCCATTTCCTGGACAACGTCGCCTCGGACGTCGAACGCCTGGACCGGCTGACGCAGCGGCTGCTCGAACTCGCTCGCGCCGACATGTCCGGCGCGAGCGAGGAGGTCACCGACGTGCTCGACGTCGCCCGTGGGCTCGGCAACGATGCGGTGGAGGTCGCGCCCGGGAGGGCCCCCGCGCGTATCGACGGGTCCGCTGCGGAGGCGGTGCTCACGCACCTGGTCGACAACGCCTTCGAGCACGGCGCCACCGGCGTTAGCGTGCAAGCCACTTGCGCCGGCGAAGCCGTCGAGCTGCGCGTGGACGACGACGGGGAGGGCGTCTCGGAGGGCAACCGCGAGCACGTGTTCGAGCCTTTCTTCACCACCAGGCGCGACCGGGGCGGCACCGGCCTCGGACTCGCGATCAGCCAGGCGCTGGTGCGCAACGCGGGAGGCACGATCGAACTCGTGCCCTCCGAGCGCGGGGCATCGTTTCGGGTGTCGCTGCGGGCCGCTTCGGAAGAGGCCGCCTGACGCGTTCGCGGCCCCGGGTCAGTACCCGAGCGCCTTGTCGATCACGCCCTCCAGGGATTCTCCCGCACGAAAGCGCGCCAGGTTGTCCACGAAGCGGTCCAGGTTGCGGGCCGCCCGGAACTGGCTCGCGCCGGCCGTGTGGGGGGTCATCACGACGTTGGGCAGATTCCAGAGGCGGCTGTCGGCGGGCAGGGGCTCACGTGGCGCCACGTCGAGGCCGGCGCCGGCGATCTGGCCCGACTCGAGTGCGTCGGCCAGGTCGTCCTCGACCATCACCTCGCCGCGGGTCACGTTCACCAGGTAGGCGGTCGGGCGCATCCGGGCGAATGCCGACGCATCGAAGCGTCCCCGGGTCTCCGGGGTCAGCGGACAGCAGATCGAGACGACATCGGAGGTTTGGAGCACGTCGTCGAACCGGTCCGGCCCCCACACCGTATCCACCTCGGGCGACGTGGGGACGGGGTCGCGGTCCAGGGCGTTGACCGTCATGCCGAACGCCGCCGCGCGCCGGGCCATGGCGCGCCCCGTGCCGCCGAATCCGAAGATGCCCATCACGGTGCCGGTCAGCTCGATCTCCTGGCGCCGCATCTCGGGGCGGTGGTTCCAGGCGTCCGGCCCGTGTTTCAGAGCCGTGGCGAGCTGTCGCGTCAGCATTAGCAGGAGGCCGAAGGCGTGGTCGGCCAGGTGTTCGCCGACGAGGCCCTTCTCGCTGGTCAGGACGACCTCGCTGTCGCGGAACTCATCGTAGAGGAACATGTCCACGCCCGAGGAGATGGACTGCACCCACCGGAGCTTGCGCGCGGCGAGGAACATCTCGCGGGTCACGAAACCGAGCACGACGTCCGCGTCGGCGATGTGGCGGGTCGCCTCGCGGTGATCCGAGACGACGATGTCGGCGTCGCCGGCGGCGGAGCGGATACGGGCGAGGTCGGTCTCGGTGACCTCGCGCAGGGTCAGTCCCGGGATGATGAGAATCTTCATGCGAACGTGACCTCCACGGTTCCCAGAGCGGGCCCGAAGTCGCCCTGCCAGCGGGACGGCGCGGTCACGGGGCGGCGGGCGAAAGCCCCGGTGATGACGCGTTGACCGGGTTCGAGCGCTAGCCCGAAGCGTCCGAGCTGGATGGCGAGGGCGGCGATGGACGCGAAATGGTCGTCGATATGGCCGCGCGCGGTCACGGTCTCGACCGCCGCGCCGTCGCGGGAGAGGGTCACCTCGAGGCCGGCGAGGTCCACCGCATCGACCGGGTGCGCGGCCGCCGCGACGACGCCCCACTGCGACAGGTTGTCGGCCAGGCGGTCCTCCGCCGAGGCGCCCGCCGGAAGGCGGGGTTCGTTGATCTCGAATCCGGCGGACACGCCGGCAATTGCGTCTGCGACCTCCCGGGGCGAAACCGGCCCTCTCTCGGCGCGAATCGCCTCGCCGACGGTGAAGCAGACCTCGTTCTCGACGTTGATCCGGTCGAAATCTCCGAGCGCGAGGGTGGCGCCGCTCTCGAAGACGCGGCTGGCGAGGAGATGACCGAAGGGCCGGAACCCCGGGCCCATGGCGTCCCGCGACGCCCCGGAGGTCAGCCCCACCTTCCATCCCGCAAGCGTCTCGCCGCCGGCGATCTTCCTTTCGAGGATCTCGAGCTGGCGGCGCAGGCCTTCTTTCAGGGCATCAGGCATCGGCGTGCCGCTCGATCCGGGACTTCCAGGCGAGCGCCTCTTCCGGCGTGCCGACCGTAGCGCCCATGCCGGGGAACGGCGAGACCGGGATCAGCACGCGGGCGACGCCGAGGTCAGCGAGTTGGTCGAGCTCCCCGAGGTCGGCCGGGACGCTGGCGGTGATCTCCACCTCGTCGGGGTCGCGGCCGTGGGCTTCCGCGGTCTCCCGTGCGACCGCGATCAGGTCCGCGCGCGTCTCCCGCGCGGGAAAGAAACCGTCGCCGAGGCGCCCGGCGCGGCGCGCGGCGGCCTTCGAATGCCCGCCGACGACGATCGGGACGCGGCCGGCGGGGGGCTGCGGCAGGCAGTAGGCGTTCTCGAACTCGAAGAAATCGCCGTGGAAGCTCGGCTTCTCCATGCTCCAGAGCGTGCGCATGACCGCGATGTACTCGTCGGTGCGGGCGCCGCGTTCCGCGAACGGCGCGCCGATGGTGTCGAACTCCTCCTTCAGCCAGCCGACGCCGATGCCGAGGATCGTGCGGCCGCCGGACATGCTGTCGAGGCTCGCGACCTGCTTCGCCGTGATGACCGGGTTGTGCTGGGGGAGGATCAGGATGCCGGTCGCGAGGCGGATGCGCGAGGTCGCGGCGGCCATGTAGGCCATCCAGATCAGCGGGTCCGGGATGGGCATGTCGTC